>NZ_JBAQXC010000323.1:0-37156 GCF_049299235.1 Rhodococcus sp. (in: high G+C Gram-positive bacteria) | reverse complement strand
CCCGAGTACCGACCGGCCACTGTGGGACACCGACACCGAGGCGGTGCCGCTGTCCCCGTCCACGATCGAGCAGCTCACGAGTTGCCCGCTGCGGTGGATGTTCGAGCGGCACGGCGGCACCGACGGCGAGAACTCGCCCGCGGTCGCGGGCACACTCGTGCACACCCTGGTGCAGGCCCTCGCCGGTCGAATACCGCCCGACCAGGTGGATCGTGCCCTCGAACGTGCCTGGGACTCCGTCGATCTCGGATCCCAGTGGTATGCACGACGCGAGCTGGAACGAACCCGCACGATGCTGGAGACGTTCACGACCTGGCTGCACGGTTCGCGCGGCGAGCTGACCGAGGTGGGTGTCGAGGTCGGTGTCGACGGCATCCTCGAACCGCCCACCGAGGACCTGCCCCGAGTGCAGTTACGCGGTCGCATCGACCGCCTCGAACGGGACCTGGACGGGCGGCCTGTCGTCGTCGATGTCAAGACTGCGAAGAATCCGGTCACCAAGGACGCTGCACGCGACCACGCGCAACTCGCCGCCTATCAGGTTGCGGCCGCGGCCGGCGCGATCGAGGGCGAACCGGCGACCGAACCGGGTGGAGCGCGGTTGGTGTTCGTGGCCAAATCGCACAACAAGGACGGCGCCGCGCAGCGCGTGCAGCCGCCCCTGGATGCGGAGGGGATCGAGCATTGGCGCACGGTCATCCACGAAGCCGCCGCCGCCACCCGCGGACCGCAGTTCCTCGCGCAGGTCAACGACGGATGCCGGCACTGCCCGGTGATGTCGAGTTGCCCCGCGCACGACGAAGGCAGGCAGGTGACCGGCGGATGAGCACACCGCGGGTGCGTCATGAGCGGCGTGTCGGGGCGGTCGAACTCGCCGCCGCGCTGGGGCAGAAATTCGCGCCGACCGCCGAGCAGTGCGCCGTCATCGAGGCGCCGCGCGGGCCGGTGCTCGTCGTCGCAGGTGCAGGCGCGGGCAAGACCGAGACGATGGCCGCGCGGGTGGTGTGGCTGGTCGCCAACGGATTCGTCGAGCCGGAACAGGTATTGGGCCTGACGTTCACCCGGAAGGCCGCGCAGCAGCTGACCACCCGCATCCGTAAGCGCCTGGCCACGCTCGCCGGGTCGCGGCTGGTGCGCGACCTCGACCCGAGCGGCGCATTACGCGGTCGTATCCTCGGCAGCGAGCCGGAGGTGAGCACCTACCACGCGTATGCGGGACGTCTGCTCGGTGAGCACGGACTGTTGCTGCCCATCGAACCGTCGGCGACATTGCTGTCGGAAACCGAATTGTGGCAGATCGCGCATCGGGTGGTCAGCGCGTGGGACGGCGACCTCGACACCGATCGCAACCCCGCCTCGGTCACCGAGGCCGTGCTCGCGTTGTCCGGGCAGCTCGCCGAGCACCTCGTCGACCCCGACGATCTGCGGCAGGCGCACACCGAGCTCGACAAGCTGATCCACACGCTGCCCGCCGGGCCGGGGCAGCGCGGCGGCCCGTCGAAGGCACTGCTCGACCTCCTTGGTGCCCAGCACGACCGAATTGCGTTGCTGCCGTTGGTGCAGCGGCTCGCCGACACGTTGCGACGTGAGGGTGCGCTCGACTTCGGCAGTCAGATGTCGCTCGCGGCACGGGTCGCGCAGGACCATTCCGAGGTGGGCCGTGGCGAACGCGAACGGTTCCGGGTGGTTCTGCTCGACGAGTACCAGGACACAGGGCACACCCAGCGGATCCTGCTGTCGTCCCTGTTCGGTGGTGACCAGGACCCGGAACTCGCGGTGACCGCGGTGGGTGACCCCATGCAGTCGATCTACGGGTGGCGCGGCGCGTCGGCGGCGAATCTGCCGCGGTTCACCACCGATTTCCCGGTCCGCGGCCGGCCCGCACCGATCCTGGAACTGCTCACCAGTTGGCGCAACCCACCGGAGGCGTTGACACTGGCCAACCACGTTACCGAACCGTTGCGCTACGGCGGTGTCGCGGTCAGCACGCTGCGTCCGCGCCCGGGCGCGGACCCCGGCGATGTACGGCTCGCGCTGCACCCGGACATCGTGGCCGAACGCGACTGGATCGCAGACCGGATCGCCGCCGAATACCGCGTGGACGGTCGTGAGAAGCCGCCGACCGCTGCGGTGCTGGTGCGCCGCAACGCCGACGCCGCCCCCATCGCCGAAGCGCTACGCGTGCGGGGTCTGCCCGTCGAGGTCGTCGGACTCGGGGGTCTGCTGCACACCCCGGAGGTCGCCGATGTCATCGCGATGCTGCGGTTGGCGGCGGACCCGATGGCGGGGAGTTGCGCGGTGCGGGTACTCACCGGTGCGCGCTGGCAACTCGGGGCCGCCGACCTGACGGCGTTGTGGCGGCGGGCCCGCGAGCTGGCGATCGGTGGCCGATACGCGGTCACCGGCGCGGTCGCCGATACGGCGACTCTCGACGACGCACTCGATGCGGCCATGCCCGGCGAACAGGCCGAACAGGCCGGCCTCGCCGATGCAATCTCGGACCCGGGTGCACGACAACGCTATTCGGAGTTCGGGTATGCGCGTATCACCGCGCTCGCGAAGGAGTTGGCGTCGCTGCGCGAGCGACTCGGGCAGCCGCTCACCGAACTCGTCGCCGAGGTCGAACGCGTGCTCGGCATCGGAATCGAAGCCCAGGCCCGGGTCGACACCAGGGGAGCTGTCACCGGCCGCGAACACCTCGACGCGTTCGCCGACGTCGTTGCCGGATATGCCGGACGCGGTGCCACCACGCTCACCGGACTGCTTGCCTATCTGGCCGCCGCCGAACAGATCGAACAGGGTCTCGCGCCCGGTGAGGTGGAGGTCGACCCGAACTGCGTGCAGGTGCTCACGGTGCACTCGGCGAAGGGCCTCGAATGGGAGGTCGTGGCCGTGCCGCACGTCAGCGCCGGGGTGTTCCCGTCGTCGACGGCGGCGGTCACGTGGCTCGGTGCGGTCGCGGAACTCCCGCCGCAGTTGCGCGGCGACCGCGCCGACACCGCGGCGGGCAGTGACGCGACGGACGGGGTGCCGCTGCTCGACCTCGACGACGTCTACGACCGCAAAGTCCTCGAGAACACGATCGCCGCCCACAAGGACGCGCTCAAACAGCGCAAACTCGACGAGGATCGCCGCCTGTTCTATGTCGCGTTGACCCGGACCGAACGAGTCCTGCTCGTCTCGGCGCACCACTGGGCCGAGTCGGGGAGCCAGCCGAAGGGCCCGTCGCCGTTCCTGACCGAACTGCACGACCTCGTGGAGACGCAACCGGATCTCGGCGCGATCGACACCTGGGCACCCGCCCCGGACGCCGGCACCGACAATCCGCTGGCGGCGACCCCGCACACGGCGCCGTGGCCGCGCGACCCGCTCGGGGCCCGCCGTGCCGACGTCGAACACGGTGCGGCATTGGTGCTCGCCGCGCTCGACGAACCCGAGCCGGCACCCCCGGCGAGCATCGAGGACGATCCCGACGACTGGGCCGCCGACGTCGATGCGCTGCTCGCTGAACGTGAGCGCCGCGTCGAACACGGCGCCGAGGTGATGCTGCCCGCGCAGATGTCGGTCAGTCAGCTCGTCGACCTCGCGACCGACCCGGATGCGCTCGCCGCCCGGCTGCGGCGACCGCTGCCGTTCCGGCCGAATCCGCTCGCCCGCCGTGGTACCGCGTTCCACGCGTGGCTCGAACGACGCTACGGCGCGACGCGGCTGCTGGATCTCGACGAGTTGCCGGGTGCCGACGACGAGGGCGGCGACGAATCCGACTTCGACCGGTTGCAGGAAGCGTTCCTGCGGTCACCGTGGGCGCAGCGCAGCCCCGTCGAGGTGGAGGTGCCGTTCGAGACGTCCCTCGGCGGTACCGTGATCCGTGGGCGCATCGACGCGGTGTTCGAGGATCCGGACGGCGGCTGGACGGTCATCGACTGGAAGACCGGTGCCGAACCGACCGACGAGAAACTGAAGTCGGTGGCGCTGCAACTCGCCGCCTACCGTCTCGCGTGGGCGCAGCTCATGGCCGCGCGCACCGTCCGACGCACCGGTCGTCCCGCCGAGCCTCCTCTCGATCGGGTGCGGGCCGCATTCCACTATGTCCGGACCGGACGGACGGTCGCGCCTGCCGATCTGCCGGGCGCCGGGGAACTCGAGCGGTTGATCCGCGCGGCCGGTGTAGTGCGTGATGGTTCTGATTCGTCAACTTCCGAAGGTGGAGCGCCGCAGGATATTTCATAGTCGCGATTGCGTCCGGACGCGGTGTGGCCGACCGGGGACCGGCAAGCCGGCCGGCGCAAGCATTCGGCCGCCCTGGTGGAGGCTCGCCCCACCAGGGGCGGTCGTGCCCGTCACGTCCGTCCCGGCGCTCCGGTCGGCCGGTTGCGGGCTCGCGCCCTTCCAACGGCCCGCGACCGCATCGGTGCCTACCGCGACTGCGGGTTGTCGTCGACCCGGGGAGTGGTGGGCGCCAGGATCACTTTGCCGGCTGTCCGCCGCTCCTCGATCTTCTCGTGCGCGAGGTGGGCCCGGTCGAGCGGGATCACGGAATCGACCAGCGGAGTGACGGTTCCGGTAGCGGCCCGCGCGAGCATCTCGGCCTTGGCGGCGGCGACGCGCCCGAGCCAGGCCGGTCCGGCGCACCCCGTGAGCGTGAGCCCGCGGAAGAGCAGGTCCTCGGTGGTGACGGCGGCCGGTCGGCCGGTCAGGAGTCCGTAGACCAGCATGCGTCCGCCCGCTGGTGTCATCGCATCGAGGAGCCCGGTCGCCGCGTCGCCACCGATCGACTCGAAGACGACATCGATCGTGTTGCCGCCCAGTGACTCGCGGACAGTTTCCTGCCAGCCGGAGACGGAGTGGTCGAGGGCGTCGTCCGCGCCGAGTGCCCTCGCCTGCTCGCGTTTCGCGGCGGTGCCAGCAGTCGCGACGATCCGTCCGGCGCCGAATTCCCGTGCCAGCTGCGTGAGGTAGGCGCCGACGCCGGTAGCCGCGGCTTCCACGAGGACCGTCTCGCCTTCTCGAAGTGCCGCGGCCCGCAGCAGTGTCAAGGCCACCGCGCCCGGTACCGCCACGGCGACGGCGTCGATCGTCGACAGGCCGTCCGGGATCGGAATCGCCGAAGACGCCGTCACGGCAACCTGTTCGGCGTAGGCGCCGGTGCCGTCGTCGGTCGTTGCGACGACCCGCGTGCCGATCAGGCCGAGATCGACTCCCGGCCCCACGTCGGTGACGACTCCGGCCGCTTCGCCACCGAACACGAAGGGCGGAGCGGTCGGTGTGGGGTACGTCCCCGATCGGAGTTGGGTCTCGGCGAAATGGACTCCGATCGCGTCGGTGTGGATCAGTACCTGACCGGGGCCCGGTATCGGCGCGGGTACATCGCGTGCCATCAGAACGCCGGGTTCGCCGACCGAGGTCATTACGATTGCTTGCATCAGACACTCCCTTAAGTTGACCGATGGTCCAGTTATGGGGACGCGCCGCACGTTATGGGCCGACGGTCAACTTGTCAATGGAGGTACGCGTGAGTAACGAACACAGGCGTGAGCGCAGCGACGCGGTGCGCAACCGGCGGGTGATTCTCGAGGCCACGGACGCCCTGCTGATCGAGTTCGGCGCCGACAACGTCTCTATCGAACAGATTGCCCGGGCCGCCGGAGTGGGCAAGGGCACGATCTTCCACCGCTTCGGTAACCGGGCCGGATTGATGCGGGCGTTGGTCTACGAGCGCGCCCACGCCCTGCGCGCCGCCGTCCTCGCCGGAGACCCGCCCCTGGGACCGGGTGCGCCGGCCGACGAGCGTCTGCTCGCCTACTTCGACGAGATGTTCCGGCTGGTCGTGAACAACGTCGAATTGATGATCGCCTACGACAACGCCACCGACGATCCGCATGCCGAGGCGATCCATGCATTCTGGTACGGGCACATCGAGGCACTACTGGCGGACGCTCGACCGGATGTCGACGCCGAGGTACTGGCCAGGGTCCTGCTCGGCACGCTGGGGGGCGAGATGGTCCTGCACCACATTCGCACGGGTCGGGCCGAGCGGCTCGCCGCAGCGATACACAGCCTCGTCGAATCGGTCGTGCGGCCCGGGTGACGCCGGGCCGGAACCGCGCGTCCTGCCGTCAGGGCGTGTGCCGGTCGGTTCCCCGCCACACCTTCACGGCCTCGGTGATCAACGGGATTTGCAGCGGTAGACGCGCGACGGCGACCGTCTTCGCCGCGGCCGAGACACGGTCGCTGCGCAACCACGACACGGCCATCTGAATGTTGCCGGGGAACACCGCGACGAACAGCGCGGCGGCGAGGGCGCCACCGAGTCGCCGCGTCCGCGGGATCACCAGCGCGGTTCCGACGGCCAGTTCCGCGACCCCCGAGGCGTAGGTGTAGGTGCGGGCCTCGCCCGGCAGTGCCCGCGGCACGATCCGGTCGAAGGGTTGCGGGCGAACGAAATGCAGCGTTCCCGAGCCGAGCAGGAGCGCAGCGAGCCGCAGGGCGGCGGTGCGGGTCGGTTGAGTGGACATGTGCGCCACGGTAGTCCACGGCGCGTAGGCTGCGACGCGACGTCTGCACCCACCGGTGCCGACACACCGACGACGACAAGGTGGAGTCCACGCAATGCCCGGTAGGTTGCGCGCGCGGTTCAGCCGCTCCGATCAGCTCACCGAACGCCCGGATTTTGCGCTCGTGGGTGTCCTGCGGGTACCGCAGGAACAGCGGAGCCCCAGCGTGGCCATCGCCCGGCGTATCGGATACGCGCTTGCCGCGTTGACCCTGGCGGTTCTCGTCGTCTACATCGACCGCGACGGATACCGCGACGTGCAGGACAACGAGATGTCCCTGCTCGACTGCATCTACTACGCGACGGTCTCGCTCTCCACCACCGGCTACGGAGACATCACACCGTTCACACCCGAAGCGCGATTGCTCAACGTCCTGTTGATCACCCCGCTGCGGATCTTCTTCCTCATCGTCCTGGTCGGTACGACACTCTCGGCGCTGACCGAGAATTCCCGGCAGGCGTTCAAGATTCAGCGTTGGAGGCGCAGAGTGCGTAATCACACCGTCGTCATCGGCTACGGCACCAAGGGCCGCACCGCCGTCGACGCCATGCTCGGCGACGGCATTGCGCCGTCGGACATCGTGGTGGTGGACATGGACCCGATCGTGTTGGAAACGGCAGCCGGGCAGGGGTTGGTGACGGTGCACGGGTCGGCGACGAAATCGGACGTGCTGCGCCTGGCCGGAGTACAGCACGCGTCGGCGGTCATCGTCGCCGCGAACCGCGACGACACCGCGGTGCTCGTGACGCTCAGCGCCCGCGAGATCGCCCCGAAAGCGAAGATCGTCGCCGCGATCCGCGAATCGGAGAACACCCACCTGTTGCGGCAGTCCGGCGCAGATTCGGTGGTCATCTCCTCCGAAACCGCGGGCCGGTTGCTCGGCATCGCGACGACCACCCCGAATGTCGTCGAGATGATCGAGGACCTACTGACCCCCGAGGCCGGGTTCGCGATCGCCGAACGCGACGTCGAACCGGGGGAGGTCGGCGGGTCGCCGCGGCACCTGTCCGACATCGTGCTCGGGGTCGTCCGCGACGGACGTCTGCTGCGCATCGGCGCCCCGGAGGTCGACGCCGTCGAAGCGAACGACAAGTTGCTCTACATCCGTCGCGTGTCGGCCTGATCCGGGTGTCGCCGCGACTTCCCTGTCCCGGTACGCGGTTAAGGTGCAGGGCGTGACCCGTTTCGAGCTGTCCGGCACCCCGTTGCTCTCCCGCACCGTCGTCGACCGCGCGGAGGAACTGCGTTCCGACGTCGACGCGCTGCGCGCAGGCTGGGCCCGGGCCCGGCTGCTGCGCGTCGACCGGCGCGGACAGGTGCCGGTCGACGGCACCACGGTGGTGCTCGGCAAGGCCGTCGAACTCGGGCCCGAACCACAATCCGGCGCGGTGTTCCTCGGCATCCGAGACGACCGGCACGTGTGGGCGGTACGGGTGCTCGCCCAGACCGGGCCGGTCGCGGACCTGCGTCGCCTCGGCGAGCACCTCGACAGTGCCGACGCCGACCTGATGGTCAGCGCGGTGGCGTTGCTGAACTGGCACGATCAGGCCGGGTTCAGCGCGCTCGACGGTTCCGCGACCGAACCGACGATGTCCGGATGGTCGCGCGTGAGCACCGTCAGCGGGCACGAGGAGTTTCCGCGCACCGACCCGGCGATCATCTGTCTCGTGCACGACGACGGCGACCGCGTGGTGCTCGCCCGTCAGCCCACGTGGCCGGAGCGGCGGTTCTCGGTGCTCGCCGGTTTCGTCGAGGCCGGTGAATCCCTCGAATCGTGTGTGGCCCGTGAGATTCGTGAAGAAGTCGGGCTCGACGTGCGCGACGTCCGTTACCTGGGTAGTCAGCCGTGGCCGTTCCCGCGGTCGGTGATGCTCGGATTCGCCGCGGTCGCGGATCCGGAACAGCCGTTCGCATTTCAGGACGGTGAGATCGCCGACGCGGCGTGGTTCACCCGCGACCAGGTACGCGCGGCGCTCGACGTGGGGGACTGGGCGTCGTCCGACGATGCGCCGCTGCTGCTGCCCGGGTCCATCTCGATCGCGCGCGGCATGCTAGAGGGGTGGGCGAACGCCTGACCCGGGCGGCGCGTCCTACAGGCCCAGTGCGGCCTTGACCTGGACCAGCGACGGGTTGGTGGCGGTGCTGCCGTCGGCGTACTGCACGGTCGGAACGACATGGTTGCCGCCGTTGACGCTGCCGACGAATTCCGCGGCGGCCGGGTCGGCCTCGATGTCGATCTCGGCGTAGGCGATGCCGTTCGCATCGAGTTGCGTCTTCAGCCGGCGGCAATAGCCGCACCAGGTCGTCGAATACATCGTGAGGGCGGGCGCTTCGCTCGTGGTCATGTCCGCGACAACGCCACATCGGGTCGGGTCTGTTCCCGGCGGGGTTTCGAATGTGTTCCGCACCACAGGGATCTGGGAGGCGCACGGTGGGGGTGTCGGCGCGCACTGCCATGATGGAGCCCATGCGAGCGGATGGCGCGGTGGACGGACTGGACCCACAGCAGGCGGCGGCGGTGCTCGCCCCCCGCGGACCGGTGTGTGTGCTCGCCGGTGCAGGCACCGGCAAGACCCGCACCATCACCCGGCGCATCGCCCACCTCGTCTCCGCCGGTCACGTCTCCGCCGGTCAGGTCCTCGCCGTGACGTTCACCGCCCGCGCGGCGGGCGAAATGCGATCCCGGCTGCGCGAGCTCGGTGTCGGCGGATCGAACACTCAGGTGCAGGCCCGCACCTTCCACGCCGCCGCGCTGCGTCAGCTGCGATACTTCTGGCCGCAGGTCGTCGGCGACATCTCGTGGCAACTGCTCGACCGCAAGTTCGCGGTCGTGTCGCAGGCCGCGCACCGCACCAAGTTCCCGACCGACAGCGACACCGTGCGCGACCTGCTCTCGGAAATCGAATGGGCGAAGGGATCGCTCATCGCCGCCGAGGACTATCCGGCCGCCGTCGAACGGATGCGTCGCGAACCGCCGGCCGATGCGGCGCGGGTCGCGGCCGTGTACGCGATGTACGAGAAGCTCAAGGTGCGCGAGGACGGCATGTACCTCGACTTCGACGACCTGCTGTTGCACACCGCCAGCGCACTCGAGGAGAACAACGCCGTCGCCGAGGAGTTCCGCGACCGGTACCGCTGCTTCGTCGTCGACGAATACCAGGACGTCACACCGCTGCAGCAGCGGGTGCTCGACGCCTGGCTCGGCGACCGCGACGACCTCACCGTCGTCGGCGACGCCAACCAGACCATCTACTCGTTCACCGGCGCCACCCCGAAATACCTGCTCGACTTCACCCGGCGCTTCCCGGATACGACGATCGTGCGCCTCGAACGCGACTACCGGTCCACCCCGCAGGTCGTCGACCTCGCCAACCAGGTGATCGGCGAAGCACGCGGGCGCATCGCAGGCACCCGGCTGCAACTGATCGGGCAGCGCCCGCCGGGCCCGCAACCGCACTTCGCCGAGTACGACGACGAGCCCGCCGAGGCCACCGCGG
Organism: Rhodococcus sp. (in: high G+C Gram-positive bacteria); assembly: GCF_049299235.1. Classification (GTDB taxonomy): domain Bacteria; phylum Actinomycetota; class Actinomycetes; order Mycobacteriales; family Mycobacteriaceae; genus Rhodococcus. Next base: position 27,105 of record NZ_JBAQXC010000323.1, on the reverse strand, counting down.
TCGCCAAGGCCATCGCGAAATTGCTGCGCGACGGGGTCGACGCCGCCGAGATCGCGGTGCTGTACCGGATCAACGCGCAGTCGGAGGCGTACGAGCAGGCGTTCACCCAGACCGGGATCCCGTATCAGGTGCGGGGCGGTGAAGGATTCTTCCAGCGGGACGAGGTTCGGCAGGCCGTGGGCGCGCTGCGGCAGACGAATGCCCGCGACGACCTGCCCGAGGAATCGGCCCGCGGTAGCGGACTCGTCACGCTCGTCCGGGCGGTTCTGGTACCGCTCGGTCTCACCGAAACGGAACCGGCCGGTGCACAGGCCCGGGAGCGGTGGGCGTCGCTGACCGCGCTGGTGGCACTGACCGAGGAACTGCTCGAACACCAACCCGAGCTCACCCTCGACGAGTTACTGCGCGACCTCGCGGCGCGCGCCGAGGCCCGGCAGCCACCGACCGTGCAGGGTGTGACGCTCGCGTCGCTGCACGCCGCCAAGGGCCTCGAATGGGATGCGGTGTTCCTGGTCGGGCTCGTCGACGGCACCCTGCCGATCACGCATGTCATCGGCGAGCGCAGCACCCCACCGGACGAGGCGGGCATCGAGGAGGAACGCCGCCTGCTGTATGTCGGGGTGACCCGCGCCCGTATCCACCTGCACCTGTCGTGGGCGCTGTCGCGCAGTGAGGGCGGCCGCCGGACGCGGCGGCGGTCCCGTTTCCTGCTCGGACTGATCCCCGACGATTCGCCGGCCTCGCGTATCGCCACGCCGCCGCCGTCGAAGAAGAAGCGGCCACAGTGCCGGGTGTGCGGCAAGCCGCTGATGGGATCGGCGTCGACGATGCTGGGCCGGTGCGAGGGCTGTCCGTCGAACCTCGACGAAAACCTGTTGGTGGCGTTGAAGAATTGGCGGCGGGAACGGTCGAAGGAACTGAAGGTTCCGGCCTACGTCGTGTTCAGCGACAACACGCTCGTTGCGATCGCCGAGCAGCGACCGGGCGACACCCGGTCACTGGTGACGATCCCGGGGATCGGCGCGAAGAAACTCGAACAGTACGGCGAGGACGTGCTGGCGCTCGTGCGGGGCGACCGATCCGTCGACACTCTCGGCATCTGACGGTAAAACCGCAGGTAGAAAATGGGTTGTGCGATCGGTGGTCGCGAATCTAGGCTGGATGACGTTGTCACGGGACGAACTCGTGCGCGAAACGATGTGAGGAGGTGGACACAATGCTCGGCTTCAACGCACTTGGAGCAGGTGTGGCTGCCGCGCGCGTCGTGGCGCCCATCGGCGCACCGTGGGCACATCGTGTCCGCGCTGCCGCAGCCTCGTCCGTGGCCCGAGGCAGGCTCCGGGAAATTTCCCGGTAGCTCGCTCATCGTTTCGGCCACGGACCCCGCTCAGCGGACCGTGGCCGTTTTTCTTTCGGCTGCCGTTCGCTCTCCATCTTCCGAACCAGCCAGAAGGAGGCCACTGTGCCGACCGCAACTGTGCCCGCCACGACCACGACCGTGACCGAGATCGGTTTCGCGATCGACCGGACCGGGGCGGCACGTGCGCGTGAACTCCCGTGCCGACAGGACAACCCGGATCTGTGGTTCGCCGAGAACCCGGCCGAACTCGAGCAGGCCAAGGCGCTGTGCATCGAGTGCCCCATCCGCACGCGTTGCCTCGCGGCGGCACTCGATCGCGCCGAACCGTGGGGTGTGTGGGGCGGCGAGATCCTCGACCACGGCACCGTCGTCGCTCGCAAGCGGCCCCGCGGGCGTCCCCGGAAACAATTGGTGTGCGCGTGAATTCGTGAAATACCCGGAATTCGTGAAACGTCCGGACTCGGTCCGGGGCGCTCGGGATCAGTCGAGTGCCTCGGACCGGTCGTCGGTGAATCCGGGCAGCCATTCCGACAGGATCCGCATGTACGGTGCGTACGCGTCGAGTTGCGCGCAGATGCCCACCGAGCCGAGCAGCACCCGGAACACGCTCAGATATTCCGGTGGCATGTTCAGCGTCCGTGCGGTGCGGAACTGGGGGCTGGAGAAGTCGGTGGCCGTGCCCGCCGCCTTCTGCAGCCACGCGCGCGTGAAGTGGAACGATTCGGTGCGAATCGGATCGGTGAACGGCCGCAGATAGTCCGCGATCTCGCGCTCGCTGACTTCTTTTCCCGGCAGTACGAACCGATTCGCATACAGCAGTTCGGTGAGATCGTCGAACTGTTCGTTCACTGCCAGGTGCACCATCCGGCCCAGCACCGGCGGCAGACCGTCGGGCATCGACGCGGTCGCGCCGAAATCGATGACGCCGAGGCGTCCGTCGTCGAGCAGCATGAAGTTTCCGGGATGCGGATCGCTGTGCAGCAGCCCGACCAGGGCAGGTGATGCGAAGTGGAACTCGGCGAGCAGTGCTCCGGCACGGTTGCGTTGCTCGCGGCTGCCGTTCTGGATGATCGCCGAGAGGGGTGTTGCCGAAAGCCATTCGCTCACCACAACTTTCGGGGCGCTCGCAACGACATGTGGGACGAAGAAGCGGGAATCTCCCTCGTAGGCGCGGGCGAACATGCGCTGATTTCCCGCCTCGATACGGTAGTCGAGTTCCTCCTCGGTGCGCGCCGACAGCTCGTCGAGCACCGGACGCACGTCGGTACCGGGTATGACGGTCGCGAACAGGCTCGCGAACCGTTGCAGGGTGCGCAGATCCGCACGCAGCGCCTCGTCGGCACCGGGATACTGCACCTTCACCGCGACATCGCGCCCGTCGGACCACACCGCCCGGTGCACCTGTCCGATACTCGCCGACGCCGACGGCACATCGTCGAACGAGGCGAAGCGCTCACGCCACCGCGTTCCGAGTTGCTGGTCCAGTACCCGATGCACAGCCTTCGTCGGTAGCGGCGGAGCCTCGGACTGCAGTTTGGTCAGGGCCTCGCGGTAGGGATCGGCGAACTCCTCCGGGACGGCAGCTTCCATGACGCTGAGCGCCTGCCCGAACTTCATGGCACCGCCCTTGAGTTCGCCGAGAACGGAGAACAACTGTTCGGCCGCCTTGGCGGTCAGTTCGGCGTCGATCTCGTCGCGGTCGCCGCCGGCCAACCGGCGTCCGAAACCCACGGCGGCGCGCCCGGCGATCCCGATCGGGATGCTCGCCAGCTTGGCGGTGCGGGAAGAGCTCTTGCGGGGAATTTCGGCCACGCACACCATCATGCCCGACCAGAACCCGTCGCCGGTGCACACGCGCATCGCGGATGCCGAAACCAGCGACGTGTCGTGAACCGATGAGCACCGAGGTCCACCTCGAGGGTGCGGTCGACGAGAATCGGCGCGGTCACCGGAGCGCCGCTCAGGACGGCGTCGAGTTGTCCCACGGCGACCGCCGCGGTCGCCAGCACCACGGCACGGTCGGCGCGACCGATGCGGCCGCACAACTGGGCCGCCAGATGCGGCCACACCGGATCCAGATCGGTGCGGGCAAGATCGGCGCACCGCAAGCAACTGGTCCGGCCGGGGACGACGAACGGGCCGACGACACCGCGACCGTCGCGAACCCGGACCGGTAGGTGCGGAATCCGATGGCGCATCAGGTCCTGCACCAGGTGCGGATCCGGTGTGAGCTCGTCGGTGAGCAGCACACACTGCACATTCCACGTCGAGGCATCGCTGGTCCGCGGATACGAACCCGACCGGGACACCCGCACCGACGACACCGCCAGGTGTCCGGTCACCGCATCCGAGAGCGGACCGTCGCCGTGGATCCGCACCCGCGGTTCGGTGCTTCCCGAGACGTCGCCGGCTTCCGTGCCGATGCCGCCGACGCTCGGGTCGGGGTGTACGGCCGCATCCCGCACTGCCCCCCACGCGACGAGATCATCGAGGATCGCTTCGACCGCGGCGACGTCCATGCCGCGATCGGCGACGAGCGACAGGACCGACTCACGCGGCCGGCGTCCGTCGAGCATCCGCAACACGGCCAGCAGATCGAACGTGGCGACACCGTCCGGTGGCGTCACCAGGGCACCCGTCTCGGGTCCCCACCCGAGCTGGACGGTTCCGTCCGGGCGACGGAGCAGTTCGAGGCAAGGATCGAGGGCGGGCCCGGCCGCGGGCGCAGGAGTCGACGTCATGGCGTCGAGCCTGACAGCCCCGCCACCCGGACACACCCTCGATCACCGAGTTATCCACAGACTGAAACCATCTTCTGCCTGCGGAAACAGGGCATCATGCAGATTCGTCGGAACCGGCGTCGTCGCCCTTCTCCCGCTCCGCGCGCTCACGTTCCTCCGTGGCACGCAACTGGGCGATCGGATCGTCGAACACCCCGGTGCCGCCGCCGAGCGCCCGATCGACGAAGCCGGCCGGGCTGTCCAGATCGGATGCGTCGGGCAGCAGATCCGGGTGGGCCCACACCTTGTCCCGCGCGTCCGCACCGGCCTGCTCGGTGAGGGTGCGCCACAGCGACGCGGCCTCCCGCACCTTGCGCGGCCGCAGTTCGAGGCCGACCAACGTCGCGAATGTCTGCTCGGCGGGTCCACCGGTCGCCCGACGACGACGCAGGGTCTCGCTCAACGCCGACGCCCCTGGCAGTCGCTCGCCCACCGCGTCCGACACGACGGTCTCGACCCAGCCCTCCACGAGCGCGAGCAGCGTCTCGAGCCGCTCGAGCGCCTGCTTCTGTTCCGGAGTGGTCTGCGGCTCCAGCGCACCCTGTTTGAGAATCTCCTCCAACTTCGACGGATCGGTCAGCGCAGACGGGTCCAGCCCCTGCGCGAGATCCTCGATGGCGGAGAAATCCATGCGGATATTGCGGGCGTAGTCCTCGACGGTCGCGAGCAAACGCTGCCGCAGCCACGGCACGTGGCTGTACAGACGGTGGTGCGCGGCTTCGCGGGCGGCCAGGAACACCAGTACTTCCTGGGCGGGCTGTTCGAGACCGTCACCGAACCTGTCGACCGCCTCGGGCAGCAGCGCCGCCGTACCGGCAGGCCCGAGCGGCAGCCCGATATCGGTGGAGGTCAGCACCTCCTTCGACAACTGGCCGAGCGCCTGACCGAGCTGCGAACCGAACGCGAGTCCGCCCATCTGACCGAACATGCCGAGCATCGGACCCGCCATCGCGCGGGCCTCTTCCGGCAACCCCTGCAACCACATGCCGTTCACTTGCTCGGCGACCGGGTCGCACAGTCGCTTCCAGGTGTCGAGGGTGTTCTCCAGCCACTCGACCGGTGTCCACGCGACCGTGCGCGTCGCACCGGCCGGAAGCGTCGTCGCGCCGTCGAGCCACAGTTCCGCGAGATGTGCCGCGTCGCGGACCGCATCGGATTCGCCGGCCGAGACAGGCGTGAAGGACCCGATCTGCTGCCGAGCCAGCTTCATGGCGACCTCGTAGTTCACCGGCCCGGTGCCGCCGCTTCCCATCGCGCTGCCCATGCCGCTGAGCATCTGGCCGAATTGGGCGAGCATCTGGCCGAACTGTGACGGATCGAAACCCTGTGCGCCGAAGGGATTTGCGCCGGCGTCTGCGCCGCCGAAGGGATTCGCGCCGCCGGGCAGCCCGAAACCGAACGGGGAGCTACCGGACGCGCCACCCTCCGATCCGGAACCGCCGGTGCCGGGATCGTCCTTCTTCCGGTCCGGGTCGTCGTCGGAGTTCGAGAATCCGAAAGGCGTGTCGCTCATGTATTCAACGGTACAAGGCTCCGGCGCGGTGACCGGCGTTCCGCGATCACGCTGATCGCGAACATCGGCCGCCCGCTACCCTGGGCCGGGTGAATCGACGCTTCGTGACGCCGCTCGCGGTGTTGATACCGTTGCTCGCCCTGGCGGGTATCGCCACCAACGTGAGGGTTCCGTACGTGGCGCTCGGTCCGGGGCCGACATTCGACACGCTCGGCGAGGCCGACGGCAAGCCCGTCGTGCAGATCGACGGCGCCGAACCCGACGCGACCAGCGGCCAACTGCGGATGACGACGGTCGGCGTCAACGATCAACTCACCCTTGCGCAGGCCCTGACCGTGTGGGTCAGCGGCCGGTATGCGCTCGCCCCGCGCGAGACCGTGTATCCACCGGACGTCAGCAAGGACGACGTCCGCGCGGCGGACCAGGCGATGTTCACCCAGTCCGAGCGCAGCGCCGAACTTGCTGCGCTGCATCATCTGGGGATGCCGGTCGTCGTTCGGGTCGCGCAGGTCGGCGAGGACGCGCCCGCCACCGGAGTGCTCCGCGAGGGCGATCAGATCGTCGCGGTCGCGGGGGAACCGGTGACGACGGCGGGCAGCGTGCAGCGCGCGGTCGGCGCGGTCGCCCCGGGCGCGGATCTGGACGTGCGGGTGCGACGTGACGGTGTCGACGAGGACACGCAGGTCACCGTTGCGTCGCGACCCGGCGACCCGGACAAGGGGTACCTCGGAATCACCACGGAGGAGGTACCGGAGGTGCCCTTCACCGTCACGTTCAACCTCGCCGACATCGGCGGGCCGTCCGCCGGCCTGATGTTCAGCCTCGCCGTCGTCGACAAGTTGAGCCCCGGCCCGCTCAACGGCGGACTCGCCGTCGCGGGTACCGGCACCATCGACTCGGACGGCAACGTCGGACCGATCGGCGGTATCACCCACAAACTCGACGGTGCGGTCGACGACGGCGCCACCGTCTTCCTGGTCCCCGCCGACAACTGCGCCGAGGCGCTCACCGACGTACCCGACGGGCTCCGGCTGATCAAGGTCGAATCGCTCGACGGCGCGATCGGCGCACTCGCGTCCGTCGCCGCCGGCGGCGAGGCACCCACCTGCGGCTGACGTCAGTCGTCGCTGGGTTCGAGCGTCGCGTAGAGCGCGGCGATCAGATTCGGCGCCAGGTTCTCGTAGGTGCGCAATTCGATACCGGCGAACGGATCGTCGTCGTCGGTGGGGCGCAACTGCAGCAGGCTCAGCGACGGACCGTCGCGCAGAACTGCCGCGATCAGGCGCGCGCCGCGCCGCTCGGGATGGTGGTGTGCCGCGTGGCGGGCTGCTTCGTCCGCCGCATGCGCATCGGACAACCGGGGTGCGAGCGCGTCGTCGAGATCGGATTCGGCGCTCGGCGGCAACACCACGATCTCCTGGACGAGCACGCACCCGGCGACCGACGCAGGCCAGCTGGTCGTCGCCAGGAACTCGTCGAGCGCCGGGCTGCCACCCTCGACATCGTCGGGGAATGCGCCCTGTTCGATAGGGGTGTATTCGTTGCCGTCGTCGAGCTGATCGCTGAGCGACGGTTCCTCCGCCGCCAGCAGCACGGTCGGGACCAGCGCAAACATCACCGGCGGACGGCCCCAGCCGTCGGCGTCGACGAAGTCGACGATCTCACCGACACAGCGGCGCAGACCATCTTCGGACGGGACGGGAAGTTGCTCACTCACCGGCCTATCCTTGCATCGTGGGTCGGTGCGGCGCGCGGTGCGGGGCCGCAGCAGTCGGTGATTCGGCAGCGTAGAAGTTTCGTTCCGTAGAGTGGGGCGAAACGGTCACCGGGTACGCGCTGCGCGACGTCCGGCGACGGGCAGCAAGCGGCGCTCCGGTGTCGCCGGACAGTTGGGAGTGTGACACGTGGGCATGAGACCCCCCACAGGGGTACCCACCCTGTCGAAGCGGAGCAAGGTTCTGCTGGTCCTCGCGCTGGTGGTCGCGGCTTTGCTGCTGCTCGGCCCGCGGCTGGTCGACGCATACACCAACTGGCTGTGGTTCGGTGAAGTCGACTTCCGCGACGTGTACGTCAAGGTGCTGGTGACCCGCATCGTCTTGTTCGTGGTGGCCGCGGTGTTCGTCGGCGCCGTCGTGTGGCTCGCGATGCTGCTGGCGTATCGGTCGCGACCGGTGTTCGTGCCGACGGCAGGGCCTGGCGACCCGGTCGCCAGGTATCGCACCACGGTGATGACCCGCATGCGCGTGTTCGGGATCGGCATCCCCGTCGTGCTCGGCCTGCTGTCGGGCCTGGTCGCGCAGGCCAACTGGGTGACCGTGCAGATGTTCTTCAACGGCGGCTCGTTCGGCACGGTCGACCCGCAGTTCGGTCTCGATGTCGGGTTCTACGCGTTCGACCTGCCGTTCTACCGGTTCCTGCTGAACTGGATGTTCGTCGCGGTGATCCTCGCGCTCGTCGCGAACCTGATCACCCACTACATTTTCGGCGGCATCCGGCTCGCCGGCCGCGGCGGGAACGTCAGTCGTGCCGCCCGGATCCAGCTCGCGGTCCTCGCCGGGCTGTTCGTCGCGTTCAAGGCCGTCGCGTACTGGCTCGACCGCTACACCCTGCTGTGGAGCGGCCGGAAGGAACCCACGTTCACCGGCCCCGGATACACCGATATCCACGCGGTGCTGCCGGCAAAGCTCATTCTGATGTCCATCGCGATCATCTGTGCGATCGCCTTCTTCGCCGCGATCGTCATGCGGGACCTGCGTATCCCGGCGCTGGCCACCGCGCTGCTGGTTCTTTCGTCGATTCTTGTCGGCGCGGTGTATCCGCTGATCGTCGAGCAGTTCTCGGTACGCCCGAACGCCGCGGACAAGGAGGCGCCGTTCATCGAACGGAACATCGCGGCGACCCGCGAGGCGTACGGCATCACCGACGACAAGGTCGAGTACCGGGACTATCCGGGTGTCGGGACCGCCTCGCCGAGCACGGTGCCCGCGGACTTGACGACGATCGCGAACACGCGACTGCTGGACCCGAACGTGCTGCCGCGAACGTTCACGCAGCAGCAGCAGCTCAAGAACTTCTACGGCTTCCCGCCGTCGCTCGATATCGACCGCTACACCGTGGACGGCAAGGTCGAGGACTACGTCGTCGCGGCCCGCGAACTGTCGCCGACGAGCCTGACCGGCAACCAGACCGACTGGATCAACCGCCACACCGTGTACACGCACGGCAACGGCCTGGTCGCGGCCCCGGCGAATCGGGTCAATGCGGCTGCGAGCGAATCGGCGGAAGAGGCGGCCAACAGCAACAGTGGCTATCCCGTGTACATGGTCAGCGACCTCGCATCGCTCAAGTCCGATAATCAGGTGATCCCGGTGGACCAGCCGCGGATCTACTACGGCGAGGTCATCGGGCAGGCGAATCCGGACTACGCGATCGTGGGCGCGGCCGGAGATTCCGGTCCGCGCGAGTACGACACCGACACCGACAGGTACACCTACGACGGTTCCGGTGGTGTCTCGATCGGCAACTGGTTCAACCGACTGGCGTTCGCCGCGAAGTACGCCGAACGCAACATTCTGTTCTCGGGTGCGATCGGCGAGGATTCGAAGCTCATCTTCAACCGCGACCCCCGCGACCGTGTCACCAAGGTTGCGCCGTGGTTGACCGCGGACGGCGATGCGTATCCCGCTGCGGTGGACGGGCGAATCGTGTGGATCGTCGACGCGTACACCACGCTCGACAACTACCCGTACGCGCAGCGGAGTTCGCTCGAGGGACTGGTCGAGGACAGCATCGACCAGAACACCGGCCGGTTGCTGCCGCGTAAGGAGGTCTCCTACATCCGCAACTCGGTGAAGGCGACCGTCGATGCGTACGACGGAACGGTCACGCTCTACCAGGTCGACGATCAGGACCCGGTCCTGAAGGCGTGGATGGGTGTGTTCCCGGATGCGGTGACCCCGCAGGACCAGGTCACCGACGAGTTGCGTTCACACTTCCGGTACCCCGAGGACCTGTTCAAGGTGCAGCGCGAAATGCTCGCGAAATACCATGTGGACGAACCGCGTGAGTTCTTCACCAACAACGCGTTCTGGTCGGTACCCGCGGATCCGACGGTCGAAACGAATGCGAACCAGCCGCCCTACTACGTGCTCATCGGAGACGAGAAGACCGCGGCGCCGTCCTTCCGGCTCACGTCGGCGATGGTCGGCTACAACCGGCAGTTCCTGTCCGCATACATCTCGGTCAACGCCGACCCGGAGGACTACGGAAAGTTCACCATTCTGCAGTTGCCGACGGACACGCAGACGTTCGGTCCGGAGCAGACCCAGAATGCGATGATTTCCGATACCCGGGTGGCGTCGGAACGGACATTGCTCGAGAGATCGAACCGGATCCACTACGGCAACCTGCTCACCCTTCCGATCGCGGAGGGCGGCATCCTGTACGTCCAGCCGATGTACACCGAACGCAACTCGACCGGTGGCAGTACGTCGACGTTCCCGCAGTTGTCGCGGGTGCTGGTGAGCTATCGCGAACCGGGTGAGGGTGGCGGCGTGCGTATCGGCTACGCGCCGACGCTGGCCGTAGCACTCGATCAGGTGTTCGGCAGTGGCGTCGGCAACGCGGCCACCGCGCCGGGCGGTGAATCGGCGCCCACCGCGCCGGTGGAGCCGGGCGAGTCCGGTGAGCAAGCGGAGGGGGCAGCGCCGCAGCCGCAGCCGGTCGTTCCGGCTCCGGTGCCTGCGGACCGGGCTGCCGCGGTCACCGAACTCGACTCCGCGCTGGCCGAGTTGAGCAGCGCACAGCGCAGCGGCGACTTCGCCGCCTACGGTCGGGCACTCGATCGGGTCCAGCGGGCAGTGGACGCCTATCAATCGACGGGCGGCTGATCGTTCGGGTGATGGGAACTTTCATCCGGTCTACCCGGATGAAAGTTCCCATTACCCCGAGGTGCGGGGTGGCGGGATGCGATTTGCCTTTTGTTCAAACGCTCGTGTAACTTCGTTCTTGCAACGCGGGGTGGAGCAGCTCGGTAGCTCGCTGGGCTCATAACCCAGAGGTCGCAGGTTCAAATCCTGTCCCCGCTACCACACAGGCCCGGAAATCCGATCGGATTTCCGGGCCTGCTTTGTTGTGTGTGGCCGAAGTCGAGGTCAGGTCGACGATCCGGCGGCCGTGCTCGATCAAAGCGACTCCCGCGGTGAAGGTTTCGCTCTGTGAGCGATGTGATGCGCTTCACCGGTGTGCGGTCTCCGTTGTCGGCAGCGCGCTGTTAGCGTGCGAAAGGCAGTGATACACATCACGAGGGGGCTCTACTATGTCGGTCGACACAATTCTCGACGAACTTCGCGCGATACCGGGCTACGGGGACACGATCCCGGTCATCGACCCGGTGACCGAGGAACAGATCACCGAGTTTCGCGACGGCGGCGAGAAGGCCGTCGACGAGGCCGTGGCCCGCGCTCGTGCTGCCTTCGAGTCCGGCATATGGCACGGGCTCCCCGGCAACGAGCGCGCCAAGATCTTGTTCCGGGCCGCCGATCTGATCGACGACAACGTCGACCTGCTGGCCGAACTCGACGCGCTGAACACCGGTATGCCGATCGTGCAGGCGCAGTCGATCATCCACACCAGCGCCGAGTTCTTCCGCTACTACGGTGGCTGGTGCACCAAGCTCAACGGCACCGCCCACGACGTGCAGATGACCGGCGGCGTCACGGGAACCTGGTCCAACATGCACGCCTACACCCTCAAGGAGCCGTACGGCGTTGTCGGACTAATTTTCCCGTGGAACGGTCCGGTGTTCAACGCATGCGCGAAGCTCGCACCGGCGCTCGCCGCCGGATGCAGCGTCGTCGTCAAGCCGGCCGAAGAGACGCCGCTGTCGGCGCTGCTGATAGTCAAACTCCTTGCGCAAGCAGGTGTTCCGGACGGAGTCGTCAATCTCGTCAACGGCTACGGGCACACCGCGGGGGCCGCCCTGACCGAACACCCGGATGTCGACAAGATCGCATTCACCGGGTCGACGGAAGTGGGAAAGCGGATCGTCCGCGCCTCGGCCGGAAACCTGAAGCGGGTCATGCTCGAACTGGGTGGCAAGTCGCCGGTCTTGATCTACGACGATGCAGATCTGAACATGGCGATCATGATGGCCGCGATGGGTATCTTCGTCCATTCCGGTCAGGGATGTGTGTGCGGCTCGCGGATCTTCGTCCAGCGTGGTGTCTACGACCAGGTCGTGGACGGCATCGCGATGGTCGCGAACAACCTCGAGCTCGGCGGCCCGAAGGAAGAAGGAGCGATGATCGGACCGCTGATCAGCCAGAAGCAGCTCAACCGCGTGATGGGCTACATCGACGAGGGCAGGGGCGACGGCGTCGAGGTCGTCGCGGGTGGTCACCGCCTCGACCGGTCCGGCTACTTCGTTCATCCGACCGTGCTGACCTCGGTGGATCCCGGCATGCGGCTCTATCAGGAGGAGATCTTCGGTCCCGTTGCCCCGATCATGCCGTTCGACGACGACGACGACGACGAGGTCGTCGCGCTCGCCAACGACACCACCTACGGTCTCGCTGCGACCGCGTGGACGAAGGATCTCGGCCGCGCGCACCGGCTGGCCAAGCGGCTCGAAGCGGGAACGGTGTCTCTGAACTGTCAGCTCGTCTTCGATCACTCCGTTCCCTTCGGCGGATACAAGCAATCCGGATGGGGACACGAATTCGGGCGCGAAGGCATCGAAGCCTACCTGCAGACGAAATCGGTGTGGGCACAGATGTAGTGCCGGTACCCGACGCGGACGTCGGTGGTGCCGCGTGCCACCGGCCCCGCTGAATCGAGTCTTATTCGGGTGCAGGCATTTCCGTGAGCACCCTGCGCAGTAGCTTGCCCGTCGTGTTTCGCGGTAGTTCGTCGAGGAAGACCACATCGCGCGGCACCTTGTAGCGAGCGAGATTCTCCTTCACGAACGCTTTGATGTCCTCGGCGTCGCGTGTGGAACCGGGCGCGGCGACCACGAATGCGCGTAGCCGCGCACCGAAGTCGGCGTCCGCGATGCCCACGACCGCCGCGTCGAGTACGTCGTCGCGTTCGACGAGCAGGTTCTCCACCTCCCGTGGGTACACGTTCTCGCCACCGGACACGATCATGTCGTCGTCGCGGCCGTCGACGAACAGATACCCGTCGCTGTCCCAATGGCCGATGTCGCCCGTGGAGAGCAGACCGCGGATACGTTCCTTGTCGCGGCCGTCGGTGTAGCCACCGAAGCTCAGATTGCTTGCGACGAAGATGCGGCCGGGGACACCGGGTTCGGTGACGGTGTTGCCGTCGTCGTCGACAATCTCGACGCGGCAGGACACGGGCGGGCGACCCGCGGTGCCGGGTGCGCGGCGCAGGTCCTGCGCGGTCGCCACCGTCGCGACCGCACACTCCGTCGATCCGTACAGATTGTGCAGGACGTCGCCGAACGATTCCCGCGTTCGTCGGCACAATTCGGGTGACAAGGATTCGCCGGCCGAGAAGATGATCTTCAGACTCGAGGTGTCGAACTCCGCGATCGTCTCGGCGCCGAGGTCGAGGATGCGTTGCAGCATGGTGGGTACCACCACGAGCACATTCGCGTGATGACGTTCGATCAGCCGCACGGTGTCGAGTGGGTCGAATCGGCGGGGCATCACCACCGTCTGTCCCAGCGCGAACGCCATCGCGAGTTGGGATACGCCGGTGCCGTGGAACGCCGGTGCTGCCATGAGCATGATCTGCCCGCGCCGCAGCGGCACCCGGTCGAGGAATTGGGCCGCGACGAACGGACTGGTCCGGCCGCGTGGCGCGCCCTTGGGGGTGCCGGTGGTGCCGCTGGTCAAGAGCACGAAACCGCCGGGCTCCGGTGGGGGCGCGACTGTGGACCGATCGAACCGGTCGAGCAGCGACTCGATCGACGGTGCTCCGGGCACCGGTTCGTCCTGCCACGACAGGTAGGTGCGGGTGCCCGAGGGGAGCGCGGCGGCGGCATCGGTGAACTCGGAGTCGAAGACGAATGTCGCGACGTTTTCGCGTGCGGCGATGTCCGCGAGTTGGCGGGGCGCGAACCCGGTGTTCATCTGGACGAGGGTGGTGCCGAGTTTCGCCGACGCGAGCATGGTCAGCACGAGGCCCCGGTGGTTACGTGCCATCACGCCGATCGCGGTCCCGGCGCGGATTCCGTCGGCCTGCCATGCCCGGACGAGGGCGTTCGACATGGCTTCGAGCTCTTGGTAACTCACTTCGCCGCGTTCGTCGGCAATCGCGGTGGCGTCGAGACCGCGCGCAACGTCGGCATGGACCGGCCCCGCGAACGGTCCGTACTTGCGTACCGCGACGAGTGTCGCGATGCCGTGGTCGACGCGCGGAAACGGGAGAAGGCCGGCGCGCTGCATCACCGCGATCGAGCCGAGGGTGTCCGTGACACTGCGAACGAGATCCGAGACACTGCGGACGGTGTCCGTGGCGAACATGCGACCTCCAGGGTCGGCGCCGATAATGCTCTACATTAAAGGTGATGTACATCACATTCAATGGATTGTCCGAATTCGGCGGCCACGGCCGTCGTCGTGCCGCACGGCGCTGTCGGTGGTCGATGGCAAGGTGGGCGTGTGCTGGAATTGACCGCCGACGCGGCCCGACGTGTCGCCTTGGCCGCTCAAGGGTTCGCCGACCGACGATCGGCGGGGCCGCCTACCCGCCGTCACGTGCTCCGCGCGGTGCAGCGCACATCGCTGCTTCAGCTCGATTCGGTGTCGGTGGCGGTCCGCGCGCACTACATGCCGGTGTTCAGTAGGATCGGCGCCTACGACCGCGATCTTCTGGATGCCGCAGCATGGCAGAACACGGGTCGATCGCCGCGCGCGCTGGTCGAATACTGGGCGCACGAAGCCGCGTTGATTCCCGTCGCGGACTGGCCGTTGATGCGGTGGCGCATGCTTCGTTACTCCGGCGGACGCTGGCCGGGGGAACGACTTGTGCTGGAACAGAATCCGGCTCTGGTAGGCGACATCCTCGATGTCGTCACCGAGATGGGTGCAGTCACCGCGGGTGATGTCGAGCGGCACCTGCGGATCGTGCCACGCGATCGGGGTGGGCCGTGGTGGGGGCGAACCGACACGAAGGTGATCTGCGAGCTGCTCTTCGCATCCGGTGCATTGTCGGTCGACCGCCGGGTGAGCTTCGCGAGGCACTACGACCTCGCGGAGCGAGTCCTCCCCGGGGCGGTGATCGGTACGCAGTTCGACGAGTGTGACGCGATCCGCGAACTGGTGCGGCGCTCGTCGAAGGCGCTCGGTGTCGCGACCGCCGCGGATCTGCGTGACTACTACCGGCTGTCGGCGGCGCAGACCACGGCGGCCCTGAACGATCTGGTCGATGACGAAGTGCTGGTGCCGGTCGCCGTGCGGGGCTGGTCCGATCCCGCCTACCTGCATGCCGGTGCCCGCATTCCGCGACGCGCGCACGGCACCGCGCTGCTGTGCCCGTTCGATCCGCTCGTTTTCTTCCGGCCGCGCACCGAGCGGCTCTTCGGGTTCCGGTACCGCATCGAGATCTACACGCCCGCACACAAGCGGGTGCACGGATATTACGTCTTCCCGTTCCTGCAGGACGGGGACCTGACGGCTCGGGTGGATCTGAAAGCCGACCGCGCTGCCGACGCGCTCAGGGTGCCCGGCGCGTTCGTCGAACCGGGCCGGGACGCGGGCGAGGTCGCGGAATCCCTTGCCGTGGAATTGCGGGAAATGGCGACCTGGTTGGGTCTGTCCGATGTGGTGATCGGTGACCGGGGCGACCTCGTCGTCGAACTCGCGGCGCGATTCCGACCGACCATTCGAGCGTGAGCATCGGGCACGCAACGAGAAACCCCCGCCGCGCCCAGCGCGACGGGGGCTACCCCTCGAAATCTGTTGTGCAGGTATTACTTCAGTTCGGTCGAGGACTTTCCGAGCAGGCGTCGTGCCACGATGAGCTGCTGGATCTGCTGGGTGCCTTCGAAGATGTCGAGGATCTTCGAGTCGCGTGCCCACTTCTCGAGCAGTGGACGCTCGGAGTAGCCGTAGGTGCCGGCCAACTCGACGGCCTTGAGTGACACCGCAGTTCCGGTGCGACCGGCCTTCGCCTTCGAAATCGACGCCTCGAGCGAATTCGGCTTCTTGTTGTCGGCCATCCAGGTCGCGCGCAGCGCCAGCAGGTAGGCGGCCTCCCAGTCCGCCTCGAGCGCCAGGAATTCGGCGGCCGCGGCGTGCTGGTTGTTGGCGGGGATGTCGTAGGACACCTCGACGCCGGCCTCCGACAGGATCGTCCGCAGGTCCTCGAGGACGGCCCGGCCCAGACCGATCGCCATGCCTGCGACGATGGGGCGGGTGTTGTCGAAGGTCTGCATGACGCCCGCGAAACCTTGCTCGACGTTCACCTCGGGGGAGCCGAGGATGTTGTCCTTGGGGATACGGCAATCCTGCAGCAGCAGCACCGCGGTGTCGGACGACTTGATGCCCAGCTTGTGTTCGAGTCGGGCAACGCTCAGGCCCGGTGCCTCACGCGGCACCACGAAGGACTTGATCGCGGCGCGGCCCTTGGTCTTGTCGACACTCGCCCACACGACGACGTGCGACGAACGTTCACCGGCGGTGACGAAGATCTTCTCGCCGTTGAGGATCCACTCGTCGCCGTCGAGTACGGCGGTGGTGGTCACCGCTGCCGAGTCGGAGCCGAAGCTCGGTTCGGTGATGGCCATCGACGCCCACACCTTGCCGAACCGTTCGAGTTGTTCGTCGGTGGCGACCGCGGCGATCGCCGAGTTGCCCAGGCCCTGGAACGGGATGGACAGGGTCAAACCGACATCGCCCCAGCAGGTTTCGATGACGTTGAGCAGGCCGGCCATGTTGCCGCCGTTGGCGTTGCCGCCGGTCTGCTTCTTCGCCTTGTCGTCGCGACCGAGCGCGGCACCTGCGGCGCCCTGCCCGGAGTCGTTGAGACCCTCGACCATCGCGGCCATCGTGTCGAGTTCGACGGGGTATTCGTGTTCGGCGAGGTCGTACTTGCGGGAAACCGGGCGGAGGATGTGCGCGGCGACCTGGTGAGCCTGGTTGGAGGAAGCCTTGAGCTTCTTGGGGAGTTCGAGATTGATCATCGACAGGTTCCTTGTTCGGATCGGATCGCTCAGATGAGGACGACGCTCAGATGAGGACGACGCCCTCGGCGACGCCGATGGCACGCAGGTCGCGGTACCAGCGCTCGACGGGATGTTCCTTGGTGTATCCGTGACCGCCGAGCAGCTGCACACCGTCGAGACCGATCTGCATGCCCTTGTCGGTGGCGAGTTTGCGGGCCAATGCGGCCTCGCGGCCGAACGACAGGCCCTGCTCGGCGCGGGAGGCACCGCGGAGGGTGACGAGGCGGATGCCGTCGAGTTCGATCTTGATGTTGGCGACCATGAACGCCACGGCCTGACGATGGCTGATCGGCTCGCCGAACGCCTCGCGCTCGTTGACGTAGGGGATCACGTAGTCGAGCACGGCCTGGCCGGTGCCCATCGCGAGCGACGCCCAGCCCAGGCGGGCGAGCCGCACGGCGTCGGCGTACTCCTCGGCGCGCACGTCCGCGGCGGCGGTGTCGAGGGCGTCGGTGCCGTCCGAGCCGAGCAGTGCCGACTGCGGTACCGCGACATCGGTCAGGTGCAGCCTGCCGAGGCCGGCGGCGCGCAGACCCATGCTCGGGTCCGCCTCGACGACGACGCCCTTGCTCTTGGCCTCCACGATGAACAGTGCCGGGCGACCGTCGAGTTCGGCGGCGACGACGAACAGTTCGGCGCTGCCGGCGGCCGGGACGAGTGCCTTGACGCCGTTGAGTCGGTAGCCGCTGGGGGAGCGCACGGCCTTGGTCTGCAGGGAGAACGGATCGAACAGGGCGCGGGGTTCGGCGATGACGACCGATGCCTGCGGCACGTCGTCGCTCGCGAATGCGGGCAGGTAGGTCTTCTGCTGCTCGTCGCTGCCCCACTGGGTCAGAGCGACGGCCACGCCGCTGGGCGCGAGAATCGGCAGCGCCAGGCCCATGTCTCCGTGCGCGAGAGCTTCGGCGACGAGCGCGTTGGTGACGGTGCCGCGCTCGCTTGCGGCGCCGTCGAACGTCTCCGGGACGTTGACCAGGGTGATGCCGAGTTCGGCGGCGCGGCCGAGGAGATCGGCGGGGGCGGCGGCGGCCGCATCGGCGTCGTGCGCTGCGGGCCGGAGGAT
Source organism: Rhodococcus sp. (in: high G+C Gram-positive bacteria) (assembly GCF_049299235.1). Taxonomy (GTDB): domain Bacteria; phylum Actinomycetota; class Actinomycetes; order Mycobacteriales; family Mycobacteriaceae; genus Rhodococcus. Next base: position 9,198 of record NZ_JBAQXC010000323.1, on the reverse strand, counting down.
CTCGGCCGCGAAGTCGCGGACGGTCTCGGCGATCATCTGCTGATCGTCGGTGGGGGTCAGGTCGAAGAAGTCGCTGTTCTTCGGGGTGTCGAGGCGCTGCGGTGCGCCGCCGCCGGAAACCTGCTTGAATGCGCGCGTCGCCGCGCCGAGCGTCTTGAAACCGGTCTTCGTGGACTGGTATGTGGCCCGGTCGATCGCCTGGCGGAAGTTGTACCGATCTGCCAGTTCGGAACCGGTGATTCGCGAGAGCACACGCATCGCTGCGCCCATGGCGTCCCGCTTGATCGGGTTCAGGCCGACCGCAGACGTATCACGTCGGGCGTTCCGGGCCGCACTGTCTTGCTTGCTCATGATCACCAGAAGTCTCTCGAGGGGATCGGACCCCACCGATCTTACTCCTGAGTAATATCGGTGTCTACTATCAAGTAAGAATGATCGACGAACTGCGAATCGGTGCAGGTCAGCGTACTGCACTCAGTCGCGCGAGCACGTCCTCGTGCAACGCCGAATTGGTCGCCACGGCACTACCGCCGTGCGGTCCGTCCAGCCCGTCGATATTGGTGAACCGACCGCCGGCCTCCCGAACCAGCACATCGAGAGCAGCCAGGTCCCACAGCGACACCTCCGGCTCGAGCGCAATGTCCAGAGCGCCCTCCGCGAGCAGGCAGTACGAGAAGAAGTCGCCATACGCGCGGACCCGCCACACCTCGTCGGTCAGCGCGACGAACTCGTCGCGCAGGCCCCGGTCGCGCCAGCCCGACAGGCTCGAGAAACTCAACGAGGCAGACGTCGTCCGCGTCACGTCCGACACGCCGATCCGATGCGGAGCGCCACCGTCGTACGACGTCCACGCACCCAGCCCCGCCGCCGCCCACCACCGACGGTTCAATGCCGGCGCACTCACCACCCCGACCACCGGCACGCCGTTGTCGAGCAGCGCGATCAGGCTCGCCCAGACGGGCACACCGCGCACGAAGTTCTTGGTTCCGTCGATCGGATCCACCACCCACTGGCGGCCGGCGAACATCGCGTCGCCGCCGAACTCCTCGCCGAGCACCGCATCCGACGACCGCTCGGCAGCCAGCACGTCGCGGACCAACCGCTCCACCGTGAGATCCGCGTCGGACACCGGTGTCAGATCCGGTTTGTCGCTCACCGTCAGATCCAGCGCGCCGAAGCGATCACGGGTGACGATGTCCGCCTCGTCGGCGATACGCAACGCGAGGTCCAGGTCGGCGGTGAAGTCGGTGGTCATGCACGGAACGCTAGCCGGTAGCCTTGGCAATCGTGCATCCCGACGTTTCCGCAGACCTGGCCGAGCTCGCGACAACACTCGAGACCGTGGAGACGGTCATCGACGTGGAGGAGCTGCGCCGTCGAATCGACGAGCTCGAACACCAGGCGGCCGACCCCGAGCTGTGGAACAACCAGGACCACGCGCAACAGGTCACCAGCGCGCTCTCGCACGCACAGAGCGAACTGCGCCGCGTCGAGGCACTGCGTGCGCGGCTCGACGACCTTCCGGTCCTCTACGAGCTTGCCGAGGACGAGGAGGGCGACGACCGCGCCGCCGCGCTCGCCGACGCCGACACCGAACGCGTCACGCTGCGCACCGACATCGAGGCGATGGAGGTGCGCACGCTGCTGTCCGGTGAGTACGACCAGCGCGACGCTCTCGTGAACATCCGCGCAGGCGCCGGCGGTGTCGATGCGGCGGACTGGGCCGAGATGCTGATGCGCATGTACATCCGCTGGGCCGACAAACACGGCTACGGTGTCGAGGTCTACGACACTTCCTACGCGGAAGAAGCAGGTATCAAGTCGGCCACGTTCGCGATCAAGGCGCCCTACACCTACGGCACACTGTCCGTCGAAATGGGCACCCACCGACTCGTGCGGATCAGCCCGTTCGACAACCAGGGTCGTCGCCAAACCTCGTTCGCCGAGGTCGAGGTTCTGCCGGTCGTCGAAACCACCGACCACATCGACATCGACGAGAACGACGTGCGCGTCGACGTGTACCGCTCGTCCGGTCCCGGCGGCCAGTCGGTGAACACGACCGACTCGGCGGTGCGCCTCACGCACGTCCCCACCGGCATTGTCGTGACCTGCCAGAACGAGAAGTCGCAGTTGCAGAACAAGGTGTCGGCGATGCGTGTTCTGCAGGCCAAGCTGCTCGAGCGCAAGCGTCAGGAGGAGCGTGCCGAGATGGACGCCCTCAAAGGCGACGGCGGTAGCTCGTGGGGCAACCAGATGCGTTCCTATGTGCTGCACCCCTACCAGATGGTCAAGGATCTGCGCACCGAATACGAGGTCAACAACCCGTCTGCGGTGCTCGACGGTGAGATCGACGGATTCCTCGAAGAGGGCATCCGGTGGCGCATGCGTGAGAATCAGAATCAATAGACGAACGTCGAACAATCCCCAGGGAAGGATGACCTCTGTTTCCCGGCAGAACACTGCTCGACTGGCTGACCAGCAACGGGCTGCTGATCGTACTGACGGTGCTCGGTGCGGTCATCATCGCCCGGTTCGCGAGCTGGGTCGGAAATCGGATCACCCGAAACATCGACGCGAAGTACCAGGAGTCGGACGATCTGGTGCGTTCGGAGGTGTCGAAGCATCGGCACTCGGTGGCTCAGGTCGTGCGCTGGGTGGTCATCACGTTCATCTACATCGTGGCGACCCTGAAAGTTTTCGACTACCTGGAATTACCGATCGGTAGCCTCGTCGCCCCGGCCACCGTGCTCGGTGCGGCGCTGGGTTTCGGCGCGCAACGCATCGTGCAGGACATCCTCGCCGGGTTTTTCATCATCACCGAACGCCAGTACGGATTCGGTGACACCGTGCAGATCTCCGTCACCGGCGCCTCGGACGATGCGTCCGGCACCATCGAGAACGTCACGCTGCGTGTGACCCGGCTGCGCAACTCGGCCGGTGAGGTGATCATCGTGCCGAACGGCCAGATCAACAAGGCGATCAACCTGTCGAAGGATTGGGCGCGCGCGGTCATCGACGTGCCCGTTCCGGTGACCGCCGATATTTCGGAGGTCAACGAGATCCTCCACGATGTCGGCGTCGCGGCGTACAACGACCCCAAACTGCGCGAACTCCTGCTCGACGAACCCAGCGTGATGGGGGTCGAGAGTCTCGAGGTCGACCAGGTCAGTGTCCGGGTCGTCGCCCGGACCTTGCCGGGCAAGCAGTTCCAGGTCGGCCGGGCCTTGCGCGCCCGCATCGCCGCCGCACTCCGACGGAAGGGCATCACCGTCACACCACAACTCGACACCGTCTCCGTGGTCGATCGATCGGGGGCGGAGGCATGAGCGACGACAGCGGCACACCCGGCAACACCCCCACACCCGGGGACGCCTCGGACGAGACGGCGCGACCGCGATTCGCGATCCCCACCCGACTGTTCGGCGACCGGTTCCGCACGACGACGATCACGATGTGCGTCGCCTGGATCGGCCTGTGGATGCTCTACCTCTACCTCAACCAGGAGGAGAAACCGGCGCCGGCGCCGGCGGGCGCGGTCGTGATCTCGGAGACGCCGTACGTACCGTATGTTCCGCCGGTCGAGTCTGCGCCCTCGTACACGACGACGCCGGAAACGACGCCGCCGCCGACCACCACATCTCCGACTTCGGAACCGGCCCCGACCTCACCGCCGCCGTCGGTGACGACCACCGCGCCCACGACGACGACCGAGACGCCGAGATTCCGCCTCCCGGAGATCCCCGGCTTTCCGGGACTCGAAGGCGATGGGACCGGAGGCGGCGACGGTGACGGCACCGGCGACGAGCGCACCGAATCCACCGGCGCTCCCGGCCAATAGGTCACCATCCGGTAACGAACCGCTAGCATGGCGTCGTGATCCGCCTGGAGAATGTGTCCAAGTCGTACAAGACGTCCACCCGTCCCGCTCTGGACAACGTCAGTGTCGAGATCGGTAAAGGGGAGTTCGTCTTCCTCATCGGACCGTCGGGCTCGGGAAAGTCGACGTTCCTGCGACTGCTGTTGCGGGAGGAGGCACCGACCTCGGGCGAAGTTCACGTCGCGGACTTCCACGTCAACAAGCTGTCCGGGCGGCGAGTGCCGAAACTGCGGCAGTCCCTCGGGTGCGTCTTCCAGGATTTCCGCCTGCTGCAGCAGAAGACGGTCGCCGGGAACGTGGCGTTCGCGCTGGAGGTGATCGGCAAACCCCGGTCCATCATCGAACGCACGGTGCCCGAGGTCCTGGACCTGGTCGGCCTGTCCGGCAAGGCGGACCGGCTGCCCGGCGAACTGTCCGGCGGTGAACAGCAGCGCGTCGCGATCGCACGGGCGTTCGTCAACCGGCCACTGGTGCTGATGGCCGACGAACCGACCGGCAACCTGGACCCCGAGACCAGCCAGGACATCATGATGCTGCTCGAACGGATCAACCGCACCGGCACCACGGTCCTCATGGCCACCCACGACCACCACATCGTCGACTCCATGCGGCGTCGCGTCGTCGAACTCGCCCTCGGCCGGGTGGTCCGCGACGAAGCGCGCGGCGTGTACGGCGTCGGCCGCTAGCCGGCACCAGTCCACCGTTCCCGAACGCCCGGCAACCGAAGGACCACCCACCCGATGCGAGCAAGCTTCCTGTTCAGCGAGGTCGCCACCGGCCTGCGCCGCAACCTCACCATGACCATCGCGATGATCCTGACCACCGCGATCTCCCTCGGCCTGTTCGGAGCCGGTCTGCTCGTCGTGCAGATGGCCGACAAGACCCAGCGCATCTTCCTCGACCGGGTGGAGGTACAACTGTTCCTCACCGACGACGTCTCGACCCTCGACCCCGACTGCGAGCAGGACATCTGCGCCGACCTGCGCAGCGACCTCGAGAACACCCCGTCGGTGGTGTCGGTGCAGTACCTCAACCGGGAAGACGCCGTCGCCGACGCGACCGAGCGGGTTTTCAAGGACCAGCCCGAACTGGCCGAACTGGTCAGCGCGGACAGCTTCCCCGCCTCGTTCAAGGTGAAGTTGTCGGACCCCGACCGGTTCGGCGTCATCCAGGACGAATTCGGGTCCCGGCCCGGGGTGGAGAGCGTGCTCAATCAGAAGGATCTCGTCGAGCGGCTGTTCAGCGTCCTGTCCGGTGTCCGCAACGCGGCGTTCGCGATCGCGGTGGTGCAGGCGATCGCCGCGATCCTGCTCATCGCGAACATGGTGCAGATCGCGGCGTTCACCCGTCGCGCCGAAGTCGGCATCATGCGCCTGGTCGGCGCGACCCGCTGGTACACGCAGTTGCCGTTCCTACTCGAGGCGGTCGTCGCCGCGGTGATCGGCGCTGCCCTGGCGATCGCGGCGCTGTTCACTGCGAAGAGCGTGTTCATCGACGACGTGCTCGCCGACGTGTACGACGCGAACATCGTCGCCCGCATCACCACCAGCGATGTGCTGCTGGTCTCGCCGATCCTGCTCGTCGTCGGCGTCGGAATGGCCGCGATCACCGCGTACATCACGTTGCGTCTGTACGTCCGCGAATAACGGTTTGCCGGGGTTCCTATGCTGGATGATGTTCTGTTCGATTGTTCGTGGACCGGAAAGGCCTGCACGTGAAGGAGAAGGGCCGGAAGGTCATCGCGACCAACCGGAAAGCGCGTCACAACTACACCATCCTCGACATCTACGAGGCGGGTATCGCCCTTGTCGGCACCGAGGTCAAGAGTCTGCGCGAAAGCAAGGCGTCGCTCGTCGACGCGTTCGCGACGGTCGACGACGGCGAGGTGTGGCTGCGCGGCCTGCACATCCCGGAGTACGGCCACGGCTCGTGGACAAACCATTCGCCGCGACGCACCCGCAAACTGCTGCTGCACCGCCGCGAGATCGACGCGCTCGTCGGTAAATCCCGTGAAGGCAATCAGACGCTGGTGCCGCTGTCGATGTACTTTTCCGACGGCAAGGTGAAGGTCGAACTTGCCCTCGCGAAGGGCAAGCAGGACTACGACAAGCGTCAGGACATCGCGCGGCGTACCGCCGAGCGCGAGGTCACCCGCGAACTGGGCAGGCGGGTGAAGGGCATGAGCCGCTGACCGCGGTCCTGCTCGCACTCGTCGCCGCGGTCGGCTACGGGGTCAGTGACTTCGTGGGGGGCGTCGCGTCCCGCCGCGTCGCAGCACTGCGGTTCGTCATCGCGTCGTATCCGCTGTCGCTGCTGCTGGTGCTCGCGGTCGCCCCGCTGCTGGGCGGCGAGATCACCGCGGTGTCCCTCGCGTGGGGCGCCGCGGCCGGGATCGCCGGCGGTGTGGCGATCTGGTGGTTCTATCAGGCTCTCGCCGAGGGGCCGATGTCCGTGGTGTCTCCGGTGACGGCGCTGCTCGTCGCCGGCATTCCGGTCCTCGTCGGATTCGCGTTGGGGGAGCGGCCCGGAACACTCGCCTACGCCGGTATCGCCCTCGCGTTGCTCGCCGTCGTGCTGGTCAGTCGCGAATCCGACGAGGATGTCGCGGGCGCCACCCACCCGCGCTTCACCCCCAAGGTGGCGTGGCTGACCGTCGCGTCCGGTGTCACCTTCGCGTTGATGTTCGTGGCGTTGCACCGTGTGCCCGACGGAACCGGGCTGTGGCCGCTGGCGATGTCCCGGCTCACGGCGTCGCTGGTGGTGTGGGCGGTCGCGCTGGGGGCGGGAATGTTCCTGCGGCCGCCGCGGCACCTGTGGCCGTACATCGCCGGTGTGGCCGTACTCGACGTCGTCGCCAACGCGGCGCTGATGTTCGCGTTCCAGCACGGCATGCTGTCGCTGGTCAGCGTGATCGGCGCGTTGTATCCGGCCGCGACCGTGTTGCTGGCGACGACGGTGCTCGGCGAGCATGTGGGTCCGTCCCGCCGCATCGGCATGGTGCTGGCCGTCGCCTCGGTCGCGATGATCACCGTCGCGAACTGAGAGCGCCGGAACCGCCCCGGCTGCTCGCGCGCAGATGGATGCGTTCGCCCTGTTTGCCGAACAAGGTGAGGATCTCCACGGGCCGGTCGCCCGCAGGACCCAGCCAGTGCGGGATCCGGGTATCGAACTCGGCGGCCTCCCCGGCCGTCATGGTGAGCTCACGGTCGCCGAGGATCAGCCGCAGCTGCCCCGACAGTACGTAGAGCCACTCGAAGCCCTCGTGGGTGCGCGGATCGGGACGCTCCTCGTCGGGTGTGAAGATCATCTTGTACGCCTGCAGATTTCCCGGCTGACGCGTGAGCGGGATGTAGGTCCGCGACCCGTCGGTCCGTGGCCGGGCCGGCACCCGTGGATCGCCGGTCTCCGGCCCGACCAGTTCGTCCAGCGTGACCCGATAGGCCGCGGCGATCGGCAGGAGCAGATCCAGCGTCGCCCGCCTGCGCCCCGATTCGAGCCGGGACAGTGTGCTCACGGAGATCCCGGTGTCGTCGGACAGGTCCTGCAAGGTGATGTCCCGGTCTTGGCGAAGCGCTTTCAGGCGTGGCCCGATCGCAGCCAGTCGTGCGGTGAGTTCCATCCACCCAGGATGGACCCAAGTTTGCCGATTCAGCAATCTAGCTTGCCAAACTAATCGGCTGGGGCGGAGGCTGGGGTCATGGAATACGACGTGATCGTTCTCGGCGGCGGTGCCGCCGGTCTCAATGCCGCACTCGTTCTCGCGCAGGCCCGCCGGTCCGTTCTGGTCCTCGACGACGGCACTCCGCGCAATGCGCCCGCCGCCCACCTGCACGGCTATCTCGGATTCGACGGGCGATCGCCGGCCGAGCTGCTCGCGACCGGACGCGACGAGGTGCGGCGATACGGGGGCCGCATCGACTCCGCTCGGGTGCACGGCGTCCGCTCCGTCGGCGGCGGTTTCGTCGTCGAGCACGACGGCGGCACCGTCACGGCGCGGCGACTTCTGGTCGCGACCGGACTCGCCGACGAACTCCCCGACATCCCCGGGCTCGCGCGGCGGTGGGGCCGCACCGCCCTGCACTGCCCCTATTGCCACGGCTCGGAGGTGCAGGGGCGTCCGCTCGCGGTGCTCGCGAACACCCCCGACATGGCGACCCATCAGGGACTGTTGCTGCGCCAGTGGTCCGACGAGGTCGTGCTGGTGTGCGGCTGGGATCGAACCGAAACGGATCTCACCGACGAGCAACGCGAACGGCTCGAGGCTCGTGGGGTCGCTGTCGTCGACGGCCCGGTGGTCGCGGTCGCCGGTGGCGAGGCCATCGAGATCGAACTGTCCGACGGTCGGGTGCTGGAGCGAGCCGCACTGTTCGTCGGCGGGGCGCTGACCTTCACCCCACGCGACGACGTGCTGCGACAGCTCGGATGCGTCAGGCGGGATTCCCCGGTCGGTAGTTTCGTCGCAGTCGACGCGCAGGGCGCCACGAGCGTTCCCGGTGTCCGGGCCGCCGGCAACGTCGTCGATCCGATGGCCAACCTGATCGTCAGTGCCGCAGCAGGCGCTGCCGCCGCGGCGGCGCTGAACATGGATCTGGTCGACGCGGACACGGATGCCGCGCTCACCCCGGCCGGTGTGAGGCGCGTCATGTGAACGCGCCGGAAAAAGGGAATGACAGCACCCGGAACGGACGTTACAGTGGGTAGTCCTGCGAGGTTCGCAGGCGCGTACGGGGCTGAACGGTTTCGACTGCGTACGTTCAACCAGGGGAAGCGTGTCGGTGCAGGCAAGAGACCACCGTAAGCGTCATTGCAACCAATTAAGCGCCGAGTCCACTCAGCGCGAGTACGCCCTCGCTGCCTAAGTAGCGATCGCGTCTCTGTCAGCCCGGGTTCGCTCCCGACCCGGTTCCTGGCATCGACTAGGGAGCTCTACTGTTCGGCTCGGTCACGGAGTCGGACGGGACATCAAACAGTGACTGGGATCGTCATCCCGGCTTGTTCGCGAGACCGGGAGATCCAAGCAGAGACATAGCGAACTGCACACGGAGAAGCCCTGGTGAGGCGGCGGAGGACCCGGGTTCGATTCCCGGCAGCTCCACCCCACGGCCCCCGACCTGTTGCCCAGGTCGGGGGCTTTTCATAGTGACTGATCGGACTTCAGTTGAGGGTTATAGGCCAAATTGTGTGTACAGCCACCGGCGTGTCGACCAGACTCAACGGCGGGACCGACCGCCCCAGCCCTGCTGGACCCCGTTCCCGTCCTCCCAACTGAAATCGGTGCCCATCGCGGGCCCGATCGGTTCGTCCACAGGACCGTCGCGGCG
>NZ_JBAQXC010000322.1:0-25345 GCF_049299235.1 Rhodococcus sp. (in: high G+C Gram-positive bacteria) | reverse complement strand
GCCTCGGGCTTGGCATCCTTGTCGGCGCTCTGGCCGGCGCGGGCCTGCACACCCTCGGCGACGGCCGACGCGACGACCTTGGTCAGCAGCGCCGCGGAACGGATCGCATCGTCGTTACCCGGGATCGGGTAGTCGACGAGGTCCGGGTCGCAGTTGGTGTCGAGGATCGCGATGACCGGGATGTTCAGCTTGCGCGCCTCACCGACGGCGATGTGCTCCTTGTTGGTGTCGACGACCCAGATGGCCGACGGAACCTTGGCCATATCCCGGATACCGCCGAGCGTGCGGTCGAGCTTGGTCATCTCACGCGTGAGCATGAGAATTTCCTTCTTGGTGCGACCTTCGAAGCCACCGGTCTGCTCCATCGACTCCAGCTCCTTCAGGCGCAGCAGGCGCTTGTGGACGGTGGAGGAGTTGGTGAGCATGCCGCCGAGCCAACGCTGGTTCACGTAGGGCATCCCGACACGGGTCGCCTCTTCCGCGATGGACTCCTGCGCCTGCTTCTTGGTGCCGACGAACAGGACCGAACCACCGTGGGCCACGGTCTCCTTGACGAACTCGTAGGCCTTGTCGATGTAGGTCAGCGTCTGCTGCAGATCGATGATGTAGATGCCGTTGCGGTCGGTGAAGATGAACCGCTTCATCTTCGGGTTCCAGCGACGGGTCTGATGGCCGAAGTGCGCGCCGCTGTCGAGCAGCTGCCGCATTGTCACTACAGGCATGGGTGTGTCTCTTCTTTCGTTCGGTTGCCGCGGGCACGATGCCCGCCCTGGCGCCCGCAATGCCCACCGAACCCTTACGGGACCGGCCGATGGCCATATTCCGACGTGCTCGAAAACGCGGAGCACAATCGACGCGCGGGCGCGCGAAGTCGATCTGCGAACGCAGACCGCCCGACAAGTGTACGGCCTGCACCCACCCGACCGTAAACCGGCCGGTGATCACCCGGTCACGCCTGTGGACCGGAGACAAGTTGTCCACAATCGCACGGAGCGGTCTGTTCCGGCCGTCCCGGCCGAGTCACCGTGGACGGATGAGACTTGTCCCCGCAGTCGTTGCATCGATCACGACCGCACTGGCCGTCGCTGCCTGTACCACGGCCGCCTGCACCGCGACCGCGCACGGTGCGTCACCCGACTACGACTGGCCGCTGCAACCCCGCCCATCGGTGACCCGCACCTTCGATCCCCCCGAACACGACTGGCTGCCGGGGCATCGCGGCGTCGACCTGGCCGGAACCGTCGGGCAGGTCGTGCGATCCGCCGCCGACGGCACGGTCGTGTTCGCCGGGATCGTCGGCGGTAAACCGGTCGTGTCGATCGACCATGACGGCGGGCTCCGCACCACCTACGAGCCGGTGGCCGCGAGCGTGGCGCCGGGTAGACGGATCTCGCGCGGCGACCCGATCGGCACCCTCGAACCCGGACACGACGGCTGCCCGCTCGCGGCGTGCCTGCATTGGGGTCTGCGCCGCGACCGCAACCACTATCTCGACCCGCTGCCCCTGGTCCGGCCCACGATCATCCGGCTCGAACCGGTCTGACCGGCCGGCTCACCACTGCACGGCGTGACGACCCGACACCGGCGGAAAGTCGTCGGCGACCATTGCGGCGAGTTCCACGAACGCCCGTCGCGTCGCCGGACGCATCAACTCCAGATCGAGTTCGGCACCCTCGGCGAGGTGCTCGTCGAACGGAACCACCTGCACAGCCCGGCAGCGCGCCAGGAAATGCCTGGTCAACGCATCCATATCAATGTTCGACGCGCCCGGACGAGCCGAACTGATGACCACGACGGTCCGCGAAACGAGCTCCCCGAAGCCGTGGTGCTCGAGCCAGTCCACGGTCGCGGCAGCACTGCGGGCACCGTCGATCGCGGGTGAGCTGACCAGCACCAGCGTGTTCGCCAAGTCGAGAACCCCGCGCATCGCCGAGTGCATGATGCCGGTACCGCAGTCGGTGAGGATGATGTTGTAGTACACCTGCAGGATCTCGATGACCTGTCGATAGTCGGATTCACTGAACGCCTCCGACACCGCGGGATCACGTTCGCTGGCCAACACCTCGAGGCGACTGGCCGCCTGCGACGTATGCGCCCGCACATCCGAATACCGCTCCACGCGCGGTGCGGCCGCAAGCAGATCCCGAACCGTCGAACGCGTCTGCTGCGGCACCCGTTGAGCCAACGTCCCGAAATCGGGATTGGCATCGACAGCGATCACGCAGTCCCCCCGCAGCGACGCGAACGTCGATCCGAGACCGATCGTCGTCGTGGTCTTCCCGACTCCACCCTTGAGCGACAACACCGCGATGCGATAGTCACCGCCGATCGGCTGCCGTATGCGGTCGACCATGCCCTGCTGATGCGACTCGTCGGCGGATTCCCCCGGATTGAGCAGGCCACCGGTCAGACGGTGCACACTGCGCCGCCACCCGCCCGACGGCGATCTGCGGGAACGGCGAACGAGCACGCCCGATTCCAGATCGAGACTCGACGGCTGATGGTCGGATGCTTGTGGTGACATCGCACCGGGTGGCCTCGCACCGGCCCCAGGTGGTGGCAGGAAGTCCGGGCCGGGCAGCACGAACGCCTGCGCCTGCGGCGGCTGCTCGGCAGGTTGCGGAGGCGTCGCCGGCCACGGCATGACCGGTTCCGGTTGCGGCGGGGTCGGAGCCGCCGGCGTCATCTGCGCTTCCTGAACCGGCAGTCGAGGTTCGACCGGCGGTAGCGATGGCGGTGGCGGCTGCGGTGGTGTCGAAGGCTGGGGTGGTGTCGAAGGCTGGGGTGGTGTCGAAGGCTGGGGCGGCTCGGAAGCGGGTGGCTGCACAGCCACAGGTGGCTCCGAGCTCGGTTCGGACATCCGGCCCGGCTCCCCGAACGGGTACAACGCCGACTCACCGTGTGCGATTTGCTGCGGCGGCAGCGGTGCGATTTGCTGCGGCGGCAGCGGTGCGTCTTCCTGCGGCGGCAGCGGTGCGATTTGCTGCGGCGGCAGCGGTGCGATTTCCTGCGGCCGCAGCGGTGCCGGACTTGGCGCGACGATGGGGCCTGATTCGACATGGCCCGGTGCCGGGTCGATCGGTGCTGCTGGTGGAGTCGGAGGAACAGGCATGGGCAACGGCATCACCAGCGGCGCACCGAACGGCACGGATGCGATCGGGTTCGACGGAACAACCTGTGGTGGTCCGGCAGCCTGAGCCACCGAATTCGTCTGCGGGTCCGAGCCGACGGGTGGGAACTGCTGCGCCGAAGGCGGTGGTACCGGCTGCGCCGAAGGCGGTGGTACCGGCTGCGGCGGGTGCGCCTGCGCTACCTGAACCTCGGCCCCCGCCTGAACCTTGGGGACACTGCGCGCCGCGCGCCGAAAGCCGCGCCGGACTGGTGTGGATACCGGTTCCTGCGTCGGCTCCTCCTGAAGCCACGCCGGAACAGCATGGGTCGACTCGTCGCTTTTCACAGATTCCCCCCGGATCGAGTACGCGGGGACGCTACCAAATCCACCTGACGCAGGCAGCCCGGATCAGGCGCGAGGGTGTGCCTGTTCGTGCGCGGCGCGGAGCCGCGCGACCGAGACATGCGTGTAGAGCTGGGTTGTCGCCAGGCTCGAATGACCGAGCACTTCCTGTACGACCCGGAGGTCGGCGCCGCCCTCGAGCAGGTGGGTTGCCGCACTGTGTCGCAGACCGTGCGGCGCCAGATCCGGTGCCCCCGGTACCGCCGCCACCGCGTCGTGCACCACGGTGCGAACCTGACGCTGGTCGATCCGGCCGCCTCGTTTACCCAGGAGAAGCGCCGGGCCTGAGGACGAACGTGCGAGCGCGGGCCGTCCGCGGCGGACCCAGTCGTCGATCGCCGCCGCTGCCGGAGCACCGTAGGGCACGACCCGTTCCTTGTTGCCCTTGCCGAGCACCCGCAACACACGCCGGTCGGCATCGATGTCGTCGATGTCGGCTCCACACAGTTCGCCGACGCGGATTCCCGTCGCATACAGCAGTTCGACGATCAGGCGGTCACGGATCGCCACGGGGTCTTGTTCGGCAGCACCGGATTCCGCGGCGTTCATGAGTTCGAGGGCCTGATCGGTCCGCAGCACCGCGGGCAGGGTGCGGTGCGGGCGTGGTGCGACGAGCCGCACCGCCGGGTCGTGATCGAGCCGGGAGGTGCGCACGAGCCAGGCGGTGAAGGTCCGGGCGGTCGACGTCCGCCGGGCGAGAGTGGTGCGGGCGGCACCCGCGGCGACCTGCGCGGCGAGCCATGATCGCAGCAGATCGAGGGTCAGGTCGGCGAGGCGTCCGTCGGGCTTCGTGGCCTCGAGGTGCTCGAGCAGGGAGCGGATATCGGCGGTGTATGCGCGGATCGTGTGCGCGGATCGCCCACCCTGCACATCGAGGTGCTCGGCGAATTCCTCGAGGTGCACCGCGAGCGGAGGCGGAAGCTCGGTCATGACGTCACGGTGCGTTGCGGAGCCGTCGCACGCAAGTTCCCGCGCCGAGAACCGGGGCAATGCCGCACACGCTGCCGACCACTATGGTTTAGTTCGTGAGTAAATCAATTCCACTGTCGATGCTGTTCGCGCTGGCATTGTTGTCGGCGACCGCCCCGCTGGCCACCGACATGTATCTGCCCGGCCTGCCGATCATGTCGGAAAGCCTGGGCACCACGACCGTCGGTGTGCAACTCACCCTCACAACATTCATGGCGGGGCTCGGAGCAGGGCAGTTGATCGTCGGGCCACTGTCCGACAGTTGGGGACGGCGGCGACTGTTGCTACTCGGCACCGTGGTGCTCGCACTGAGCAGCATCCTGTGCGCGACCGCGCCGACAATCGAGGTACTGGTCGCGGCCCGGTTGATCCAGGGGTTCAGCGGTGGCACCGGCATCGTGCTCGCACGCGCGGTCATCGCCGACCGCGCCCGGGGTGACTCTGCCGCGAAACTGTTCGGCATCATGATGATCATCGGTGGTGTCGCTCCGATCGTCGCACCACTGCTCGGTGGCGCCCTGCTCGGGCCGATCGGGTGGCGCGGCATCTTCTGGGTGCTGGCGGCCGTGGCTGTGGTGATGACGATCGGTGTCTTCGCGTTCGTTCCGGAGTCGCTGCCGCCGGAGCGGCGCCACAGTGGCGGATTACGCACGCTCGCCGGCAATTTCGGATATGTCGTTCGCAATCGCCGGTTCGTCGGTTACGCTGCGACATTCGCCTTGGCTTTCGGCGCGATGTTCGCGTACATCTCGGCGTCGGCGTTCGTCACCCAGGATCTACTGGGGCTGTCTCCCGGCCAGTTCTCGCTGGTGTTCGCCGTCAACTCGATCGGACTGGTCGGTGCCAACATCGTCAATACCCGATTGATCGGGCGGTTCGAGGTTCGTGCATTGCTGCGGTTCGGGGTGACGCTGCTCTTCGCCGCCGGGGTCCTGTTGCTGATCGCGACAATCGTCGCCGGAGCCGAACGTTGGGTGATCCTGCCGCTGCTGTGGGTATGCGTCTCGAGCATCGGTTTCGTCATGGGCAACGCGACCGCCCTCGGTCAAGCGCAGGTCCCGTCCGCCGCGGGAACCGGTTCGGCTGTCATGGGCGCGTCGCAGTTCGGCCTCGCTGCCCTCGTGTCGCCACTGGTCGGCGTCGGCGGTGAGGACACCGCGGTGCCGATGGCTCTGGCGATCGTGGTGTGCGGGGGGCTCGCACTCACGGCACTGCTGACGCTGACGCGCGAACCCCACGACCACACGATCGCCGAATGAAATATCAGCCCGCGTCGCTGACGGCGAGTTCACGTTTCCACTCGCGGAACGTCTCCTCGGTACGGCCACGTTTCCAGTAGCCGGAGATCGACGCGCGGGCCGCGGGCACACCGCGTTCCTTGCGAATGTACGGGCGCAGGTGATGCATCACGGTCTCGGCTTCACCGTGCACGAAGACATGCGCCGTCCCCTGAAGCCACTGCGTCCCGGTCACCGCAGCGACCAGCGGCGCATTCGCACCGACACGGTCCGCGCCTGCCGACCCGGCGTCGGTCCCGCGGTACAACCAGGTGATCTCCACACCGCCCGGTGCGGTCAACACGATTTCGTCGTCGGCACCGGCGACCTCGATGAACACCCGCCCGATCGCATCGGACGGGAGCGATTCGAGGGCGGCCGCGATCGCGGGAATCGCGGTCTCGTCACCGGCGAGCAGATGCCAGTCCGCGTCCGGGTCCGGACGGTAGGCACCGCCCGGTCCCCGCACGACGACGGTGTCTCCCGGCCGGGCCGACATCGCCCACGGGCCGGCGACACCCTGATCGCCGTGAACGACGAAGTCGACGGCGATCTCGCGCTGAGTCGGGTCGACGGACCGGATCGTGTAGGTGCGAAGGACCGTCTCCCCCGCCGAGTCGAGTTCGATCTTGACGTAGGAGTCGGTGAAGACGCTGGGTTCGAACCGGTCGAATCCCGGTCCACCGAAGTACACACGCATCAAGTGATCCGACAGTCGCTCCGTGCGCACCACGGTCAGTTCCGTCGAATTCGGTCCTTGTCGGGCCACCTGCCCACCTCCACTAATCAGGGTTACCTAACTAGACCGACACTACATGCCGGCCGCATCGTTCTGCCCGCCGCGACGCGACCATCCGGTGTCGTCCCGAACCACCAAGCCGGCCATCTCCAGCAGAGGCAACGCCGCGCGCACCCGCTCGACGCCCAGCCCGGCCGACTCGGACAACTCGGGGACACCGCACGCCCCGACCGCGGGAAACGCCTCGTACACCAACTCCATGTCACCGGACATTCCGTCCAACGATCGGCTCCACGACGCATCCCCATCGTCGGCGACACCGATCGCGCCCGCGGCCTCGACCACTTCCCGGGCGTTCCCCACCAGCGTCGCCTCACCTTCACGGATCATCCGGTGACATCCCTGCGACGCCGCGGACGTGACCGGACCGGGTACCGCCAGCACCGGGCGCCCGAGTCGCCGCCCCCACGACGCGGTATTGCGGGCTCCGCTGCGCCACCCTGCCTCGACGACGACGACCGCGCTGCTCGCCCCCGCGACCAACCGGTTCCGTGCCAGGAACCGGTACCGGGCGGGTGTGGTTCCGGGTGGATACTCGCTGATCACCGCCCCCTGTTCGGCAATCCGGCGCAGCATCGACGTGTGTGCCGACGGATATGCGCGATCCACTCCGCACGCGAGGACCGCGACGGTCGTGCCCGACACACCCAGCGCCGCCCGGTGTGCTGCGGCATCAACCCCGAATGCCGCGCCGGACACCACAGTCCACCCGTCGACGGCGAGGTCACCGGCGATCTCGGATGTGACGTGCTCGCCGTAACTGCTCGCGGCGCGCGTCCCGACGACGGCGACCGCGCGCTCGAACAATTCGTCGAGGGGGCGGCGGCCCAGCACCCACAGTGCCAGCGGTCCGGTGTCGGAGTCGGCGTCGCCGCTCAGCGCGTCGAACGGGAGAAGCTGCCACGACGGCCATTCCGCGTCGTCGGGTGTGACGAGCCGCCCACCGAGCCGCGTCACGCGCTCGAGATCGGCGGCAGCGGTGTCCAGGTGTGATCGGGCCTTGGTGCGCCGGGAGATCTCCGCGCCCTGCGTGCCGTGGCGGACCGCATCGGCCACCGCTTCGGGTCCGTGCCGGGCGACCGCATCCGCCAGCCGTCGTGACGCGCCCTGTGCCACCGTCGACAGGTACGCCCAGGCGAGCCGACGCGAATCCGGTGCACTCATGCGACACCCCGATCCCGGAAGTCCAATGCCGCAGCGATGTCCGTCTCCCCCGGCCGGTCGCGCCCGGCGAGATCGCTGACGGTCCAGGCGACCCTGATCGCGCGATCTGCGCCCCGGGCTGTGATCGCACCCTTCCGAAGCGCCCACTCGACCGGCTTGAGCGTTGCCGACGACAACCGGAAACGCTGCCGCAGCGCCGGTCCCGGAACCTCCGCATTGGTGGACCAACCGAATTCCGACCATCTGTCCGCGGCAGCCGCGCGGGCTTGTGCGACGCGGGCGCGGACGTCCTCGGTGCTCTCCCCGGTGTCTCCCATCAACGCGCTGGTCGCCACCGATTCCATCCGTACCCGCAGATCGACCCGATCGAGCAGCGGCCCGGACAACCTGCCGAGGTAGCGCCGACGGACAGTCGGGGCACACACACAATCCGCGTCGCGAGGCGGCGCGCACGGGCAGGGGTTGGCCGCGAGAATCAGTTGGAATCGTGCCGGATATCGGGCGACTCCGTCGCGACGCGCGATCCGCACTTCTCCGTCCTCGAGCGGGGTGCGGAGCGCTTCGAGTGTTTTGGTACCCATCTCGGCGACTTCGTCGAGGAACAGGACGCCGCGGTGCGCACGGCTCACCGCTCCAGGCTTCGCCATGCCGGTACCACCCCCGATCAGCGAACTGACCGACGCGGTGTGGTGAGGAGCGATGAACGGCGGGTCGAGAACCAGGGGCCGATCCGCGCTGAGTGTGCCCGCCACCGAGTGGATCGCGGTGACTTCGAGCGCGTGCGCCTCCGTCAACATCGGAAGGATTCCCGGAAGTCGCTGCGCCAGCATTGTTTTCCCGATTCCCGGCGGCCCGGTCAGCATGATGTGGTGTGCACCGGCGGCGGCGACCTCGATGGCGCGTCGCGCCTCGAGTTGACCGACGACCTCACTCAGATCCGCCCGCACCGGTCGCTCACGCACCGGTCTCGGGTCGGGGCGGTGCAGCGGCCCGTCACCGCGCAGCCACACGACGGCCTCCGCGAGGGTGTCGGCGCCGAAAACGTCGATACCGTCGACGAGGCCGGCTTCGGCCAGCGTCGCGGTCGGCACAACGATGCGTTCCCATCCCGCACGGGCCGCCGCCAGCACCGCGGGAAGAATTCCACGAACCGGGCGGACCCTCCCGTCGAGCGCGAGTTCGCCCACCAGAATCGTTTTTGTGAGTGCTTCCAGCGGAATCGCTTTCGCCGCATTGAGCACACTGCAGGCAAGAGCGAGGTCGTACACGCTGCCGACCTTCGGAAGCATCGCCGGCGACAGTGCCAGCACCACCTTCGAATCCGGCCATTCCCCACCGGAATTCGTCACCGCAGCACGCACCCGGTCGCGGGATTCCTGCAATGCCGTGTCCGGCAGCCCCACCATTTTCACCCCGGGCAGTCCCCGGCCGATGTCGGCTTCGATTTCCACGACCTGCCCGTCCACTCCGGTGACCGCCACCGCGAACGCTCTGCCCAGTGCCATCACAGCACCTGCTTCAGATGCGTGATCGTCGGTGCGCGACCATCGGCGACCAGGACGGTGACGACGTCGACGCGGATACGGCGCCACCGCGTCTCCTGTTCGCTCAGCCACAATCCGGCGAGGCGACGAATCCGGTCGGCCTTCGCCGGCGTCACCGCTTCGGCGGGACTGCCGTAGCCCAGGCCGGTGCGTGTCTTGACTTCGACGAAGACCAATACGGCGCCGTCTCGCGCGATGAGGTCGAGTTCGCCGTAGCGGCACCGCCAATTGCGCTCGAGCACCGTCATTCCGATAGATGCGAGAAACTCGGCGGCCAGATCTTCCCCGAGCGCCCCCAACTGCTGATTGCGGCCCATCCGCACTCCCTCCCTGCGTGAGGTCCACTGTGCGGAAACTGGGGGCGGCGCGGTAGCCGAGATGCCGGATCGGGCGGAATCTGTGGATGAATCACCCGCCTGTGGACAGTTCTCCGGTTCCGGTGTGCGACACCGTCGAACTGTCGGACGGTTGAGGTAGGGGGCTCGCCGACCACGCGTCGGCGAACCCCACCCGGGTCATCCTGCGTAGGGGGCCCGTACGTCGATCACCCAGGTGACGCCGAAGCGGTCGGTGAGCATGCCGAAGCCGGGACTCCATGCCGACGCCGCCAGAGGCTGGATGATGTCGGCGCCATCCGAAAGCGCTGTCCAGTACCCGCTGACGTCGGCGAATGTGTCTCCGCGGAGAGATTGGAAGAACGTCCGGTCCGTGCGGGTGGTGCCGTTGCTGCGACTGGTGGTACCGGCGGTCGCGGTGATGTCGGCGTCGTCCTGGCCGGGGATGTCGTAGGCCATCAGCCGGAAGCCGTCTTCGTTCTCGACCTGTCCGAACACGATCTTGTCGGCGCCGGGAAGGTCCGTCGGCATTCCGAAGTCGCCGTAGGTCACGGCATGGATGTTCCCGCCGAACACACTCCGATAGAAATCGAGGGCCTGCCGAGCGGTGCCGCGGAAGTTGAGGTGGGTGGTGGTCGTGATCCCCATTGCGTGTCCTTGTCGTTGCTTGGTGTGAGTCGCCGCTGCTTGACGAATCGGTGGTTTGTCGACCGGCGGATTGCCGTGAGTCCACGATGACGGCGGTGTAGGACATGCCGTGTCCTCCATGCGGTGCACACTGAAGTTCATGGCCGGAAGTGCATCCCGAATGCTGTCGCTGCTGTCGCTGTTGCAGGCACGTCGCAGTTGGCCGGGGCACGTGCTGGCCCAGCGACTGGGGGTGACGCCGCGCACCGTGCGCCGCGACGTGGGCCGATTGCGCGAACTCGGGTACGAGGTCGGCGCGACGATGGGACCCGACGGCGGCTACCGACTCGCGTCCGGATCCGAATTTCTGCCCCTGATGTTCGACGACGACCAGGCCATCGCCATCGCCGTGGCCTTGCAGAACGCGCCCTCCAGCGGAATCGACCTCGACGAGGCGGCAACCCGAGCATTGGCGACGGTCCGGCAGGTCATGCCGTCACGGCTCCGCCATCGGATCGATGCCGTCCGTTTCACCGGTTCCGAGTCGGCGTCTCAGGTGGGCCCGGCGGTACTCGAGGCGGTGTGTGCCGCCGTTCGCGATCAGCGCATTCTGCGCTGTGACTACGGGGATACCGATTTTCGGCGCCCGCCGCGTCGTGTCGAACCGCACGCGGTCGTCGCGCGGAAGGGACGTTGGTATCTCATCGCGTGGGACCAGGACCGGGACGACCGGCGACTTCTCCGACTGGACCGCCTGACTCCCCGCACTCCCGGTGGCCCTCGCTTCACTCCCCGACCGCTTCCCGCTCCCGACGCACGCACCTTTCTCGCCGCACGCGCGAAAGGTTCAGTGGCAGAGGATCGGTGGCTGTGCACCGGGGAGGTCGTCATCGACCTGCCCGCAAGTGAGGTCGCCCCGTGGATCAGCGACGGCGAAGTAGAAGAAGTCACCGAGCGGTCGTGCCGGATCGTTGTCGGGTCGTGGTCCTGGGCCGGTCTGCTCGCACTGGTGCTGCGCTTCGATGCGCCGTTCGTCGTCGTGGGTCCCGAACCGCTGCGGGTGACCGCCGGGTTGCTCGCAGCACGCCTCGATGTCGCCTCGGCGACACGTGACAGGACGGATCGCAACCGCGACAGCTGGGAGGATGCCCGTCATGAGTAGTGAACATCAGCCGGCAGCACTGGTTGTCGCGGACGTGGCCGCCTGGCGGGCGTGGCTCGACGGCCACGAAGACTCCTCCGACGGGGTACGACTGGTCCTGGCGAAGAAGGGCACGACCGTTCCGACATCGCTGTCCTACGCCGACGCGCTGGAGGAGGCGCTGTGCAGCGGGTGGATCGACGGGCGGCGCAACGCGTTGGACGCGTTCACCTTCCGGCAGCATTTCACTCCGCGGCGCGCACGCTCCATCTGGTCACAACGAAACGTCGACATCGCCAACCGCCTCATCGCATCGGGAAGGATGCGCGCACGCGGGCTGGCCGAAGTGGACCGAGCAAAAGCCGACGGACGGTGGGAACGGGCCTATGCCGGTCAGGCAGCGGCCGAGGTGCCCGCGGATCTGGCATCGGCATTGCAACAGTCCCCCACCGCGGCGGCACGGTTCGCGCAACTCGATCGCGGTCGTCGCTACGCCGTCATCCACCGGGTGACGACCGCGCCCAGCGCGTCGAGTCGCGCCGGGCGAATCGCCACGTTCATCGCCGACGCAGAGCAGCACGAATCCGCTCCGGACAGCGGCGGCTAACGGCCTTCTAGTCGGGCAGTCGCAATTCCGGTTTGTCCAGTTCCTCGATGTTGACATCTTTGAACGTGATGACCCGGACATGCTTGACGAAGCGAGCGGGCCGGTACATGTCCCACACCCACGCGTCCGACATGCGCACCTCGAAGTACACCTCGCCGCCCACGTTCTGCGGGATCAACTCGACGGCGTTCGCCAGGTAGAAGCGACGCTCGGTCTCCACCACATACGCGAACTGACCGACGATGTCCCGGTACTCCCGGTACAGCGAGAGTTCCATCTCGGTTTCGTACTTTTCGAGATCCTCGGCACTCATCGGTCTCGGTGTCCTCCCGCTCTGGTGTGTTCTGACATCATCCCGCATCCGCCTCGCCGGAGCCGAATCGTCGTGCGTTCATCCTCGCCGCAATCACCGACTCGACGTTCGCCCAGGACCTGCGATGCTCATCGCTCGGGCCCAGTTCGCGCAGCGCCGCCATGTGGACGGCAGTGCTGTAGCCCTTGTGCACGGCGAATCCGTAGCCGGGCAATTCGTCGTCGAGTTCGATCATCATCCGGTCGCGGGTGACCTTCGCGAGCACGCTCGCGGCGGCGATGCAGGCGGCGGCGGCGTCCCCACCGATGACCGGCAGCGACGCCACCGGAAGCCCCGGAACCCGGAAGCCGTCGGTGAGGACGTATCCGAGTGGGGTTGCCAGCCCCGCGACCGCACGTCGCATGCCTTCGATGTTGGCGACGTGCACCCCGATCGCGTCGACCTCCGCGGCGGGTACCACCACGACGCTGGATGCGACCGCACGTCGCCGGATGATCGGATACAGCTCCTCGCGGGTCTTCTCGGTCAGCTTCTTCGAATCGTCGAGTCGCGCCAGCATCGGATCGGGTTTCGGTCCGAGGACACACGCCGCGATCACCAACGGCCCGGCGCATGCCCCGCGACCGGCCTCGTCGACCCCCGCAACGGGGCCGAGACCGCATCGGGTCAGCGTCGTTTCCATCGTCCACAGGCCGGAGGACCGGCGCACAACGGGGCGAGGCGGCCAACGAGTCACGGTTGCTGGATCTCCGGCGAATCGATCATGCCCCAGCGACCGGGCGGCAGCACGATCATGCGGGCCTTGCCGATCACATTGTCCAACGGGATGGTGCCCTGGTTCTCGTCGCCGACGTGATAGCGCGAGTCCGCCGAGTTGCTGCGATTGTCACCCATCACCCACACGTGTCCATCCGGCACCGTGACCGGGCCGAAGCACCGGCCGGATTTAATGTCGGTCTCGCAGGTCAACGCATCGGGGGCGAACGGGAAGTCCATCTTGATGTAGGGCTCGTCGAGCGGCTTTCCGTCGACGAGGACCCTGCCCTGGTCGTCGCAGCATTCGACGGTCTGCCCGCCGACGGCGATCACACGCTTGACGAGGTCGTTCTCGTCCGGCGGGACGAGGCCGACCAGCGATCCGACCTCCTGGATGCCACGCAGGACGACGTTGTCCGATCGGGTCGACACATAACCGGTGGACCAGGAATCGGGCCCCTTGAAGACGATGACGTCGCCGGGGCGCGGTTCGGTGAATCGGTAGCTGATCTTCTCCACGACGATGCGGTCGCCGGTGCAGCCCGGGCAGCCGTGCAAGGTCGGTTCCATGGATTCCGACGGGATCAGGTAGACCCGCGCGATGAACGTCTGGAGGAGGAAGCTCAAGCCGAGCGCGACGACGATGAGCAGTGGCAGTTCGCGCCAGAACGACTTCTGCTTCTTGGTGCCCTCCGAATCCTTCCGCTCGTGCGAGCCGGTGTCCCGTCGGTGCCGGGATCCCCGCTCGGCGGGGCGGTCCTGCGACTCCGGCACGGCCGGGTCCTGCGGTGTTTCTGCCACCGAATCAGATTAGCGTCTGGAATCCGGTCGGCTGCGCCGACACCGCGGACGCACACGCACGCACAAACAAGCGCGAAGCCCGGTCCGGGAACATCCGGACCGGGCTTCGCGGAACCTTGCGAGATCAGGCGTGAGCGCTCAGCGCTTTTCCTTGATCTTGGCGGCCTTGCCGCGCAGGTCGCGCAGGTAGTACAGCTTCGCGCGACGCACGTCACCGCGGGTCAGAACCTCGATCTTGGCGAGGTTGGGGCTGTGGACCGGGAAGGTCCGCTCGACGCCGACGCCGAACGACACCTTGCGCACGGTGAAGGTCTCGCGGACGCCGCCGCCCTGACGCCGGATCACGACGCCCTTGAAGACCTGCACGCGCTCCTTCGAGCCCTCGATAACCTTGACGTGCACGTTCAACGTGTCGCCGGCACGAAACGCCGGGATATCGTCGCGCAGGGACTTGGCGTCCAGAAAGTCCAGGGTGTTCATCGGTTGTACATCCTCTTGTTCGCTCGAGCAGAGGAACCGAGCGGCGGCCACCGTACAGGCGGGGCTCAACTGGTTCGTACCCAGGTCAGGTAGGCGTGCCCGATCCGGGCAACCCGTCCATTGTGCCAGATGCGGCCCCGGTCGATGAAATCGGCGGTGGTGCCGGGTGGACCGTGCGATCGAGTTCGGCTTCGGCGGCCACCCGCGAATGCTGCACACTGTCGCGCACCGTGTCGCGAACCGTGTCGAGCGTCGGCTGTCCCGCGACGAGGTCTTGGACGAAGATCTTCGCTCGGATCATCGGCCGCCGGAAGCGCCGTTCGCGGGCAATCGAGCGTCGCATCTTGCGGGGTTTGCGCTGGTAACGCCACCGTGCCCACGGTGCTCCCGGCCGCGACAGCCGGATCGCACCGACGAGCAGCAGCGGCAGGAAGAACAACCCGACCAGACCCGTCCAGATCTTCCCCTTGAGGAGCACGACCGCCGCCAACCCCAGGTTGATCAGCGACGATGCGACGATGCCCGCGCGGACACCCCACGTGGGACTGTCCCGGAAATCGGTGACATCGGCCAGTTCGAACGGCTGGAATCCCAACAGCACCAGACCGGTGACGGCCAGGGCGACGAAGACCGCGTCGACCGACACCCGGCCCTGCTCCTCCCAGTAGACATCGTTCAGGTAGAAGATCAGGGCGAACTCGTCGAGCGTCAGGGCCGCGCCGATACCGAAGAAGGTGGCGAGCACTGCCCCGGTGACCTGGCCGCCGTTCTCGTACACGGCGATGAGTGCACCACCGGAGATCACCATCGTGACCACACCGAACACCACGTGGTGGACGTGTTGGCCACCGGGGGTCACGTTTCCCGGCCACCACCGAACCTGGGCGCGGATCAGCCGCACACTGAGCCGGATGAACAGGAAGGCGGCGAGAAACCCCAACAGGAAGAACAACAGGGGCAGTCGTCCCCGGTCGATGATCTCCTGCCTGAGCCAGTCGGTCATGGCATCACCGTCGACGGCATGGCATCCAGCATGTCAGGCCGGAGGTCGTGCCGGTGTCCCGGCGCGACCTCCCGGTCCGGCAATCCGGCTACTTCCCGAATCCCGCGCGCCGCAATGCGTCGGCCATCGACCCGGATGCGGGCGGCGCATCGGAGCGCGTGTCCCGCGAACCCTGCCGGCCGCCCTGCTTCGGCCTGCCCTGCTTCGGGCTGCCCTGGCTCGACTCGCCCCGGCCCGAACCACCTTGTCGCGGACCGCGGCGCTGCTGACCGCCGGGCCGTCCGGCCTCACCGCCGTCGCCCGCCGCGATCTCGTCGTCCAGTCGCAACGTCAGGCTGATGCGCTGACGCGGCACATCCACGTCGAGCACCTTGACCTTGACGACTTCACCGGACTTCACGACGTCGTGCGGATTTTCGACGAAGCTGCGCGACATCGCCGACACGTGCACCAGGCCGTCCTGATGGACACCCACGTCGACGAAGGCACCGAATGCCGCAACATTGGTGACGACACCTTCGAGCACCATGCCCGGCTTCAGGTCGGCGACCTTCTCGATGCCGGCCGCGAACGTCGCGGTCTTGAACTCCGGTCGCGGGTCACGTCCCGGCTTCTCGAGTTCGGCGACGATGTCGGTGACCGTCGGCAGACCGAAGCGGTCGTCGACGAACTCGGCGGGCCGCACCGCACGCAACGCCGATCAGGTCCCGCACGGTGCTGCCGGTACGGTCGACGATGCGGCGCACCACCGGGTACGCCTCCGGGTGCACCGCCGAGCCGTCGAGCGGGTCGTCCCCGTTGGGTATACGCAGGAAGCCCGCGCACTGCTCGAACGCCTTCGGACCGAGCCGGGCCACGTCCTTCAACGCGGCTCGGGTCCGGAACGGGCCGTTGCGGTCCCGGTGCGCGACGATGCTCTCGGCGAGCGAACCCGCGATACCCGAGACGCGGGCGAGCAGCGGAACCGACGCGGTGTTCACGTCCACACCGACCGCGTTGACCGCATCCTCGACGACGGCTCCGAGCGAGCGCGCGAGCAGCGTCTCGGACACGTCGTGCTGGTACTGGCCGACGCCGATGGATTTCGGGTCGATCTTGACGAGTTCGGCGAGCGGATCCTGCAGACGACGGGCGATGGACACCGCGCCGCGGATCGACACATCCAGGTCGGGCAGTTCCTGTGAGGCATACGCGGACGCCGAGTACACGGAGGCCCCGGCCTCGGACACGACGATCTTGGTGAGGTTCGTCGCACCGGACTTGGCGATCAGCTCGGTGGCGAGCGCATCGGTTTCGCGGGAGGCAGTGCCGTTGCCGATCGCGACGAGTTCGACGCCGTGCCGCGCGACCATCCCGGCGATCGTCGCGAGCGACTGATCCCACTTGTTGTGCGGCTGGTGCGGATAGATCGTGGTGTGGTCGACGACCTTACCGGTGGCGTCGACGACCGCGACCTTGGTGCCGGTGCGGAATCCGGGGTCCAAACCCATCGTCGGGCGGGTGCCCGCCGGGGCGGCGAGCAGCAGATCCCGCAGGTTCGTGGCGAACACGTCGACGGCGTCCTGCTCGGCGGACTGTCGCAGCCGCATCCGGGTGTCGAGCCCGAGCGAGACGAGCAGTTTGGTCCGCCATGCCCAGCGCACAGTGTCGAGCAGCCAGGTGTCGGCGGCGCGACCCCGGTCGGCGATGCCGAAACGGGAGGCGATGCGGCCTTCGAAGTAGGTGCGTTCCCCCGGCTGCGGTTCGGTGTCGTCCGGTTCGAGAGTCAGGCTCAGCACCTCTTCCTTCTCGCCGCGCAGCGCGGCGAGGATACGGTGCGACGGCAGCTTCGCGAACGGTTCGGAGAACTCGAAATAGTCGGCGAATTTCGCACCCTCGGTTTCCTTGCCCGGTCGCACGGCCGTGACCAGCCGACCACGCGACCACATCGCCTCGCGCAATTCCCCGACGAGGTCGGCGTCCTCGGCGAACCGTTCGACGAGGATCGCGCGGGCACCGTCGAGTTGCTCGGCGGTGAATCCGGCGGGGTCGGTGTCCGGATTGCCGAACAGGGCGTCGGCGACCGGTTCGTGTCCGGCCTCGCGGGCGATCTGAGCCTTGGTGCGCCGCTTCGGCTTGTACGGCAGGTAGATGTCCTCGAGCCGCGCCTTGGTGTCCGCGAGCATGATCTGTCCACGCAGAGCGTCGTCGAGCTTTCCCTGCCCGTCGATGGATTCGAGGATCGCTCCACGCCGATCGTCGAGCTCACGCAGGTAGCGCACACGTTCGTCGAGCTGTCGCAACTGGGCATCGTCGAGCGCTCCGGTCATCTCCTTGCGGTACCGCGCGATGAACGGCACCGTCGCGCCGCCGTCGAGCAGGTCGACGGCGGCGGCCACCTGACTCTCCCGAACATCGAGTTCTTCGGCGAGGCGTTGGTTCACGGTCTTGAGAGCAGTCGTCACGCCGTCGAACCCTACCGCTATCCTCATCGCGTCGATCCTGCGCGACGCGCGCGGGAACAATTGGATACGGGCACACTGGATACGGGCACATTTGATACAGCGACATCGGTGTCACCGCACAATGGAGAGCAGGAGCACCACATGTCCGGCCCGCTGGGCGCACGCCGCCGCTCGATCGCCTCGTTGCTGTTCGTCGCAGCAACCGCAGTGGCGTGCAGTTCGTCGACCGCGGACCCGGGTGCGCCCGCGCCCGCGGCCGCCGCCCCCACCGAGGCGATGCAGAGTCCGCGGTCCGAGGACGCGCCGGCATCGACGATGCGGATCCTCGACGCGGCAGCCTTCGCCCGGACACAACGCGGAGCGGAGGTGACGGTCGCTCTGCTCGATCGTGATTCCGGGTCGCGCACGGTGGCCGGTGTGGACGAGCCGATCGAAACCGCGTCGGTGGTCAAGCTCTTCATCGCCGACGATCTGCTGTTCCGGGCCGGTATCGGCGACATCGCGCTCGGCGACGACGAATACGACGAGATCGGGGAGATGCTCTCGCGGTCGGATGATTCCGCGGCAAGCGATCTGTGGTCGCGCTACGGCGACACCTCGATTGTCGAACGGGTCGTCGAACGGCACGGACTGACCGCCACCGTCCCACCCTTCGACGGGAACTGGTGGAACACCGTCACCACCGCCTCCGATCTGCTCACCTGGTACGACGCGCTGCTCGGTGGCACCTCGGGGCTGGACCAGCGCAGCACCGCGACGATCGTGGGGCACCTGCTCGATTTCGAGCCGGAAGGTTCCGACGGCTACGACCAGCGTTTCGGGCTGCCCGACGGCCTGCCGAATGCGACCGATCTCGGTGTCAAGCAGGGCTGGATGTGCTGTGTCGACGGCAGTTGGATCCATCTGTCGACCGGGTTCTACGGCACAGATCACCGGTACGTCGTGGTGGTGCTGTCCCGCGAGGAGGTGCGCTACGACGACCCGGAACTGAACGCGTGGGCGCCGCTGCCGGACACCGCCCTGGTCGATGTCACCGGAGATGCGAGCGCCGCTCACGCCCGCGACACGGTCACCCAGGTGGTGGAGGAAGCATTCGGCCGGTCCGCATTCTGACCGGATCCGACCCACGGGGTCAATCCTCAGGATTCGTCCGGCAGCAGGTCGGGGCGGCGTTCCCTGGTGCGAATCAGGGACTGTTCGCGGCGCCACTGCGCGACCTTCGCATGGTCACCGGACATCAGCACGGCGGGCACGTCGAGGTCGCGCCATCGCGCGGGGCGCGTGTAGCTCGGCCCTTCGAGCAGACCGTCGGAGAACGAATCCTCTTGGTGCGACTGTTGATTGCCGAGTACGCCGGGCAGGAGACGAACGACCGCCTCGACCATGACGAGGACCGCGACCTCACCGCCGATGAGCACGTAGTCGCCGATACTGACCTCTTCGACACGCACGCGCCTGGCGGCGTCGTCGAACACTCGCTGGTCGATGCCCTCGTAGCGACCGCAGGCGAACACTATGTGCTTCTCACCGGACCACCGGTGTGCGGTGGCTTGGGTGAACGGCACCCCGGCTGGGGTGGGGACGACGAGCAGCACGTCGGAGTCGAGGTCACCGCCGGCATCCGGTTCGCCGCCGCGCCCGGCGAGGACATCGTCGAGCGCCGGCCCCCACACAGTGGGCTTCATCACCATGCCGGGCCCGCCGCCGTACGGCGAGTCGTCGACGGCCTTGTGCACGTCGTGCGTCCAGTCACGCAGATTGTGGACCCCGACAGAAATCACGCCCTTGTCGATGGCCTTGCCGAGCAACGCCGCACGCAACGGCTCGAGATACTCGGGGAAGATGGTGACGACGTCGAGTCGCACGGAACTACTTGTCTCCCTTGTCTTTTTCGCGAACGGGCGGCTCGCCGAAATCGGGATCGAGCAGTCCGTCCGGCGGGTCGATCTCGATGGCCCCGGTGGCGATCGACACGGTCGGCACGATCGCCGTCACGAACGGGATCAGTAGCTCGCCGCGATCGGCGTCGGCCGGGTGGATCGCGAGCAGTTCACCGGCGGCGGTGTGCAGGACTTCACGCACGGTACCGACCACGGTGCCCGCGTCGGGATGGCCGTCGGCGATGCGGACGGTGAGTCCTTCGAGTTCGTGGTCGTAGAACTCGTCGGGATCGTCGCTGGGGGTCAGCTCCGAACTGTCGACGACGAACAACGTGCCGCGCAGTGCATCGGCGGCGGTGCGGTCGGCGACCTGACGCAGACGCAGCAGAAGCCGCCCGGAGTGTTCCCGGGCGGCTTCCACCGTGTATGTGTGCAGGGTGTGCTCGCGGGCCTTGCGGCCACGCAGCTCGGCGCCGACGATGAAACGCTCGTCGGGTTCGTCGGTGCGAACCTCGACGACCACCTCACCTTTGATGCCGTGTGACTTGACCACACGGCCCACGACGAGCTCCACTGCCGCTCGCCTACTGGTCGGTGTCGACGACGTCGACGCGGATCCCGCGGCCACCGATGCCGGTGACCAGGGTCCGCAGGGCGGTCGCGGTACGTCCACCACGACCGATCACCTTGCCGAGATCGTCGGGGTGCACGTGCACCTCGACGGTGCGTCCCCGACGGCCGGTCATCAACTCGACCCGCACATCGTCGGGGTTGGCGACGATCCCACGAACGAGATGCTCGACGGCATCGACGACAACAGCACTCATTACTCGGCAGCCTCGGTGGACTCGGCGGCCTCAGCGGACGCCTCGGCGGCGTCGTCCTTGGCTGCCTTCTTCTTCTTGGGGGTGATCGCCTCGGCGGCAGGCTCGTTCTCCGCCTGCGCGAGCGCGGCCTGGAACAGTTCGAGCTTGGTCGGCGCGGCCTCCTTGACGCGGAGGGTGCCCTCGGTGCCCGGCAGGCCCTTGAACTTCTGCCAGTCACCGGTGATCTTGAGGAGGTTCAGGACGGGCTCGGTCGGCTGCGCGCCGACACCCAGCCAGTACTGCGCGCGCTCGGAATCGACCTCGATCAGCGAGGGCTCTTCCTTGGGGTGGTACTTGCCGATGGTCTCGATGGCCCGGCCGTTGCGGCGGGTACGCGAGTCCGCGATGACGATGCGGTACTGCGGATTGCGGATCTTGCCGAGACGGGTGAGCTTGATCTTGACAGCCACTGCTGTTTCCCTTCGAGCGCGCGAGGGCGCATGTCACGTGCAATTCGGACGACGCGCCCTGCTGGCACGCCCGGTTTTGCCTCGAACCTGTGACCGCCGCGCGGTACGGAACCGGATGCGACGACAGCGAACCATTCTGCCAGATCCCACCCCGCCGGACGAAACCGGTGTCGGGGCGGGACTCTGCAGTGCCGGTTCGTCGACGGAGCTAGTTCTTGGGGAGCTTCAACTTCGACAGGTCGAACCCTTCGAGGCCCGGGGGCAGTTCGTCGAGTCCCTTCGGCATGTTGGACAGGTCGGGGAAGCCCGCAGGCATGCCACCGCCCATGCCGGGGAAACCGGCGGGCATGCCGCCGGGGAAACCGCCCTTGATCTTCGGCGGGGTCGGCCCGCGGCCGCCCTTCTTCCCCTTCTTGCCCTTCTTGTTGCTGCGCTGGTTCTTGCGGGCGCCGGGCATACCCATCCGACCGGCCATCGCCGCCATCATCTTCCGGGCTTCGAAGAACCGGTCGACGAGCTGGTTGACGTCGGACACCTTCACACCCGAACCGTTCGCGATGCGCAACCGGCGGGACGCGTTGATGATCTTCGGGTCGGCGCGTTCGGCCGGGGTCATGCCGCGGATGATCGCCTGGATGCGGTCGAGTTGCTTCTCGTCGACGCCGGCGAGCGCGTCCTTCATCTGTCCGGCGCCGGGCAGCATGCCCAGCAGATTCGCGATCGGACCCATCTTGCGCACGGCCATCATCTGCTCGAGGAAGTCCTCGAGGGTGAGATCGCCGGAACCGATCTTGGCGGCGGTGATCTCGGCCTGTTCGGCGTCGAAGACCTGCTCGGCCTGCTCGATGAGGGTGAGCACGTCGCCCATGCCGAGGATGCGGCTGGCCATGCGCTCGGGATGGAAGACGTCGAAGTCCTCGAGTTTCTCACCGGTGGACGCGAACAGGATCGGCTGCCCGGTCAGCTCACGCACGCTCAGCGCCGCGCCACCGCGCGCGTCGCCGTCGAGCTTGGTGAGGACGACACCGGTGAAGCCGACACCGGCGCGGAACGCTTCGGCGGTACTCACCGCGTCTTGGCCGATCATCGCGTCGAGCACGAACAGCGTCTCGTCCGGCTGCACGGCATCGCGGATGCCGGCGGCCTGCGCCATCAGTTCCTCGTCGATGCCGAGGCGACCGGCGGTGTCGACGATGACCACGTCGTACTGCTTGGACCGGGCCTCCTCGATACCGGACTGCGCGACGGCGACCGGGTCGGCGGCCGACACACCCAGCGCGTTGTCGCCACCGCCGATGGACGTGCCCGGATGCGGTGCGAACACCGCGACACCGGCACGCTCGCCGACGATCTGGAGCTGACTGACCGCGCCGGGACGCTGCAGGTCGCATGCCACCAGCATCGGGGTATGGCCCTGCCCCTTGAGCCAGGCCGCGAGCTTGCCCGCGAGGGTGGTCTTGCCTGCACCCTGCAGACCGGCGAGCATGATCACCGTCGGCGGGGTCTTCGCGAGCCGAAGGCGGCGGGTTTCGCCGCCGAGGATCCCGACGAGTTCCTCGTTGACGATCTTGACGACCTGCTGGGCGGGATTCAGCGCGCCGTGCACCTCGGCGCCCTTGGCGCGTTCCTTGATCTTCGCGATGAACGCGCGGACCACAGGCAACGCGACATCGGCCTCGAGCAGCGCGAGCCGGATCTCACGGCATGTGGCGTCGATGTCGGCATCGGAGAGGCGCCCCTTGCCGCGCAGGTCCTTCAGGACCCCGGTCAACCTGTCGGAAAGGGATTCGAACACCGAATGCGCTCCTGAGTTCTGGCAGAGACGGACAGCTTCTGACGATAGACGGACAGTGGCTGCGGTCCAGGGTAGCCGCTGTCCGTGACCGTCACGTCACGGCGGGCGGCACCCGGGTCACTCGGTCGCCTCCCGTCACTCGGTCGCCTCCCGTCACTCGGTCGTCCCCCGTCACTCGGTCGCCTCCGTCTTCTTCGGTTCGACACCCGGCACCACCGCGAGCACGGCCTGCTCCAGGTGCTCGCGGGTCGCCCGCGTGTCGGTTCCGGTCAGGTCGATGCAGAACGCGTCGACAACGGAGGTGCCGAGCGTCGACACCCGCGCCCACCGCACGTCCGCGCCGACCGTCTCGAACGCCTCGGCGAGCCTGCACAGCAACCCGAGCCGATCCTCGGCCCGCAGTTCGAGGATCACCTGACCGGGTTCGGGAGCGTCGAACCAGATCACCCGCGGCGGCGCCTGCGCATAGACGACCGGCACGGCCCGTTCCGGTTGTTCCGGCAGTTGCGCGTCCCGCGCGGCTTGCTCCTTCGCATCGAGCGCGGCCAACAGATCCAGGTCGCCGCCGCGCGCCCGGATCAGCTCCTGCCGGAGCAACCCGGCCTCGGGTGGTGTCCCGAACCGTGGTGCCACCACGAAACTGTTGACGGCACTGCCCTCATGGCTGGCGAGGGAGGCCGACAGGACCCGCAGACCGTTGAGTGCCAGCACACCGGCTGCGTCGGCGAGCAGTCCGGGTTCGTCCGGCGCCACCACCGACACCGTGTACGAGTGCGGCCCCTCCCCCGGCCGCAACGCCACGTGCACGCCACCGTCGGCGGCCAGTCGCACGAGTTCGGGATCTATCGGGTCGGGTGTGGGCAGTTCCTCACCCGCCATCACCATCCGGCACCGCCTGACCAGTTCCCGGATCAGTGATGCCTTCCAGTCGCCCCACACCCCCGGGCCGGTGGCCAACGAATCGGCCTCGGCGAGCGCGTGCAGCAACTCCAGCAGCACCGGATCACCGTCGAGGGTGTCGACGACGGACTGCACGGTCGCCGGGTCCTCCAGGTCGCGGCGCGTCGCGGTGTGCGGCAGCAGCAGATGGTGCCGCACCATCGCGGTGAGCAGCGCGAGATCCGACGGCCACAGTCCCATCCGTCGCCCGATCTGGGTGGCCAGTTCGGCGCCGACGACACTGTGATCCCCGCCGCGCCCCTTACCGATGTCGTGCAGCAGCGCGCCGAGCACCAACAGGTCGGGCCGTGCGACACGGGTCGTCAGGCCGCCCGCGTTGACCGCTGTTTCGACCAGATGCCGGTCCACGGTCCAGATGTGCACCGCGTCGCGCGGCGGCAGGTCGCGCACCGCACCCAATTCCGGCAGGAGCCGGCCCCACAGGCCGGTGCGGTCGAGGGCCTCGATGACGTCGACGGCGCGTCGGCCGGAGCCGAGCAGGACCAGCAGGTCGTTGAATGCCGACCGCGGCCACGGTTCACGCAGTTCGGGCGCGTTGTCGGCGAGCCGGTTCAATGTCGAGGCGGAGATCGGCAATCCGGCCTGCGCCGCGGCGGCGGCGACCCGGGTGATCAGCCCCGGGTCCTTGCGCGGGTGGGCGTCCCGGGCGAGCGTGACCTCCCCCGCGTGTTCGACGACGCCCTCGTCGAGTGGACGCCGCACCGGCACCCGCCGCAGCCGCGACAGTCCGCGCCGCGGCAACGCATTGCCCGCGGTGCGGATGCCGACGTCGACGGAGTAGCTGATCGTTCGTGCGGAGTCGGTGAGCGTTCGTGCAAGGTCGAACCGGTCACCGATGCGCAGCGCGGCGCCGATCTCGTCGGCGTCCTGTGCCCGCAGCTGATCACGGGCACGCTCCGCGACACGGTGCAGTTCGGTGCGCACGTCCAGCAGCCGCCGGTGCGCGGCAGCGAGTCCCCCGCCGGGTACGTCCGGCCCCAGTCCCGGCATGCCGTCGGTGAGCTGCGCGACCGACAGGGCGTTGAGCAACTGCACGTCCCGCAACCCGCCTCGGCCGCTTTTCAGGTCCGGTTCGGCGCGGTGCGCGATCTGCCCGCTGCGCTGCCAGCGGGACTCGGTGAGTTCGATCAGTTCGTCGAACCGCCCGCGGATCCCGGTCCGCCACTGCCTGCGCACCCCGCCGATCAGCAGGTTGCTCAGCTCGACGTCCCCGGCGATGTGCCGGGCTTCGAGCATGCCCAGCGCAGCGGTCACATCCGACGCGGCGACCTGCAACGCCTGCGGGACGGTGCGAACACTGTGGTCGAGTTTGATGTGCGCGTCCCACAACGGATACCAGAGCCGGTCGGCGATATCGGACACCACGGCCGGCGTCATGTCGTCGTGCAGCAGGATGAGGTCGAGATCCGAATACGGCAGCATCTCGCGGCGGCCGAGCCCGCCGACCGCGACGATCGCGAACCCGCAGTCGGGACCGATCCCGACCTCGGTGCTCTTCGTGGTCAGCCAGAATTCGTGGAGGTCCACCAGCGCGTGACGCAGCGCAGCCGAATCGAGGCGTCGGTTGCGGACGCCACCGGCGAGCAGTTGGTCGCGGGCGATGGCAAGGTCGGCGGCGGCGCCGCCGGTAGCGGGGGAAGTGTCCGGCCCGGACAGAGGC
>NZ_JBAQXC010000321.1:0-1740 GCF_049299235.1 Rhodococcus sp. (in: high G+C Gram-positive bacteria) | reverse complement strand
GCGCCGCACCGGGCACGCGCGTCGCGGTGGCGTTGCCGCGCACCACCCACCTGGTCGCGGTGCTGCTCGCGGTCCTCGACACCGGCGCCGCGTACCTACCGATCGACGTGTCGTACCCTCCCGAGCGGCTGGCGTTCATGTTCGACGACGCTCGACCGGTCTGCGTGGTCACCACCACCGAACACCGGGATGCGCTGCCCGACACCGACCTGCCGGAACTCCTCCTCGACGACACGGACACGGCCACCGAGATCGCCGACCTGCCCGACACCGCGTTCGACGACGACGAACGGCACCGCAGGCGGCGACCCGACCACACCGCATACGTCATCTACACCTCCGGGTCCACCGGCCGCCCCAAGGGGGTGATGGTGCCGCACCGCACCGTCGTCGCCCTGCTCGACGCGACCGCACCGCGCTACCGGTTCGACCGGCACGACGTATGGACGATGTTCCACTCGTACGCGTTCGACTTCTCGGTGTGGGAGATGTGGGGGGCGCTCGCCTACGGTGGCCGGCTCGTCGTCGTCGACCACGACACCGCCCGGTCCCCGGACGCATTCCTCGAACTACTGCGCCGCGAACACGTCACCGTCCTCAACCAGACCCCGACCGCGTTCTATCAACTCGTCGAGGCCGACCGGACCGCCGCCGACCGCGGCCTGTCGCTGCGCTGGGTGATCTTCGGCGGTGAAGCCCTGGATCTGACGCAACTCGAACGCTGGTACCGGCGACACCCGGACAGCGCACCGACCTTGGTGAACATGTACGGCATCACCGAGACGACGGTGCACGTGACGGCGCTGCCGCTGGACCGGACGTCCGCGGCCACCGCCACCGCCAGCGTCATCGGCGACGCCGTCCCCGGACTGCGACTGCGCATCCTCGACGCCCGCCTGCATCCGGTCCCGACGGGCGTGTCCGGCGACCTGTATGTCGCCGGCGACCAACTCGCCCACGGCTATCTCGGTCGCCCCGGCCTGACGGCGGCCCGCTTCGTCGCCGATCCCCACGGCGCACCCTGCTCCCGCCTGTACCGCACCGGTGACCTGGCGCGTCGCACCCGCACCGGCGACGTCGAATACCTCGGCCGCAGCGACTTCCAGGTGCAGTGGCGTGGCTTCCGCATCGAACTCGGCGAGATCGAGGCGGCACTGATGCGCTGCCCCGGTATCGCCCGCGCCGTCGCCCTCGTGCACCACGACGAGCGCTCCGGTACCGACCACACCGGCGATCGGCTCGTCGGCTACGTGGTCCCGGAAACCGGGGTCGACGTCGACGTCGCGGCGACACTGGCGACGGTCGCGGCCGACCTGGCCACGTACATGGTGCCCGCCACCCTGGTGGTGCTCGACGCGATGCCGACCACCGCCACCGGAAAGCTGGATCGGCGTGCGCTGCCCGCACCGGACTTCGCGGCCCTGACGACCACGACCCGCACCCCGGCCGGTGAGGTCGAAACCCAACTTGTCGCGTTGTTCGCGCAGGTGCTCGGGGTGGACACCGTCGGTGTCGACGATTCGTTCTTCGCACTCGGCGGCGACAGCATCATGTCCATCCAACTCGTTTCGCGCGCCAAGGCCACCGGCTTCGAGTTCACCCCCCGCGACGTGTTCGAGCACAAGACGCCGGCGGCACTGGCTGCGGTGACCACGCTCGGCGCCACCAGCGCCGCGGCACTGCCGGAACTGCCCGGCGGCGGCCTCGGCGACCTGCCTGCCACCCCGATCGTGCGGTGGC
>NZ_JBAQXC010000320.1:0-6901 GCF_049299235.1 Rhodococcus sp. (in: high G+C Gram-positive bacteria) | reverse complement strand
GGCGACGCCCGGCCGACCGGCGCCGCCGGTTCGGATGCTGTCGGAGCTCGTCGAATACCAGGCGCTGCGGGCGGCGCTGCCTGCGGGTATGCCCGCGCCGACGCACGCGTCGACGGCCGAACGGCTGCGGGTTCCGATCGGCATCGACGAGGCGGAACTCGCGCCGGTGTGGCTCGACTTCGCCGAGAATCCGCATCTGCTGGTGTTCGGAGACTCGGGTTGCGGCAAAACCGCTCTGCTGCGGGGGATCTGCCGGAGCCTGATGGAATCGAACACCGGTGCGCAAGCCCGCATCATCGTCGGCGACTACCGCCGGACCCTCCTCGGCGTCGTCGAAGGCGACCACCTCGGGGGATACGCGCCGTCGGCCGCGGTGCTCGCCGCGATGGCCCGTGACCTGGCCGCGGTGTTCGAGAATCGGCTGCCCGGGCCGGACACCACCCAGCAGCAGCTACGGGATCGGACGTGGTGGACGGGACCCGAGGTCTTCATCGTCGTCGACGACTACGACATGGTGGCCACGGCGGGACAGAATCCGCTGGCACCGCTGGTCGAGTACCTCCCGCAAGGAAAGGACATCGGCCTGCACCTCGTGGTCGCTCGACGCTCCGGCGGCGCGGGACGCGCACTGTTCGAACCGGTGATCGGGCGGCTACGTGAATTGTCGTCGGCCGGTCTGGTCATGAGCGGAAACCGAGACGAAGGCGCACTTCTCGGCTCGATCCGGCCGAGTCGGATGCCACCGGGCCGGGGCGTCATGGTGCAGCGCAGCGGCGAATCGCTCGTTCAGATCGCGTGGGTGCCGGAACAGTGAGCGGTGCAGGCATGGTCGGCCTGCTCCTGGCGCCGGACCGGATCCACGCCCGATGGGCGGAGGTCACCGTCGACTGTCCAGCGGTCGCGGCGGACATCGGTGACGGATTCGTGTTCGCGGACGCGGCCGCGCGCTGCCTCGCCGAGACCCGCATCGACGTGGTCGCCCGGATCGGTGACCGGACCGGGACAGGCGCCGGTGGTCCCGACCGGACCCTCGTGCTTGCCGGATTGGTCCAGTACGCTGCGGCAGCGGTGGGTGCTCCGCCCGATGCGGACACGGTCACGATGGTGTATCCGACACGGTGGGGCGAACGGCGCCGCGAGATCGCCCATACCGCAGCGCGGAGCGTCGCGCGCAACGCGATCCTCGTCGCGACCGCCGTCGCGGCGCGGCAGGCGGTGACCCTGTCGGAGGTGGAACGGTGTGTGGCCGTCGAGGTCGCCGACGACGAGATCACCGTATCCCTGCTCGGCCCCGCCTCGGTATCTCTGCTCGGCCCCGCCTCGGTCTCGAGCCGAATACCTGCCGTCGGCCGCACTGCAGTCGCCTCCGGACTCGGCGCCGCGGACCTGCACTCGACCGGCGGATTCGCGCGATTCGAGGAACTGATCGGCTCCGTTGCCGGCCCGATCGATCCGGATGTCGTGGTGGTGACCGGGATTCCGGGGGAACCGGCCGGCGGTGCACTCTGCGAGCTGATCGGGCAGCGACTCGGCCGCGGTATCCGTGTCGTGCCGGTCGCCGCGTCGGAAATGCTCGCCGCCGTCACGTCGTCGATCAACGTTGCGTCCTCGGCCGGTGTCGAACTCCCATCAAGCACTGCACTCCCGCCCGTGGTAGCTGCTCCGGCTGCCGCACAGTGGCTTTCGGAGGTGCGCACGGCCCGCCCGCCGCGCCCACCCCGCCGGCTCTGGTGGATTCCTGCCGCAGTCGCTGCGGTGGCCGCGGTGACCGGCGGCGCGATCCTCGGTCGTGATGCGGGAACCGTCGGTCCGCCGGAGGTCGCTGCGGCCACTCCCGACGACCCGACCGCCGACGACCCGACCGCCGACGACCCAGCCGCCGACAGCGCGGTGTCGTCGGCGCGATCACCGTCGACCCGAATCGAACTGGGGCCGGTACATCTCGAACTGCCCGAACAGTGGCAACGTCGCCGAACCGCCGACCCCGAACGCGCCGAACTCGTTCCCGCCGGGGGTGCGGACCGGCGGATCGTGGTGGTGTTCAACCGGCTCGACACCGGGATGGACGAGGGCGCGGTCGCTGCCGTGCTCGAACACCGAGCCGCACAGCGCGGCGGCATCATCCGAGATGTCGACGCCGACACCACCTTCGGTGACCGCTCGGTGATCGCCTATACGGAAGTGCCGGAGGAGTACTCGACGGTGCGCTGGTTTGTCGTCGTGGACCGCGGATGGCAGGTCGCGGTGGGCTGTCAGTTCCTGGTCGGCGAGTGGTCGGGCATCGGGAAGGAATGCGAGCAGGCCGTCCACACAGTCACGGTCGAATAGCACCGCCGGTTCGATCGGAAACTCTGCACCGACGAATTTCGGTCCGAGGGGAACCGAACGGAAGCGGATGACGTCCAACCAGATGTAGGGCGCACTCCGGCCTCGGTCGCAGGGGGACCGGGTCCGGCCGGGGGCGAGAGGAACGACGAGGGGAAACAGGAATGTCCGAAGGACAGGGTGGTGGGACGACCGGTCAGGGAGTCGTCGCCGATGTCAGCGAGATGCTGGTCGCCGCGCAACAGATCGACAATTCGCGCGAGGTGCTCGGCGACATTCTCGGGCAGCTCAGGACGATCGTCGGGCGATCGAGCGACGTGTGGAGCAGTGACTCCAACGACATGTTCGGGATCGTGATGGCGGACTGGGACAAGGCTTCCCGGAACATGAACGATGCGCTGGAAGAGATCGCCGCAGGCATCCGAACCAGCGGAGACTCGTACGACCAGGCGGTCGAGGAACAGGCCCGCTCGATGGCGAACGTCGGCGACACCCTCAAGGGCAGCTACACCTGAGCGTCTCGCAGCGGGACACGAACAGCACGAACACCGTTTCGGAACAATGAGGCAAGGAGAACAGAACCGTGGGTCGAGCGATGAAGCAGGACTTCGACGGGGTCCATCAGGTGTACAAGGATCTCACCGTGTTGCAGGGCGCGATGAACGACGAACTCGACACCGTCGGGTCGACGGCCGAGCGATTCGTACAGACCTGGGACGGCACCGCACAGGACGAGTACTACAAGTCGCAGGCCAAGTGGAACACGGCCGCGTTCGAGTTGAACTTCATTCTCGGGCGGATCAGCAGTTCGGTCGCGTCGGGAAACCAGAACATGATCGATCTCGAAGGCGGCCTGACGAAGCAGTGGGGTTCGCGGTGACAGGGAGTTCGCAGTGACAGGGGGTTCGCGGTGATGCAGACCGCAGCGTAACGGCCTTTCCGAGGTCGGTGTGGACCGTGACGTCCCGGTGGTGGAGAGGCCGCCGGGACGTCGCGTTTCCCGCATGTCGGCCCGGCCGGATTTTGACCACTACCCGATCGGACCGGTATTGTGTCCACTCGGCGTGTCGTCCGCTGCCGTAGCTTCGTGTCCGGCAGACGTTGCTTCTCGGGTCTCAACTGGCCGCCGAGAGTGATCATCGGCGATACGCGGGTCAGCAGCGAAACGATAGACGAGGAAGATCTGTGTCTACGTACACACCGAAGGCCGGCGACGTGACCCATCAGTGGCACGTCATCGACGCCACTGATGTGGTGCTCGGCCGCCTCGCGGTGCAGGCAGCGAACCTGCTCCGCGGCAAGCACAAGCCCACGTTTGCTCCGCACATGGACGGTGGTGACTTCGTCGTCATCATCAACGCCGACAAGGTTGCCATTTCCGGCAACAAGCGGACCGACAAGTTCCTCTACCACCACTCGGGCCACCCGGGTGGACTCCGTGCGCGTTCGGTGGGCGAGGTTCTCGAGAAGAACCCCGACCGCCTCGTGGAGAAGGCTGTCACCGGCATGCTCCCGAAGAACAAGCTCGGCCGCGCCATCGCGAAGAAGCTGAAGGTTTAC
Organism: Rhodococcus sp. (in: high G+C Gram-positive bacteria); assembly: GCF_049299235.1. Classification (GTDB taxonomy): domain Bacteria; phylum Actinomycetota; class Actinomycetes; order Mycobacteriales; family Mycobacteriaceae; genus Rhodococcus. The sequence goes on along the minus strand of NZ_JBAQXC010000320.1, from coordinate 3,016 downwards.
GCGGGTCCGAACCACCCCCACACCGCGCAGCAGCCGGTTCCGTTCGAGATCAAGCAGGTGGCCCAGTGACTGAGCAGAACGTGAACGACGAGTACAACGACGATTCGGCAGAGACCGTCGTCGACGAGTACGTGGTCGAAGAGGTCGTCGAGGCCCCCGCACCGATCGTGTTCGATCGCCCGGTCCAGACCGTCGGCCGCCGCAAGGAGGCCGTCGTCCGCGTCCGCCTCGTGCCCGGCTCCGGCAACTTCGTGCTCAACGGCCGCACCATCGAGAACTACTTCCCGAACAAGGTGCACCAGCAGCTCGTGAAGTCCCCGCTGGTCACGGTCGAACGTGTCGAGTCGTTCGACATCGACGCTCGGCTGCACGGTGGCGGCCCGTCCGGCCAGGCCGGCGCGCTGCGTCTCGCCATCGCGCGTGCGCTGATCGAGGTGTCGCCCGAGGATCGTCCGGCTCTCAAGCGCGCCGGATTCCTCACGCGTGACGCCCGCGCCACCGAGCGCAAGAAGTACGGCCTGAAGAAGGCCCGTAAGGCGCCTCAGTACTCCAAGCGCTGATGTGTCGCCGATGCCGACCGGGTGGTCGGCATCGGCACCTGTTCGATCGCGAGAGCAGGCGCCGGTAGAGATCTCCTACCGGCGCCTGCTCTCGTGCTTTCCGGCACGGTTCGCCGGCCGGCCACTTCCCGGCGGGTTCGCCGGACTTCGACACGAGAGGTTGTTCATGGGACGGTTGTTCGGTACCGACGGTGTTCGCGGCCTGGCGAACGCACAGTTGACGGTGGAACTCGCCGTCCGGATCGCAGGCGCCGCGGCAGCGGTGCTGGCAGCCGGTACCGACGGCCGTCGACCCGTCGCGGTCGTGGGCAGGGACCCTCGTGCGAGCGGCGAGATGCTCGACGCCGCCGTCACAGCGGGTCTGACCGCTGCCGGTGTCGACGTCCTGTCGGTGGGGGTCCTGCCGACACCTGCGCTCGCGTACCTGACCGGCGCATACGCCGCCGACCTGGGCGTGATGATCTCCGCATCGCACAACCCCATGCCGGACAACGGCATCAAGATCTTCGCGGCCGGTGGACACAAACTCGACGACGGCGTCGAGGACCGGATCGAGGCGCTGCTGCACGGCGAGCAGGCGTCCGAGCGGCCGACCGGTGCCGGCATCGGACGCGTCCGCTCCGCAGGCGACGCGACCGTCCGCTACCTCGAACACCTCGCCGGCGCGACCACATCGTCGTTGGCAGGCCTGACGGTGGTCGTGGACTGCGCGCACGGCGCGGCGTCGCACGTCGCGCCCGCCGCGTACGCCGCGGCCGGTGCGACCGTCATCGCGATCGGAGCCGAACCCGACGGCCTCAACATCAACGACAAGTGCGGCTCCACCCACCTCGACGCAGTGCGCAAGGCCGTCGTCGAGCACGGCGCCGACCTCGGGCTCGCGCACGACGGAGACGCCGACCGCTGTCTCGCCGTCGACGCCACCGGGTCGATCGTCGACGGAGACGCGATCATGGCAATCCTCGCGCTGGCGATGCGCGACACCGGTGAACTGCTCGAGAACACCCTGGTCACGACGGTGATGAGCAATCTCGGTCTGCACCTGGCGATGCGTGAGGCGGGCATCGCCGTCGTGACCGCCGGGGTCGGCGACCGCTACGTGCTGGAGGAACTGCGCCGCGGCTCGTTCAGCCTCGGCGGTGAGCAGTCCGGGCACATCGTGTTCCCGTCCCACGGCACGACCGGGGACGGAGTGCTCACCGGTCTACGGTTGATGGAGCGTATGGCGGTGACGGGCGCGTCGCTCGCCGACCTGGCGTCGGTGATGCGGACCCTGCCGCAGGTGCTGGTGAACGTACCTGTTTCCGACAAGGCGGCGGTCGCGGGTCACCCCGCGGTGGTCGAAGCAGTCGCCGCAGCGGAACAAGAACTCGGCGACACCGGTCGGGTGCTCTTGCGTCCGTCGGGGACCGAGCAACTGGTGCGCGTCATGGTCGAAGCGGCCGACGACGCGGTGGCGCGAGTCGTCGCCGACCGGCTCGCGGGCGCGGTCGCCGCGGTCTGATCACATCCCGCGCGGGTGCACCCGGTGCGTTCGGGAACCGATCGACCTGCCTGTGCGTCCAATCTCTACGACGGCGCTTCCACGGTGGTGGTGCTGCGGAGAGGCGCACATGGGGCACGGGGGAACGGACGCCGGCGGCGTTCGGGTCGATGTGACGGAGATGCGCGCGATAGCCGCCGCTGCCGGCCGGTCCGTCGCAGGCACCGAACGGCAGTGGCAGCAGGCGATGGGCGGGCTCGGATTCGACGCCGGCGCCGCAGGGCCGAACCATCGCGGTCGCGGCGATCTGGTGGATGGGGGATATCGCAGGCTCCGTCGTGTCCTCGAGGCGTGGTCGGACGAGGCGGCCGGTGCCGTGGACCTTCTGAACCGCACCGTCGACGGCTACGAGTACGAGGCCGAGCGGCAGGCGATGGCGTTCGCCCGCCTCGGCTCGGAAACGGGAGACCCGAGGTGACGGGTCCGTCCTCGTATCCTGGTGCTTCGTATCCTGGTGCTTCGCCCGATATCGACGCCGTCCTCGACGTGGGCGCAGCAGGCCTTCGATTCTTCGTCGAGTTCCTGCCGCGGGCACATCGGATCGGTATGGCATCCACAGTCACGGTGCCGTACCTGACGGACCGTTACGAGGCACAGCGCGGTCTCGACGTCGCGCGGCTCGCATCCGACGCGGATGTCGTGCGAACGTTGTCCGCCGTGGTCGGATCGAGCGCCGTCGAACAGCGCGACCGGTTCGGTGCGCTACCGGTGGCATGGGAGAGCGACGCGTCGCTTTCCGCTTCCGAACAGCTTGCCGCTCATCTCGAACGGGCGGACAGGCTGCACGAGACGGTCGGTGTTCTCGCGGACACGTTGGCCGGCGCGGCCATCGCGATCGGCACGATAGTCGACGAAAAAGCACGTGCTGCAGTGGGTTTCGCTGATCCGGTGATCTGCGGCCTCGGTCCGGCCG
>NZ_JBAQXC010000319.1:0-70408 GCF_049299235.1 Rhodococcus sp. (in: high G+C Gram-positive bacteria) | reverse complement strand
AGGCGATGATGGCAAGTGAGCTCCTGGTAGGGCAGGGACGTAAGCACTCACTGGCCTACCAGGAGTTCGCCGGTATCCGGCCCGTCACACGCCGATGCTCACCGAGTTTTCAGATGCACACTCAGAGCCGAGGCGCGGGCGGCTTCGGCGGCGAGTTCCTGTTGCCGGACCAGTGCGGCCGCCTGGCCGGCCACCGCGACGAGAACGCGGCGGTCACGGGCGTGGAGTCGAGGCCCGCGGAGAAGCAGCGTGTAGGAGCTTGCTTCCACATCGCAGACGGTGTCGGCAGTTTCGGGTGTCGTCGGGGGCGCCGATCCTGTGGTTCCCAGGACGAGTGGCCGCTCGCCGTCGGTGCGGATCAGGCTCACCCCGTGCTGTGCGTATGTCTCCTGGACCTTCCCGAGCAGTTGCCGTACATCCGCGCCGCGCAGCACCGCCCCGGCGAACATCGCGAGCAGTTCCGCTTCCCGTGAGGCCAGCCGGGCCTCCCGGCTGCGTGCGGCCGCGGCATCGACGAGTGCGGCGACCGCGACTGCGATCACGAGCAGCACCACAGTGGTGACGAAATTGTCGGGTTGCGCGATCGTGAAGCTGTGAAGTGGTTCGGTGAAGAAGAAGTTGAGCAGCAGACCGGACAGCAGTGCTGCCACGATCGCCGGGCCGATACCGCCGAACAACGCCACGGCCAGGACCACGACGAAGAACAGGGCGTTCTGACCCGCGACGCCGGTGAGCCGGTCGACTCCGGCGAGCAGTCCGGTGGCGCCGAGCGGAATGAGGAACGCGGCGATCCACGACTGCATCCGCCGGTCGCGCCGGCCTCCCAGCGCCACTCGAGGTGGAGCGGCGGTGTGTTCATGGGTGACCATGTGCACGTCCACTTTTCCGGATTCGCGAACCACCGCGGCACCGATCCCTTCGTCGACGATGCGCGCCCATCGTGAGCGCCGCGACGTGCCGATCACGAGCTGCGTGGCGTTCACTTCCCGAGCGAAATCCAGTAGCGCGCCCGGCACGTCGTCTCCGACGACACTGTGCATGCTCGCGCCCAGACTTGTCACCAGCGCCCGCACCGCCCCCATGCGCGGTGCCGCTACCCCCGCCAGCCCGTCACCGCGCACCACGTGCACGACCAGCAGTTCGGCGCTGGCCTTGGCCGCGATCCGGCTGGCTCGTCGCACCAAGGTCTCCGATTCCGGTCCCCCGGTCACCGCGACCACCACTCGCTCCCTGGTCTCCCATATCGCGGTGATCGCGTGCTCACCACGATATTTGGCCAGCGCGACATCGACCTGGTCGGCGAGCCACAGCAGTGCGATCTCCCGCAGCGCTGTCAGGTTGCCTTCCCGGAAGTAGTTCCGCAGCGCGGCGTCGACCTTCTCCGAGGCGTAGACGTTGCCGTGCGCGAGCCGTCGCTGCAATGCCTGCGGCGTGATGTCGACCAACTCGACCTGTTCGGCGCGGCGCACCACCTCGTCCGGGATCGTCTCCCGCTGCACGACCCCGGTGATCTGCTCGACCACATCGTTGAGCGAGGCGAGATGCTGGATGTTGACCGTCGAGAGCACATCGATCCCGGCTTCGAGAAGCTCGTCGACGTCCTGCCATCGCTTCTCGTTCCGGCTGCCCGGCACGTTGGCGTGTGCGAGTTCGTCGACCAGCGCGACTCCCGGGCGCCGAGTCAGCACGGCATCGAGATCCAGCTCCTCGAACATCGTGCCCCGATACTCGGTCTGCCGCGGCGGAACGAGTTCGAGGCCGTCGAGGCGTTCCGCCGTCCGTGTGCGCCCGTGCGTGTCCACGATCGCGACGACGACGTCGGCTCCGCGGGCGATGCGCCGGTGGGCTTCACCCAGCATCGCGTAGGTCTTGCCCGCACCGGGGGCGGCACCGAGGTAGATGCGCAGCTTCCCGCGCCGTCGCGTCGAACCGGTGGCGCCCATCTGTCTCCTCACGAACCGGTCGGTGCGGCTGCCTCGCCCGGGCAGCCAGGTGCCGTCAAGCCTAGTGCCACATTCAGTTCGGGCACATTCACGCGCTCGGCACCGAGGAACCCGAGCTGCCGTCCCTCGGTGTGTTCGGCGACCAGTTCCCGAACCCGGTCCTCCCCCAGACCGGCTTCGCGCGCTACCCGCGGCACCTGCAGTGCGGCGTAGGCGGGGGAGATGTGCGGATCGATTCCGGAACCGGAGCCGGTGACCGCGTCGACCGGAACCCGGTCTGCGGTGACCTGTTCCCGTGCCGCGATCGCGGCACGGCGTGCGTCGACGAAGCCCGCGAGCACCTCGCTGCTCGGCCCCTGATTGGACGGCAGCGCAGCCGTCGGGTCACCCGGCGCGAAAGGGTCGCCGTCGGATGTGGATCCCACGACGCGCGCATGGAAGAAGGGATCGGGCTGTCCCGGTGCGACCCGAGGGTCGACGCCGACCAATCGGCTACCGACGACGCATCCGTGCGCGTCGGTCAGCACCGAACCTTCTGCGCTCGCGACACCGATCCGGCTCACGGCCCAGACCGCCGCCGGGTAGACACCGCCGACGACGACGGTGAGCGCGATCAACACGAGGAACCCCACGCGCGTCTGCCGGAAGAAAGTTGTGGAATACATTGTGTTCTACCCCATTCCCGGGACGAGTCGGACGACGAGGTCGATCAGCCAGATGCCGACGAAGGGTGTGACGACTCCGCCGAGCCCGTACACGAGCAGGTTGCGTCCGAGCAACGACGACGCACTCGCCGGCCGGTAGCGGACGCCCTCGAGCGCCAACGGGATCAACGCCACGATCACGATCGCATTGAAGATCACCGCGGATAGGATCGCGGACTGCGGCGTCGCCAGGCCCATGATGTTCAGTCCCGCCAGCTGAGGGTAGATCCCGCTGAAGAGCGCGGGCAGGATCGCGAAGTACTTGGCCAGGTCGTTCGCGAGCGAGAAGGTGGTCAGGGCACCGCGGGTGATCAGCAATTGCTTGCCGATCTCGACGATTTCGATCAGTTTCGTCGGGTCGGAATCGAGGTCGACCATGTTCCCGGCCTCCTTCGCAGCCGAGGTTCCGGTGTTCATCGCGACCCCGACGTCCGCCTGCGCGAGCGCGGGGGCGTCGTTGGTGCCGTCGCCGGTCATCGCGACGAGTCGCCCGCCCTGTTGTTCGGTGCGGATCAGCGCCAGTTTGTCCTCCGGGGTCGCTTCCGCCAGAAAGTCGTCCACTCCGGCCTCGTCGGCGATGGCCTTCGCCGTCAACGGATTGTCGCCGGTGATCATCACCGTGCGGATACCCATCGCACGCAGTTGCGCGAAGCGTTCCGCCATACCGGGTTTGACGATATCGGAAAGTTCCACGACACCCAGTACGGTGGCGGATCCGCCCGCCTCGCGCGCCACGACGAGAGGGGTTCCGCCCCGCTGGGCGATGTCGGTGACGAGCTCGGCGACGGCCGCGGGCATCTCCCCGTCGTGGTCGTGTATCCACCGTGCGACCGCGTCGGCAGCACCCTTGCGGATGCGGATCGGTGTGCCGCAGGCAGGGTCGGTGGCGTCGAGCCCGCTCATCCGGGTCTGCGCGGTGAATGGGACGAATTCGGAGGAACTTTCGGCGGTCGAGGGGTTCGGGTCCAGGTGATAGGGCCCCGCGCACAGGGCGACGATACTGCGTCCCTCCGGGGTGCCGTCCGCGAGACTGGACAGTCGTGACGCGGCGGCGAGGTCGGCTTCGGCGACGCCGGGTGCCGGGTGCAGGGCGGTGGCTCGGCGGTTGCCGAAGGTGATGGTGCCGGTCTTGTCCAGCAGCAGTGTGTCGATGTCACCTGCCGCTTCGACGGCGCGCCCGGACATTGCCAGCACGTTGCGCTGAACGAGCCGGTCCATGCCGGCGATGCCGATCGCCGAGAGCAGCGCTCCGATCGTCGTCGGGATCAGGCACACCAGCAGTGCGATCAGTTCCACCGGACCCAGTTCGGCACCTGCATAGGCGGTCATCGGCCCGATCGCGACGACCGCGAGAACGAAGATGATCGTCAGCGCGGCGAGCAGGATGTTCAGGGCGATCTCGTTGGGCGTCTTGCGTCGCGCCGCACCTTCGACGAGCGCGATCATCCGGTCGACGAACGTGTGGCCGGGCGGGGCGGTGATCCGTACGACGATGCGATCGGAGAGCACCGTGGTACCGCCGGTGACCGCGCACCGGTCACCGCCCGATTCGCGGATCACCGGTGCGGATTCGCCGGTGATGGCGGATTCGTCGACGGTCGCGATTCCGTCGGTCACATCGCCGTCGCCGGGAATCACCTGCCCTGCCTCGACCACCACAAGATCTCCGACCTGCAGTTCCGTGGCAGGCACCGACATCTCGGACCCGGAGTCGGTGATTCGACGGGCAACGGTGTCCTGCTTGGCTTTCCGCAGACTGGCGGCCTGGGCCTTACCGCGACCTTCGGCGACGGATTCGGCGAGGTTGGCGAACAGCACGGTGAACCACAGCCACACCGTGACGGACCAGGCGAACACGGTGGGTTCGAGGAGCGCGGCGACGGTGGCGATCACCGAACCGACGAGCACGACGAACATCACCGGGTTTCGGGCAACATGTCGCGGATCGAGTTTGCGGAACGCGCCGGGCACGGCATCCGCGAGCTGGCGTGTGCTGAACACACCACCGGCCACACGCTGCCGGGACGATGTGGTCTCCGTGTCCGGACGAAGGTCGAGGGTCACCGAAGTTTCTCCGTGATCTGCGCCGCGACGCGGCGGAACGATGGGTGGTGTCGGTCGGCGGTCACTGCAGTGCCTCCGCGATCGGTCCCAGCGCCAGCGCGGGGAAGAAGGTCAGCGCCGCGACGAGGACGGTCGTGCCGGTCAGCAGGCCCGCGAACGCGACCCCGGTGGTGGGCAGGGTTCCGGCTCCGGCCGGGGTGCGACGCTGGGCGGCGAGGGAGCCGGCCAGCGCCAGGACGAACACGATCGGCAGGAACCGCCCGAGCAGCATGCACATGCCGAGGGACGATTGGAACCAGTCGCTGGTGACGGTGAGTCCGCCGAAGGCGCTGCCGTTGTTGTTCGCCGCGGAGGCGAATGCGTACAGCACCTCGGAGAAGCCATGAATGGCGCCGGGGGTGCCGGGATCGCCGGAGTTGCCCAGATAGCCGGTAGTCGACGAGAGGATCACGGTGATCGCGGTGCCGGTCAGCACGAGCGCCGGCATCACGAGCACGCTGAGCGCTGCGAGTGTGATCTCGCGCCTGCCGAGCTTCTTGCCCAGGAACTCCGGTGTGCGACCGACGAGGAGACCGCCGACGAAGACCGCGATCATCGCGAGCACGAGCATGCCGTACAGGCCGGTGCCCACGCCGCCGGGTGCGATCTCGCCGAACAGCATGTTCAGCAGTACGGCACCGCCTCCGAGCGGTGACATGCTGTCGTGCGCGGAGTTCACGGCGCCGGTGCTCGTCCCCGTGGTCGCGACGGCGAACAGCGCCGAACCGGGGATGCCGAACCGGACCTCCTTGCCTTCCATCATCGCGCCTGCGGCGTTCGCCGCCACGCCCCGAGTCCGGGACTCGGCGGCCAGTGTCACGGCGAGCACGGCGCCGAACAGCACGGCCATCACGGCGAGAACGGTCAGGCCCTGCTTGCGGTTGCCGATCATGGTGCCGAACGTGCGGGTCGATGCGACGGGAATGAGCAGGATCGCGAGAATCTCCACGATGTTGCTGACCGGGGTGGGGTTCTCGAACGGGTGCGCCGAGTTCGCCGCCAGGATCCCACCGCCGTTGGTGCCGAGTTCCTTGATCGCCTCCTGCGAGGCGACCGGCGCGAGCGCTGTGGAAAGCGTCTGCCCGTCGAGTCCAGTTGCGGTGAAACCGCTACGGAAGGACTGGATCACCCCCTGGCTCAGCAGGATCAGTGCGATCACGAAGGCGAGCGGAAGGAGGATTCGCAAGGTACCGCGCACGAGATCCACCCAGAAGTTCCCGATCTCACCGCCACGGCCCGCCCGCACCAGTCCTCGGATCAGGGCGACGGCAACCGCCATCCCGACCGCGGCGGACACGAAGTTCTGCACCGCGAGCCCGGTGGACTGGGTGAGGTGGCTCATCGTGGTCTCGGGGACGTACGACTGCCAGTTGGTGTTCGCGACGAACGAGATCGCGGTATTGAATGCGACGGCCGGGCTGACCCCGTCGAGTCCGTTGCCGAGGGGGAGGACACCCTGGACGCGTTGGAACAGATACAGGAACAACGCGCTCGCCAGGGAGAAGCCGAGGACGCTCGCGGCGTATCCGAACCAGGTCTGCTCGGATCGGGGGTCGATCCGGCACAGCCGGTAGATCAGCGACTCGACCCGCAGGTCTTTCCACCGCATGCCGGAATCGGTGGTGTACACCCGGGCCATGTAGTCACCGAGTGGAACGTATGCCAAGGCGAGGACGCCGACCACGAGGGCGATCTGCAGCCCCGCGGCAACAGCAGGATTCATCTGATCTTCAGAACCTCTCCGGATCGAGCAGCGCCACCAGCAGGTATACGACCAGCGCGACCGCGATCACCACGAGTCCGACGCTCGCGGTCCCGGCCCACGTCACCGCTGCTCACCTCTGGAATGCAGCATGCGTCCGGTCAACATGCACATGCCGAACCCGGCAAGAATCAGCACCACGTACGCGGTGTCGGCCATCTCTTTTTCCTTGCTGTAGAGGAAAATCCAGCGTCGGACGACGCCGCACCACACGGTTGCACCGTTCTGTCCGGTCCGCCCGAATCCATGCGAAATCCTGACGCCCGCGGCCGAAGTCCATACGAATTCTTTGCGCGCACGTCGGCAGGCGGCGGTCGGTGACCGGGATCATGCAGCGTTCTGGACGGACCCGGTTCCGCTCAGCTGCTCGAGGCGTGTGTCGCAACGAAGACGAGAAAGACGACGAACAGCGCCGCGGTGCCGAGGACGAAACCTGCGATCGCTTCGCGGTGGTTCGACGCCAGACCTCGTTCGGCGCGGGTGAAGCCGACCCATCCGCACGTCACCGCCACGACCCCGGTGGGAATCGTGACGAGATCCCCGACGATCGGAACGAATGCGAACACGACCGCAACGATGCCGGTCACGAGGGCAACGCTGCCGACACCGTTGCGCATCGACTGTGGTGGACGCTTCGGTGACACCACAGGCTCCCCCGGTTCGGACGGATATCGCTACCCGTTCATGATGCCGCGCCGCGGCCGACAACGCCGCACGAGTGCCGAGTCAGTCGAAGATCGCGTGCGTGATCATGTTCCGAACCCGTCCGCGTAGGCGCCCGATGGCACCGTGGTCGGCCAGGGCCGCAGCGGCGGCGTGTGCACCACACATGCCGTGCACACCGCCGCCGGGGTGCGCCGCCGCCCCGGCGAGATAGACGCCGTCGACCGGGGTGCGCGGTCCTCCGAGGCCGGGAATCGGCCGGAACACCAGTTGCTGGTGCATTTGGGTGGTACCGCCGCCCACCGCTCCACCGACCAGGTTGGCGTCCGCATGTTCGAGATCTCCCGGCAACTGCACCTGCCGATGCACAACATTGGCCAGTGCGCCGGGCGCGTGGGCTTCGAGCGCCTCGTCCATCCGTTGTGCGAGGACGGTCGCGGTCTCGTCATCGGATATTCCGCGCGGCAGATGTGTATAGGCCCAGGCACTCTCGGTTCCCGAGGGTGATCTGGTCCCGTCCGCCGTGGTCATCTGCCCGACGACCACGAATGGTGAGCGTGGTGTTCGCCCCGTCCCGAGGTCCGCACCCCAGTGGACGAGTCCGTCTGCGTCGGCGCCGAGATGGACGGTCCCCGCCTCCCGAAGGCTCGGGGAACGCCACGGAATACGCTGGGACATAGCATAATTTACTTTCACCACCGAGGTATCCCAGTCGAACCGCTGCAGGTCGCGCCGGACGCGCTGTGGTAGGGAGTCCTGAGGAAGCAACTGCCCGTACAACGAGGTCGCGGACACGTCGGCAAGTACCGCTCGCCGGGCCGTGATGAGGTCACCGTCCGCGGTGCGCACGGCCGTCGCCGGACCGTCGGGTTCGATGCTCTGTACCTCGCGGTGGCAACGTAATTCGGCTCCCGCGCTCGTCGCGCGTCGTACGAGTGCGGCGGTCAACTCTCCTGCCCCGCCGCGGGGAACGGGGAAGCCGACGTCCTGGGCGACCATCGTCAGCAGATAGCCCATCAGGCCGCTGCCCGCGGCGTCGACCGGAATATCGGCGTGTGCGGCATTGCCCTGCAGCAGGAGCCCGGCGCTCTCGCCGCCGAACAATTCGTGTGCCATCCGCCGCGCAGGCAACGTCAGCATCCGGGCGAACCGGAGTGCCTCGCCGGTGCCGAGGCGGCGCAGCGCGGTGAACGGGTCGCGAATCGGGGGAAACGGGCCGAGCATCATCCGCAGGAAGGGTGCCCGGATCGTGGACCACTGCTCGTGTAGGCGCAGCCACGCGTCCCCGTCGCCGGCGCATCGACGCTCGAGGTCGTGCGCAGTCTCCTGCGCCGTCGGCCGCAGGGTCACCGCGTCTTCGTCGTCGGGACCCCGGGGATGTCCGAAGGCCGCCGTGGATCGCGACCACGTGAGCCCGTGGGCGGGCAGATCCAGCTCGGCGAACACCGGGGATACGGCAGCCAGCGGGTAGAAGGCGCTGAACAGATCGGTACGGTAACCGGGGTGCAGTTCCGCGGTGCGGACCGCACCGCCGGGTTCGGGTTGGGCTTCGAGGACGAGTACGCCCCATCCCGCGTCCGCCAGCAGGGCCGCAGCCGTCAATCCGTTGGGTCCGGCCCCGATGACGACTGCATCGGCCCGTTCACCGCCCATGCTCACAGGTCACCTTCCGGTGCCGACGGGTGATCCGTCGTCACGCTGGGTGGGCCGCCCACCGGATCAGGTGGGCGGCCCCTCCGTTGCGAATCAGCTTGCGGCACCGACCAGATCGAGTGCAATATCGACGATCATGTCTTCCTGGCCGCCGACGAGTTGGCGGCGGCCGACCTCGAGCAGGATGGTGCGGACGTCGATGCCGTACCGCTCGGAGGCGGCCTCGGCGTGACGCAGGAAGCTCGAGTACACGCCGGCGTAGCCCAGGGTGAGGGTTTCGCGGTCGACCCGCACCGGCCGGTCCTGCAGCGGGCGGACGATGTCGTCGGCGGCGTCCTGCAGTGCGAACAGGTCGGCGCGGTGCTCCCAGCCGTTGATGTTCGCGACGGCGATGAACGGTTCGATCGGGCAGTTGCCCGCGCCCGCACCGTGTCCGGCGAGGGATGCGTCCACGCGGTACACGCCCTCCTCCACGGCGACCACCGAATTCGCAACCGACAGAGAAAGATTCTCGTGTGCGTGGATGCCGATTTCGGTGCCCTCGTCGAGCACGTCACGGTAGGCCCGGACCCGGTCGCGGACACCGTTCATGGTGAGGCGTCCACCCGAGTCGGTGACGTACACACAGTGTGCACCATACGATTCCATGAGCTTGGCCTGCTGGGCGAGCTGCGGTGCCTCGGCGAGATGGCTCATCATGAGGAAGCCGGAAACGTCCATGCCGAGTTCACGCGCGGTCGCGATGTGCTGCGCGGACACGTCGGCCTCGGTGCAGTGCGTCGCCACGCGAACCGACCGGACGCCGAGGTCGTAGGCGCGGCGCAGTTCGGCGATCGTGCCGACACCCGGCAGCAGCAGGGTCGTCAGCCGCGCATTCTTGATGTGCTCCGCGGCGGCTTCGATCCACTCCCAGTCGGTGTTGCTGCCCGGACCGTAGTTCACCGATCCGCCTGCGAGACCGTCACCGTGGGCGACCTCGATGGCGTCGACACCGGCCGCGTCGAGAGCGGAGACGATCCGTCCGACGTCCTCGGGGGAGATGCGGTGCCGGATGGCGTGCATGCCGTCGCGGAGCGTGACGTCCTGGATGAAGAGCTTGGTCATGCGGACACCTCGGAGGTCGGGCGGATGGCCATGCGCTCGGCCGCGCGCAACGCCGCCGAGGTCATGATGTCGAGATTGCCTGCGTACGCGGGCAGGTAGTGGGCAGCGCCCTCGACCTCGAGGAAAACCGAAACCTGATGTGTCACAGGGGCGTCACCGGCGAGGGTGTGTACCGGCCGGTCCTCGGGGACCGGGGTGATCTGCACCTGCTGCTTGAGCCGGTAGCCGGGAACATAGGTCGCGACCTTGGCGACCATGTCCTTGACGGAGGTGCGGATGCGCTCGTGCGTCTCCTCGGACGGATCGCCGATGAGGCAGAACACGGTGTCGCGCATGATCAGCGGTGGCTCGGCCGGGTTCAGGATGATGATGGCCTTGCCGCGTCCGGCGCCGCCGACCTTCTCGATCGCGTGGGACGTGGTCTCGGTGAACTCGTCGATGTTCGCGCGGGTTCCGGGGCCGGCCGACTTCGACGAGATCGACGCGACGATCTCGGCGTAGGGGACCGGGGTGACGGTCGAGACGGCGGACACGATCGGGATGGTGGCCTGACCGCCGCAGGTGACCATGTTGACGTTGTGTGCCGACAGGTGCTCGTCGAGGTTCACCGCGGGCACCACGAACGGGCCGATGGCCGCGGGGGTGAGGTCGACGAGGAGCTTGCCCAGTGGGGCGAGCTTCTCGGCGTTGGCGACGTGGGCTTTGGCGCTCGTGGCGTCGAAGACGATGCCGATCTCGTCGAAGTTGTCCATCGCGATGAGGCCGTCGACGCCCTCGTGAGTGGTGGGGACTCCGAGGCGCTTCGCACGGGCGAGGCCGTCCGATTCGGGGTCGATGCCGACCATCGCACCCATTTCGAGGGTGTCGCTCAGGCGGATCACCTTGATCATCAGGTCGGTGCCGATGTTGCCCGATCCGATGATGGCGACTTTGGTCTTGGATCCGGCGGGTGCCGGGTTGGTGTCGGTCACTGTTCCTCCTTCGAGAACGTCGCGGTTACCGAGCCGAGGCCGGTGATGTCGGCGCGGACGACGTCGCCTGCGGCAAGCGTCGCCATGGGGCCGAGCGCACCGGAGAGGACGACCTGTCCGGCGCGCAGGGGTTCGCCGAACTCGCGTGCGGTGCGCGCGAGCCAGGACAGGGCGTTGAGGGGGTCGCCGAGGCACGCCGCGCCGTTGCCGGTGGACACGGTGTCGCCGTTGATCGACATGGTCATCTCGGCGGCGATGGGCTCGAACTCGTCGAGGCCCACCTGTCGGGCACCGAGGACGTACACGCCGCTGGATGCGTTGTCGGCGACGGTGTCGGCGAATTTGATGTCCCAGTCCGCGACGCGGCTGTCGACGATTTCGAGGGCGGCTACCGCGTACGCGACTGCGCCGCGGACCTGCTCGATGTCGAGTGGACCGTCGGCGAGATCCGCGGAGAGGACGAAGGCGACTTCGGCTTCGGCCTTCGGCTGCAGCAGCCGCGAGATCGGGATGACGGTGTTCTCGTCGTAGACCATGTCGTCGAACAGCACGCCGAAGTCCGGGCGGTCGACGCCGAGCTGCGCCTGGACGGCGGGGGAGGTCAGGCCGATCTTGCGGCCGACGATCGTGGCGCCGGCGGCAAGCTTCGCCTCGGTGAGGTGCTTCTGCACTTCGTAGGCGACCGCGATGTCGGTCGCGCCGATGAGGTCACGGATGGGTGCGCAGGGCACCCCGCTGGTCGCGGCGGTCAGGAGCCGCTCCGCGGCCTCGCCGATCGCGGCGGTGTCGGTATCGATTCTCTGCGACATGTCTCTCAGCCTGATGGGTATCGCGCCCGGGGAACAGTGCCGCGTACCGGTGAGTGGAATGATGGCCCGAATGATGGTTGACACGTCAACTGGAGATACGTACCGTTTAGTTGAACTGTCAACTAAAGCGGTGTTCCGCGCCGCCTGCCCGAAGGGCTTGCCATGAACAATCCTGCTGTCCGCAACACCGGAATCCTTCTCGCCCGGATCGGACTCGGCGTCATCTTCCTCGCGCACGGCCTGCAGAAGGCCACCTCGTGGGGCTACTCGGGCACAAAAGCGGGATTCGAAGGCATGGGGGCACCGCTGCCCGCGGTATCGGCCTTCCTCGCGACGTGGCTCGAAATTCTCGGCGGAATCGCACTGATCGCGGGTGCCCTCACGCCGATCGTCGGCGGTCTGCTCTTCCTCGACATGCTCGGTGCACTGTTCATCGCACACATCGACAACGGCTTGTGGGTGTCCGACGGTGGATACGAATTCGTTCTCGCACTCGCCTCGGGAACACTGCTGCTCGCCGTCGTCGGCGCAGGGAAGTTCAGTGTCGATGCACTGCTCGGCCGGACGCTGCCTGCGTGGGCCACCGGCAACTCCGCATCTCGACCCGTTGCGGTGCACTGACGCCCGCCCCACCGTTGCCGGGTGGCTGGGTGACGGTGCCGGTCACGGCATCAGGGCTGCGGATCGTGGTGAATGTGCTCGACCGGCACGCCCGCCGCCCGCAACCGGAACACGGTGGCACGCACCATCGACGGCGACCCGCAGATTTGCACATCGTGTTCGATCCACGTGCCGTGATCCACCACGACCTTGCCGACGACGCCTTCGCGCACCGACATTCGTGGAGTGGCCGCACCGACATGCCAGTGGGGGTCCTCCGCGTTCTCGACAACCGGGACCACCGTGAGCCACGGCTCGGTCCGGGACAGCGCGTCGAGTGTCGCCAGGTCGTAGAGATCGTACGAGAAGCGGCCGGAGTAGAACACGTGCACGGGCGTGTTGTCGGGTCGTCGTGCCATCGACATCAATTGCGCCCGCATGGGTGCGATCCCGGTCCCGGACGCGATCATCAAGCGCGGTCGGCCCGCACGGTCACCCTCGTCGTGGGCGCCGAGCACGCCGAGCGGCGAACCGAGCACCCAGGTCTCACCGATCTGCGTGTGGCGGACGATCGATGGGCTGACCCAGCCACTGGACACACGCCGGACGTGGAACTCGACGATCCCCGAGCCGTTCGCAGGGGTCGCCGGAGACAGATACCGCCACATGCGTAGCCGCCCCGGCACCTGGACGCTGACGTACTGGCCCGGGAGATAGTGCATCGGCCGGTCGAGTTGCAATCGGATCACGGCGATGTCGTCGGTGATCAGGCGATGTTCGATCACGGTGCCGACCCACGCGGCGGGGCCTTCGTCGACATCGGCGGCATCGGCCATCGTGGTGGTGATCAGATCGAGTGTCGTGTCCCATGACTCGGCGAGTTCCCGGGTCCAGTCGTCGCCGTTCGCCAATTCGACGGCCAGCGCCATCGCCTCGGTGAGGCAGGCGAATCGGGACGGGTCGAAACCGTGCTTGCGGTGTTCGCGGCCGAGTTGGCGGACCAGCGGAAGCACCGTCTCCGGCCGGTCCAGCCCGCCGACGATATGTCCGAGTCCGTGCACGATCCGATCGCGCTGTCCGCCCATCGTCGCGGGAAAGAACTCGCGAGTCTCCGGATGGCGCGCAAAAAGTATGGAATAGAAGGCCTTCGACAGCTCGTGTGTCCGTTCCGGACTGTCGGTCAGCGAATCGAAGTTGGACCGGACCAACACGCTCTGTCTCGAATCCACTGTGCCCGCTACCTCCGTGATGTGTCCCCTCCCGGCGCATGTGCCGAGGGAGCGCCGTCCCGGACAGCGACTCTAGGACGCGCCGCCGGGGACGGCGAACAACACGATCGTGGACGAACGGCCGGCAGCGCCGTTTTCGGGGACTATCGGTTCGGGTCCGAAGTCCCTGTTCCGTGGGGTCTTTCGATCATCGCCCGACACCGTGGGTGCCGACGCCGACTGGTAGTACCCGTGACGAACATCTCGCAGTCAATCGCGTGGCCCCCGCCGCTGGGCATCGAGGTCGTACGTCGGCCACGGTTCGGACGGACCGCGATGATGTGCGCCCGGCGCGGCATCGACCGACTGCCGCTCCTGGGAGGTCATGGACGGCTGGGATGCACGCAGCCCCGGTGCGTCGACGTCGGAGGCAACCCCGTGATACGGCTCGACTGCACCCGCATACGGGACGGATTCGTATTCTCCGCTGGTCAGTCTCCGCGGCTCGACATGATACGGATCGACGACACGGCCTGCCCCGGTGAGAAGCTTCGTCGGAATGTACACACTGGCGGTGATCCCGCCGTTCGTTCCCGAAGTGAAAGTCGGGCGCAGGCGGACCGTGATTCCGTGTCGTGCGGCGAGTCGGCCCACCACAAACAAGCCCATGTGCCGGGTCGCGTCGGTGGGGCTGTCGTTTCCGGAGGCCAGTCTGACGTTGATGTCCGCGAGATCTTCGGCGGGGATCCCGATGCCCTGATCGGCGATTTCGAGGAGCATCCCCCCGTCCACCGCGCCGGAAAACCCGAACTTGACCGCGGAGTTGGGGGGCGACGCGCGCAGTGCGTTGTCGAGCAGTTCGGCGACGAGATGGACGACGTCCACGACAGCGCTGCCCACGAGATTGCCGGGCGGCACCGATCCGATGTGCACCCGCTCGTAGTTCTCCACCTGCGAGGTGGCTCCGCGCAGCACATCGCTCAGCGGGGTGTCGGGCAGTCGTCCGAGACGCTGGCGGGTTCCGGCGAGCACGAGCAGGGAATCGCCGGTGCGACGCATGCGCGCGGCCAGATGGTCGAGTGCGAACAGGCTCTGCAACCGGGCGGGATCCTTCTCGTCCAACTCGAGGGAGTCGATCAGAGAAAGCTGCTGTTCGACGAGCGTCTTGTTTCGGCGGGCCAGGGTTTCGAGCATCTCGTTGACCTGCCGCCGCAGCCTCGATTGCTCGCCGGCGAGACGCAGGGCTTCGAACTTCATGGTGTCGACGGCACGGGCCACTTGACCGACCTCTTCCCGCGTGTGCACCCCTACAGGCGGCAATGTCACGGCATCGATGTCGGCTCCGTCGCGGATCTCGGTGAGTGCACCGGGCAGATCGTGCTCGGCGGCGCGCAGGGTGTCATCGCGCAGGCGGCGCAGCGGACGAACGAGGGAGATCGACATGGCGACGGCCAGAACGATCGCGAGGCTGAGAACAGTGGCGACGGCGATACCGTCCCGCCACGATTCGGCGCGGGTCCGGGCGGCGAGGTCGTCGAGGGTGACGACGATCTTCTCGGCCGAGGCGTCGACGAACTGGTTGTACGACATCAGTGCGGTGAACATGGAACTGCGCAGCGTGTCGACGTCGGCGGTCGTGCTGTCGAGATTCGCGGTCAACGCGCGCCGGTTCTCGACCTCGGCGATCAGGGCATCCACCGGTGCCCGGTCGGGAACCGTGTCGGCGAGCACACGCAGCTCCGCCACCTCGGTGCCCATCGCGGTGTTCCACATGAGCAGTGCCGATGCGGGTTGCTCGCGCAGCGCCGAGAACGCCACGAGCTGATCGAGCAGCACCCATTGAATCGACCAGCTGTCCAGCAGGATGTTGCCCTCGGCCAGCACCGTCGGGTTGGCGGACGAATTGATGATCGTCCGATAGGCGTGCGTCATCCGGGAGATGAACTCGCGGGCACGTTCGTTGGCGGCAAGCGGGGGTAGTTGCCGTGACGAGGCACTGGCGAGCAGCTGTTTGCCGTCCTCGAGGACCCGGGCCAGGGTCGCTGCGATCTCGGGATCGAGCTCGCCGTCGCGGAGCAATTCGATGAGCGAATCGTCGGCGGCGTCGGCGATCTGGGCGGCGTTCTCGGTGGGCAGGGACAGGATCGTCGCGGCGGCGGCACCCGCGACCGCGGTTCCGTACTCCGTCAGTGCGGGCAGGACGGCGACCTGATCGGCCTGCGCCGAGTAGTGGCCGGATTCCTCCAGCAGTCGATTGATCCGGGATGCGCCGAACAGGCTCGCCGCGAGCACCGGAAGGCAGAGCACCACCGTCACCTTGTGCCACAGCCGCCAGTTCCGGGGTGAGTAGGAACGGGATGGTCGCATCGAGCGGCTCATGACAGTGCCGGCTCCTTTCGAGATTCGGGCACCGTCGCGCTGACCGAAATTGGCTGGATACACGCAAATATCGATGTCGAAACAGATTTGGGAGATAGGTACAGGAGGACAGAGTAGGAACGGCGCACGCTGCACACAAGACGGCAGGCGGATTCGAATACCACATATTCCCTGGACATATGTGTCGAATCCGACTAGACACAGGGTAGGGTTCGATGGAATTTCACAGCGGACGCATGGGGGGCAGAGTGGACTTGCGGCGAGTCGACCTCAACCTTCTCGTCGTCCTCGACGCGCTGCTCGTCGAATGCAACGTCACCCGCGCCGCGCAGCGCCTGCACATGTCGCAACCGGCGACGAGTACTGCGCTCGCGCGACTTCGGCGACAACTCGACGACCCGATCCTCGTCAAAGACGGTCGCTCGCTCCGCCCGACCCCCCGCGCGTTGGCGATGATCGAGCCGCTGCGCAATGTGCTGGCGACCGTCGAACGGTCGATTCTCAGGTCACCGGACTTCGATCCGGTCCGCGACGCGCGGGTGTTCACTGTGTTGACGAGCGACTACGCCGAGATCGAGTTGCTGCGGGTGCTGATGAGATCGGACCGCTATCGGGCAACATCGGTGCAGTTCGATCTGCGCCCTCTCACCGGGCGTAATCTCGCCGCGTTCCACCGCCACGACGCGGACCTGGCGGTCCTGCCCGACCATCTGATGGAAGGGCCACAGTTCGATCAGTGCGGCCGGACGCTCGTGCTCACCGACAGATTCGTCGGCGCAGTCTGGACCGGACACCCCTATCAGGGAACGACACTCACCCCGGATGTTCTGGTTCGCTACCCGATGCTGTCGTACGCACCGCACGATGGTGTCAGCTACCTCGACCGATCCCTGGTGCGCGCGGGTGTGTACGCCCGGGTCGGAGCGACCACCGCGAACATTGCGGTGATGCCCTACGCCCTGGAGGAAACCCACCTGGTCACCTTGATTCCGGAGCGGATGGCGTCACGACTTGCCGGCGGCGCCGACATCCGTATCCTCGAACCGACGTTTCCGCTGGCGACCGTGCAGCACTACGCGGTGTGGCACGAGGTGTACGAGTCCGATCCCTCGCACGCCTGGCTGCGCGAGCAGATCAACGAGATGTCCGACCTCGTCGCTCGGGTCGGCTGACCGTCCGGATCGTGAGCGGTGCGCGCCGATCCGGTGAGATGTCAGTGGCGCGAACCGAGCAGACGTCGCAGCAGCACGAACGCCAGGATCAGTACCGCTGCCGCGCCGACGACCGGGGCGACGCGTTGGATAGCAGAGCCCCGCGCGTACGCCATGAGATCGAGTGGTTCCGCCTCCGGTGCGGCCGCCACCACAGGTTCGGCAGCTGTGGGCGCGGACGCAGTCGCGTCGGGAGTGGTGACCTGACCGAATTTGGTTGCGGTAGAAGGTTCCAGCACGGTGCGGTCGAGTTCGATCAGTGCCCGTGCCCAGTCGAGGGTTTCGGCGACCCCCGGTGGTTTGAGCAGTTCCTGTCTGCGCAGGGTATGCACGGCACGGGCGACCTGTCGGGCCAGGGTTTCGTCGATTCCGGGAATGCGCCGACGCAGAATCGCGATCTCACGTTCGAGGTCCGGGTGATCGACCCACAGGTACAGGCAGCGGCGTTTGAGGGCGTCGTGGACTTCCCTGGTGCGGTTGGATGTGAGCACTACAAGCGGGGGGACGGTCGCGCGGATTTCGCCGAGTTCGGGGATGGTGACGGCGTTCTCGTCGAGGAGTTGCAGGAGGAATGCCTCGAATTCGTCGTCGGCGCGGTCTATCTCGTCGACGAGCAGCACGCACGGGGAGTCGGTGAGCGCGCGCAGCAGCGGCCGGGTGAGCAGGAACCGTTCGGTGTAGAGCGAGCGTTCGGCGGCGTCCGCGTCGAGGACACCGGCCGAGGCTGCCTCGAGGGTGCGCAGGTGCAGGAGTTGGCGTGGGAAGTCCCAATCGTAGAGGGCTTGCGCCGCGTCGATGCCTTCGTGGCATTGCAGTCGGATCAGCGGTAGTCCGAGGGCTTCGGCGAGCGCGATGGCGAGGGATGTCTTGCCGGTGCCGGGCTCACCCTCGCAGAACAGGGGCCGGCCCATGCGTAGCGCGAGGTATGCCGAAGTCGCGAGTCCGTCGTCGGCGAGATAGCCGGTGCTGTCGAGTTTTCGGATCAGGTCGTCCGGGGAACCGACGGCCGCTGCCGGTGCGTGCATGCCGCGAGCCTAGGTGCGGCTCCGCCGCCCGTGTGCCTTTTGGGCTCCGGGAGGGGCCACAAGGACACACGGCTGTGTAGTCCGTCACATCGGAAGTGTCGGGCAAGAGCTCTACCTGCGCAAACATCAGTTTAATAGGTTTTCTGTATTTAATATCTAGGAACAATCGATTGGCACAATCAATCGAGGAGCGTTAACGTCGATAACTGTCAAACCCATCGAGAACGAATGAGGCGCTACATGTCGCTGATCAACAAGCAGATCAAGCCCTTCACCGCTGAATCCTTCAAGGACGGTGCCTTCGTCACCGTGTCCGACGAGGACATCAAGGGTAAGTGGGCGATCTTCTTCTTCTACCCCGCCGACTTCACGTTCGTGTGCCCGACCGAGCTCGGCGACCTCGCGGATCACTACGAAGAACTGCAGGGTCTGGGTGTCGAGGTGTTCTCCGTCTCGACCGACACGCACTTCACGCACAAGGCGTGGCACAGCTCGTCCGACACCATCGGCAAGATCAAGTACGCGATGATCGGCGACCCCACCCTGCAGATCAGCACCGACTTCGAGGTCCTCCGCGAGAACCAGGGCCTCGCCGACCGCGGCACCTTCCTGGTCGACCCGGACGGCGTCATCCAGTTCACCGAGGTCACCGCCGAGGGCATCGGCCGCAACGCCGCCGAGCTCGTCCGCAAGGTCAAGGCCGCCCAGTACGTCCGCAATCACCCGGGCGAGGTCTGCCCGGCGAAGTGGGAAGAGGGCGACGACACCCTCGCGCCGTCGCTGGAGCTCGTCGGCAAAATCTGATTCGTCGACGGAATCCGTTCCGGTGGCGCGGGATTCGCCGCGCCATCGGACACCGTCCGGATCCCTCACGGCTCGAGCTGAGAAGTTCGCCGACTCCCCGTCCTACCCGGCCACAGTTCTCCCACCACTGGAGTTGATCCTCATGCTCGATGCCTCACTCGCCGCCCAACTCGCCTCCCTCCTCGAGAAGGTCACGCACCCGATCGAGCTGGAGTCCTCCCTCGACGACCGTCCGAAGTCCACGGAACTCGCCGATCTCCTCGACCAGATCGCCGGCATGTCCGACCTCGTCACCCACGTCCGCACCGGCGACGACCGTCGCCGCCCGTCCTTCGTGATCCGGCGCGCCGGTTCCGACATCGAGGTGCAGTTCGCCGGCATCCCGCTCGGGCACGAATTCACCTCGCTCGTGCTGGCGCTGCTCCAGGTCGGCGGGCACCCCTCGAAGGAGGCAGCCGAACTACTCGAGCAGGTGCGCAATCTCGACGGTGACCTGCACTTCGAGACCTACTTCTCGCTGTCGTGCCAGAACTGCCCCGACGTCGTGCAGGCCCTGAACCTGATGTGCGTGCTCAATCCGCGTATCAAGCACACCGCGATCGAAGGCTCCCTGTTCCAGGACGAGGTGGACGCCCGCCAGGTCATGGCAGTGCCCACCGTGTTCCTCAACGGTGAGGAATTCGGCTCCGGCCGCATGAACCTCGAGCAGATCGTCGGCAAACTCGACACTGGATCCGCCGCGCGCACCGCCGCGGCGATCTCCGAGAAGGACCCCTTCGACGTTCTCGTCGTCGGTGGTGGCCCGGCCGGAGCGACCGCTGCGATCTACGCGTCTCGCAAGGGAATTCGTACCGGTGTCGTGTCCGAGCGGTTCGGCGGCCAGGTGCTCGACACGATGGCCATCGAGAATTTTTCGTCGGTTCCCTACACCGAGGGACCGAAGTTTGCCGCCGAGCTCGAGAACCACGTGCGCCAGTACGACGTGGACATCATGAACGTGCAGAACGCCGCGAAGCTGACGCCCGCCGCGACCGCCGGTGGACTCGTCGAGATCGAACTCGAGAATGGCGCCCGGCTGCTCTCGCGCAGCGTCGTCCTCGCGACCGGTGCCCGCTGGCGGTCGATGAACGTTCCCGGCGAGAACGAGTACCGCAACAAGGGCGTCACGTACTGCCCGCACTGCGACGGCCCGCTGTTCAAGGGCAAGCGCGTCGCGGTGATCGGTGGCGGCAACTCCGGCGTCGAGGCCGCCATCGACCTGGCCGGTGTGGTCGCGCACGTGACCCTCATCGAGTTCGATTCGGTGCTCCGCGCCGACGAGGTCCTGCAGCGCAAGCTCCGGAGCCTGCCCAACGTCGACATCGTCGTCAGCGCGCTGACCACCGAGGTGCTCGGCGACGGTTCCAAGGTCACGGGTCTGGCCTACACCGACCGCACCACGGACGAGTCGCGCGCCGTCGACCTCGACGGTGTGTTCGTGCAGATCGGTCTGTTGCCCAATACCGACTGGCTGTCCGGCACTGTGGATCTCAGCCCGCGCGGCGAAATCGTCGTCGACGCCAACGGCCGCACCTCCGTGCCCGGGGTGTTCGCCGCAGGCGATTGCACGACCGTCCCGTTCAAGCAGATCGTCGTCGCGGCCGGTGCGGGTGCGACCGCCGCGCTCAGCGCGTTCGACCATCTGATTCGCACGAGTTCTCCGGCCGAGTCCGGCGAGGCGGTCGGCGCGAGCGTCTGACGGCGAACGGTTCGACATCACGGTGGCCGCTGCCCTTCCGGGTGGCGGCCACTGCTCGGTCTCGGGAGCCCGGTCAGTGTCGATGCCCGCGTAACAGTTGCGTGAGCCGATGCGCTTCGCGCAGCAGCAGTTCGCCGAGCTCCGGGCGGCGAACTGCTCGGAACCGGTTTTCCACCCCGGTGACGCTCAATGCCCACGCCGGTGAGTCCCGGTGATCGAACACGGCCGCGCCCATGCCCCAGCTTCCCTCGACGAGCAGCGCCGGATTGGTCGAATACCCGGCAAGTCGCGTCTCGGCGATACGGTGCTCGACGGAGGCACGGTTGTGTGCCTTCCCCCACTCGGCGGTCAGGTCGGTCCGTGACAGGTACTCGTCGACGTCGTGGTCGGACAGGTGGGACAGGATCACCAGACCCGCGGAGGCGACGCCCAACGGCAGCCGTCTGCCTACGTGCAGCACGTGTGAGCGCAACGGGAAACTGCCTTCCTCGCTCGCCAGACACACCGTGCCGTCACCGCGGCGGGCCGACAGGTGCGCGGTCTCGCCGGTCTCCCTCGCCAGCCCACGCAGGATCTCGCCGGCCAGGTCCGTGATGTCGTAGCGTTCGGCCGCGAGGGATCCCAGCAGGTACAACTCCGGTCCGAGCGACCATCGTCCCGATTTCGGGTCACGGTCGACGAGACCCTCGTCGGCCAGCGACGTGAGCAATCGGTGTGCAGTGGGTCGGGCCAACTCGGTTGCACGAGCCAGTTCTGTCGTCGATGATCCGTGCGGTTCGAACCCGGCGACGGCCCGCAGGAGCGCGCTCACCCGGCTGATCACCTGTGGTCTCTGTTCACTGTCCACCGGCGCAGCATACGTTCACTCAGTGAACGCGGTGCTGATGGCGGTTCCGGCGAGCGAGCAATCTCGGCACGGTCGAACCGTTGCCCTTGAAATGTATGTCCACTCCCTCTGTAGTGAATAGGGTTGGATATGTCCTCGTCCATTCAGTGAACGCATCCGACCGGGCCGGCAGGACGGCCGAGGTTCCCGAGAGAGGTCTTGGAATGGCAACAAAAGTATTCGATACGGCCGCGGCGGCCGTCGCGGACGTGTCCGACGGTGCGACGCTCGCCGTCGGCGGTTTCGGTCTGTGCGGCATCCCCGACGTCTTGATTCGCGCGATCGTCGAATCCGGCGTCGGCGAACTGGAGGTGTATTCCAACAACTGCGGCGTCGACGACCACGGCCTCGGTCTGCTGCTGAACGAACACCGCGTCCGCCGTGTCGTCGCGTCCTATGTCGGCGAGAACAAAGAGTTCGCGCGCCAGTACCTCGCAGGTGAACTCGAGGTCGAGCTCACCCCGCAGGGCACCCTTGCCGAGCGGATGCGCGCCGGCGGCGCGGGCATCCCGGCCTTCTTCACTCCCGCCGGTGTCGGCACCCCGGTCTCGGACGGCGGCCTGCCGTGGCGCTACGCGTCCGATGGTTCGGTTGCTGTTGCGTCGCCGCCGAAGGAAACTCGTGTCTTCGGCGACAAGCGGTACGTGATGGAACTCGGAATCTCCGCCGACTTCGCGCTTGTGCACGCCGTCAAGGGCGACACCGCGGGCAATCTCGTCTTCGACAAGACCGCGATGAACTTCAACCCGCTGGCCGCGATGGCAGGAAAGATCACGATCGCCCAGGTCGAGGAACTGGTCGAGCCCGGCGAAATCGACCCCGCGCAGGTGCACCTGCCCGGCATCTTCGTCAAGCGGATCGTCCACACCGGCCCGCAGAGCAAGCGCATCGAGAAGCGCACCGTGACGGCATCGGAAGGAGCGGCACAGTGACCGGAGACAAGGCGACGACCGGGGGTAAGGCGGCGACCGCAGGCAAAGCCCCAGGGAAGACGGGCTGGAGCCGCAACGAGATGGCGGCCCGTGCCGCCGCCGAGATGGTCGACGGTCAGTACGTCAACCTCGGCATCGGGCTGCCCACCCTCATCCCCGGCTATCTGCCGCCGGACGTGCATGTCACTTTGCACTCGGAGAACGGCATCCTCGGCACGGGTCCGTATCCGACCGAGGACAAGATCGACCCCGACCTGATCAACGCAGGCAAGGAAACCGTCACCGTCAATCCCGGTGCGGCATTCTTCGACTCGGCGACCTCCTTCGGCATGATTCGCGGCGGCCACATCGACACCGCGGTGCTCGGGGGGATGCAGGTTTCCCGCACCGGCGACCTCGCCAACTGGATGGTTCCCGGCAAGATGGTCAAGGGCATGGGCGGAGCGATGGATCTCGTGCACGGGGCGAGCCGGGTCATCGTGGTCATGGAGCACACCGACCGGGACGGCAACCCGAAGATCGTCGATACCTGCACCCTGCCGCTGACCGGGCAGGGCGTCGTCGACCGCATCATCACCGATCTGGCCGTCATCGACGTCGCGGACGGCGGCGCGCTCCTGCTGCGTGAACTCGCCCCCGGTGCCACCATCGACGACGTGATCGCCGCGACCGGTACGCCACTCGAGATCGCAGTCGAAGTGTCTACACGCATCTGACGCTTCCTGTCGCCTGGGTGGCAGGCGGATCGTCCCGGCGTGGGAACCGGGAACCTGCATCATCCAGCGCGGCGGTCCGTCGGAGCTGTCGTTCACCGCGGTCGACGACGGGAGCGAGCCGGATCGTCTGGTGCGTATCACCAGCAATGCCGCACAGTCGGTGACGATCGACGCCCCGCCGGACCTTCTTGTGCTGGAAAGCTTCGGTCAGCGGTCTGTCTGCGGACGGACCGCACCCTCGGTGCCGTTCTCCACCGGAGAGCGATCGCGCTTACGGTTGACGCATGACCCGGACGACCCGATCGCTCACCCCCGCGACCGCTGGTGATGTGTTCGCGCTGGTGCGCGCGGGCACCGTGACCACTCGCAGCGAGATCGGTCAGCTCACCGGGCTGTCGCGCACCGCGGTGGCGTCGCGGGTCTTGTCCTTGCAGGCTCTCGGGCTGGTCGTCGAATGCGAGGAAGGCCCCTCCACGGGCGGGCGGCCACCGGCGACCCTGACGTTCGGTGCCGATGCGGGGATCGTTCTGGTCGCCGCGATCGGCCGCAGTCGCACCCAGCTTGCCGTCTGTGACCTGGCCGGGCGCCTGGTGTGCACCGACGATCTGGACCGGGCGATCGGCAACGACCCGGACGATCTGATGCCGTACGTCGCCGCACGTCTGGGCGCGTTGCGCGACACGCTGGGGACGGATTGCCCGAGGACCGTCGGAATCGGGATCGCCGTTCCCGGCACCGTCGACGTCGAGCGTGGCTGCAGTGTGAACTCACCGACGATGGCCGGATGGGACGAGGCTCCGTTGACGCCGTACTTCGCGGCACTCGGCGACGTCCCGGTCTTCGTCGACAATGATGCGAATGCGATGGTTCTGGCCGAACAATTCGGTGACCGTCGTCGATTCCGGGACATGCTGCTCATCAAGGCGTCCACCGGTCTGCGCGCCGGAATCGTCTCCGGGGGCGTACTGCAGCGGGGTGCAGTGGGCGCCGTCGGCGAGATCGGGCACACGAAAATCGCTGCAGCGCAGGGAGTTGTCTGCCGGTGCGGCAACATCGGCTGCGTCGAGGCGGTGGCAGGCGGCTGGGCCCTGGTCCGTGAACTCGAGGCTCTGGGCCGCGATGTCACGCACATCCGCGACGTCGTCGAACTCGCCGGTTCGGGGGACGCCGACGCGCGCAGGCTGATCCGAGACAGTGGCCGTCGTATCGGTGAGGTTGTCGCGGGGGCTGTCAATCTCCTCGACCCGGAGGCTCTGGTCGTCGGTGGCGATATGGCGGGAGCGTACGACGTCTTTGTCGCCGGACTTCGGGAAACGTTGTACGGAAACGCAATTGCTACATCTACCCGGACACTGCGGATCCTGCCGTGGGCGCATGGTGACCGATCCGGCATGATCGGCTGCGCGTCCATGACGCTGGATCAGGTGCTCAGCGTGCGGGTCGTCGACAGGATGGTCGCCGACCTCGCCCGCCGCTGAGCCACCGGAGCGGGGGACCCAGGGCGGTCAGTCGGTGATGTCCTGGTACTCGGGGTGCTTCTCGATGTAGGAGTGGACGAACGGGCAGATGGGAACGATCCGCTTGCCGCGTTCGCGTACGTCGTCGAGTGCGAAGTGCACGAGCTTGCCGGACAGGCCGCGGCCCGAGTAGGCACCGTCGACCTCGGTGTGGTCGAACACGAGCTGGACGTCGCCGTCCGGGTGGTACTGGGTATAGCCGATCACGGTGTCACCGGAACGGAGTTCGTATCGCTGCAGGTCCACGTTGTGGACGATGTTCACGGGGGAGTCGCTCATCATGTCCTCTAGCCGTTTCCGAGTAGATGCGTTCGCATCGCGGTGAAGGATTCGCCGAACCGCGCGACGTCTTCCTCGCTGAGCAGGTCGAACATACTCGAACGGACCGCGGCGACGTGCCCGGGGCTGGCCTCGGCGAGCTTGGTGTTGCCGTCCTCGGTCAATTCGGCGAGTGTGCCGCGCTTGTCCTCGGGGCATTCGACCCGGCGGACCCAGCCTGCCGCGACGAGGCGAGCGATCGCACGCGTTGCACCGCTGCGCGTCGTGACGACGACGTCGGCGAGAGCGCTCATGCGCATGCGGTGGCCGGGGGCTTCGGACAGCGCGACGAGCAACTCGAAGTCGGTGAGCGAGATGTCCGAATCACGGCTGAGTTGCCGGTCGAGGGCCGCCATGAGCAGACGGGTGGCGTCGAGATACGCGCGCCAGGCATGCTGCTCGGTGTCGTCGAGCCACCGTGGTGAATCCATGCGGTCAGGATACGCGGTGTCGTTGCTCGGTCAACGATTGTGGCGGCCCCCGGTTGGTCTCTCCGGTCGGTCTCCTCGGCCGGCTACTCCGGCGGGGAGACGTGTTGGGCGATGTACAAAGGCTCACCCAACTGTTCGAGCAACCCGAGTTGCGTTTCCAGATAGTCGATGTGTTCTTCCTCCTCCGCGAGGATGGCTTCGAAGATGTTCGCCGAGGTGATGTCGCTGACCGATCGCATGTACTCCGATCCCTTCCGCAGACGGTCGCGGGCCTCGATCTCGACCTGCATATCCGCCTCGAACATCTCCTTCGCGGACTGGCCGATACGGATCGAACCGAGCCGCTGGTAGTTGGGGAGACCGTCGAGGAACAGGATGCGGTCGGTCAGCGTCTCGGCGTGACGCATTTCTTCGAACGATTCGGCGCGGGTGTGTGCGGCGAGTTTCGCCCAGCCGAGATTGTCCTGCATTTTCGAGTGCAGGAAATACTGATTGATTGCGGTGAGTTCGGCCGTCAACTGCTCGTTGAGGAACTCCAGGACCTTCTTGTCGCCCTTCATGGCACCTCCCAGGGTGAACCATCGAGTTCACCGCCGGGTAGGGGCTGGCTACACGGCGGTCTCGAGTTCGATCGTCTCACTCTGGCGTGAAGCTCGCAGGATCGCGGAGATATTGCGTACGCACCCGCCGCAGTCGGTTCCGGCCCGGCACGCCGCGCTGATGTCGCGGGTGCAGCGAGCGCCAGCAGCGATCTCAGCCTCGATGTGATTGTGGGTGAGAGCGTGGCAGCTGCAGACGTACATGCGGACGACCAATCTGGAGCGAACTTCTTAGGTTGTCCAAACCTTAGCGTACTTAGGACTGGCTATCCTGTGATCGTCATCACATCGCAACGGTGCCGCCGTGCTCGACCTGCTCAGACCTGTTGTTGCTGTTGCAGTTGCGACGACACGGCATGATTGATGCGCTGGAGGCCACTGCCGGTGAGCCCCGGCAACTGCCCTTCGATCATCCGGACCACGGAACTGTCGTCGATGATCTTCTCGCTCGACTGGATCAGCACCGTTCCCGCCCCGGTGAAGTCGAACTGCCGTTCCTCGCCGGATTGCACGCCGAACATGCGTGCACCCGCCGCGACATACCCGGTGACCCAGGACGCGTCGAAGTGGTGACTTGGGGACGGGCAGTCGGCCCAGCCCACCAGCGCCTCCGGATCCACCCGCAGCGGTGGTTCCGCGAAGATCACCGGGCCGTTCGACGACGCCAGGAACTTTCCGGTACCGATCAAGGTGAGGAAGCCCGGCACGATCGACTGGTTCAGCGACAGTCCCGGCTCGAACGCCAGGAGGTTGGCGGCTCTGATGGTCAGGTTGCCGTCGTCGAGGTCGTAGGAGTTGATGTCGTAGCCGCGGTCGCCGAGGATCAGCTTCCCGTAGCCCTCCGCGACCACATAGTCGCCCAAGTGCAACGGCGCCGAGAACTGCCGGGCGACCATGTGCAGAAGCTGACCCTGCAGGCCGTGGGTGAGCGCGGTGAACTGGATCTGTCCGTAGTAGGCGATCATCGCGCCCTTCGACAGGAACCACGGACCCTGCAGGTCGATGCAGTAGGCGTAGCTGTTGCCGGGGACGTTGTCGTTGCCGACCAGGTGCGTCGGATTCAGAACCACGCTCACAGCTTCTCCTCCGATGCCTGCACGTAGACGATGCCCTGCCCGGTGCACTCGAGTTGCATGCTTTCGCCGCCGGAGCGACCGGCGTTGCGCCAGCTCATCGCCGACTTCAACTCGGTTCGTACCGGGCCGAGCGCTGCGACGAACGCCTGCGGATCGACGAACACCGGTGCAGGTCCGCCGACCTGGAGTTCGATGACCCCGCCGTGCGCGAGAAGGACAGCGGCCCCGTACCCGGCCAACTGGGTGGTGAACATCCCTGTACCCGTGACCATTCCGGTGGCAGCACCGCGCAACGCGCCGAACAGGCCGCCACCACCACCCGCGGCAGCAGGTGCGGCCGAGGTCTGCACGATCGCGCTCTGCAGGCCCGACGTGTGTGCGAGCAACCGCGACGCCTCGGCCCGCAGTTCCCCGCCGGCGGACATGTCGACGATGTGCGTTTCGAGCCCGCGGAACCCGTAGTGCACCACGCCGTTTCCTTGCGCGACCATCGTGGCTTCGTGCTCGCCCTGCATCATGCGACCGGCCATCGATGCGATTCCGCCTGCCATACCGCCACCGGGAGAGTTGTGAGGAGCGAAATGTACTGCACCCGTGTAGAAGAGCATTGCTCCGCGGCGGGCGACGATCGGACCGGACTGGTTCAGGTCTACGCGAACGACCTTGTTGTTGACCTTGGTGAACGACATGGTGTCCTACCGTTCCGCGGGCTGGATGGACACGACACCCATGCCGTCCCACTTCAGTGAGAACGCCTCGCCGCTGCCTTGGCCGATGGCGGACCGCCACGAGACGTCGGTGACGAACGACTGCGTCAGCTGCCCCTTCGCGCAGACGAAGGCGTCCGGGTCGACGACCAGGGGGTACTGGGGTGAGACCTCCAGGTGGATCAGCGGCCCGCCGGAAGACAGCAGTGCGACCTGACCGCTGCCCGTCACCGTCGTGGTGAACAAGCCCTGGCCGCTCATGCCGCCTCGAACCCCGGCGAAGGTGACGTTGGTGGTGAGGTTTCCGTTGAGAGCCAGCAACTGCTCGGATTCGACCTGCAGCGTCTCGTTGTTCAGTTCCAGTACGGTCACGTTCCGGCCCCGGTGCGCGAGGTAGACGACGCCGGTGCCGCCGGCCTCCATCAAAGACAGGCCCTCGCCGGTCGCCCGCTGTCGAAGACCCGCGAGCACACCCTCGCCTCCACCGAACCCGGCCGACTTGAAGCTCACCTGTCCCTCGTAGGCAACCATCGATCCCGACAGTGCCCGGATGCTCGTATTGCTCAACTGAGCCTCGATGACCCGTTTCGATTTCTCGAGCAGTCGCATGGCGCGAAACGATAGCGGGTGTCGGCCGCATCCGCCCGGTCGGATCCGCCACTCGCCCTGTCCGGTCACCCCGCCACCCGCCCCGGTGGTTCGAGCGAATGTATCGCCCGGTCGATTGGATGAGACGGGCGATACATTCGCTCGGATCGCGGGGGCGCTTGCCGTACACTTCTCGACTAAAGTGAGCCTAACCTTAGTGAGGCGAAATGAGTGACGACACGAGCACCGCAGGATCCGGATCGGGCGAGCTTCCGCTCGCCGAGCGTGATGCCGCGCATGTGCCGGGGCACTGGCTGCTCGCGCGACTGGGCAAGCGGGTGCTGCGGCCCGGCGGCAGGGAACTCACCGAGCGGATGCTCGCCGACGCGAAGATCGCCGGCGCCGACGTCGTCGAACTCGCTCCCGGTCTCGGCCGTACCGCGCAGGAGATCGTCGCCGCAGGCCCCCGCAGCTACACAGGCGTCGAATCCGATCCGAGCGCCGCGGATCTGACCCGCCGCGCGATCGACGGAAACGGGATCGTCGTGTCCGGTGACGCCGCGAAAACCGGCCTCGACGACGCATCGGTCGACGTCGTGATCGGTGAGGCGATGCTGACGATGCAGACCGACAAGCACAAGGCGGAGATTGCCGCCGAGGCCCACCGTGTCCTGCGTCAGGGTGGCCGCTACGTCATCCACGAACTCGCGATCGAACCGGACAACGTTGCCGACGAGGTCAAGACCGAGATCCGTCAGGCGCTCGCCCGCTCCATCAAGGTCAACGCGCGTCCGTTGACCGCGCAGGAATGGAAGGATCTGTTCGTCGCAGCCGGATTCGAGGTCGACACAGTCGGTTTCGCCCCGATGAAACTTCTGGACCCGACGCGCATCCTCGCGGACGAAGGTGTGCTCGGCACACTGAAATTCGTCTCGAACGTGCTGCGCGACTCGGATGCCCGCGCCCGTGTGCTGCAGATGCGATCGGTGTTCACCAAGTACCGCGACCACCTCGTCGCGATCGAGGTCGTCGCCCGCAAGACGGCCGCCTGACCGTCCCGCGCACGCCGCGACACCGCCCGGTGTCTTCCGTTCGGATGGAAGACTCCGGGTAGTGCAGTCGTTCTGGCAGAGCAGAATTCAGCCGCGCTGAGCCTGCTTGACGAGTCCGCCGCCGATGATCAGACGCTGGATCTCGCTGGTGCCCTCGTACAGGCGCAGCAGGCGGACGTCACGGTAGATGCGCTCGACCGGAACGCCGCGCATGTAGCCGGGACCGCCGTGGATCTGCACCGCGAGGTCGGCGACCTTGCCCACCATTTCGGTGCAGAACAGCTTCGCGGCCGACGGCGCGATACGACGATCGGTTTCCTCCACCCACGCCTTCGCCGCATCGCGCACGAGCGCGCGACCGGCCATCACGCCGGTCTGCTGATCGGCGATCATCGCCTGTACCAGCTGGAAGTTACCGATCGGGTCGCCGCCCTGGGTGGCGGTGGCCGCGTAGGAGACCGACTCGTCGAGCGCGCGCTGGGCCTGACCGACCGCCAGCGCGGCGATGTGCACGCGACCACGCGCGAGCGACACCATCGCCGCTGTGTATCCGACGTCCTCGCTGCCTCCGACCAGGGCAGCGGCGGACGCCCGCACATCGGTGAATGCGACATCCGCGGTCCAGGCACCTTCCTGGCCCATCTTCGCGTCTTTGGTGCCGACGTGCACGCCCTCGGTGTCGGCGGGTACGAGAAAAACCGCAATACCGGTGCCGTTCTCGTCCGCGGGTCTGGTGCGGGCGAAGACGACGAACAGGTCTGCCAGGGGAGCGTTGGTGATGAAGCGTTTCTCGCCGTTGATCACCCAGTCGTCGCCGTCGCGCACCGCCCTGGTGCGCAGGCCCGCCGGGTTGGAACCTGCCCCGGGCTCGGTGAGCGCGAACGATGCGACGATCTCGCCGGCAGCGATTCCTTCGAGCCACTGCGACTTCTGTTCATCGGTTCCGAAGTTGACGAGTACCTGCCCGGCGATGCCGTTGTTCGTGCCGAACATCGAACGCAACGCCAGCGTCGTGTAACCGAGTTCCATCGCCAGTTCGACGTCCTGCTGCAGATTCAGTCCGAGGCCGCCCCACGCCTGGGGGATCGCGTATCCGAACAGTCCCATCTCCTTGGCGGCGCCGCGGATGTCGTCCGGGATCGCATCGGCATCTGCGATCTCCTGTTCGCGCGGGACCACCACGGTACGCACGAACGCGCGTGTCTGGGCGAGGATCTTCCGGAAATCGTCGTCGTCGACCTCGGTGGCCGGCGTGGGTGTGTTGGCTCTCGACGAAGTGATCATGGGTTCCAGCCTCGATCGTCGCGCTCGTTGTGTCCAATACGAATGAGAAAAATCCACATAGACGCTGATGATGCCGGCGGGGCCGCCGGAGTCGTTCCGCCGCTATATTCGGGTCGTCAACTCGTGCGGAGCACCCGCACCCACCGCTCGTGTGCCTTCCCTGTGCACAATCCGGAAGGTCGCATGCCGAAAGGATTCGCATGTCTTTGCTGGAGAACCGTACCGCCGTGATCACCGGTGGCGCTCAGGGCATCGGTTTCGCGATCGCCCGGTCGTTCGTCGCGCAAGGCGCCAAGGTCGTCATCGGCGACCTCGACCTCGACGCCGCGACCGCTGCGGCCGAGAAACTCGGCAGTCGTGACGTCGCGCGTGCGGTGAAGGCGAATGTCGTCGAATCCGCGGATTGGGACACGTTGCTCGCCGAGGCGGTCGATGGATTCGGTGCGCTCGACGTCGTCGTCAACAATGCCGGTATCACCCGCGACGCGACGATGCGGACGATGACCGAAGAGGATTTCGATCTGGTGATCTCGGTGCACCTGAAGGGCACCTGGAACGGCACCCGCAAGGCGTCGGCGATCATGCGTGAAGCCAAGCGCGGTGCGATCGTGAATATCTCGTCGCTGTCCGGCAAGGTCGGTTTGGTCGGCCAGACCAACTATTCGGCCGCGAAAGCCGGCATCGTGGGCTTGACGAAGGCTGCTGCGAAGGAGATGGCGCATCACGGTGTTCGCATCAACGCGATCCAGCCGGGGCTGATCCGGTCCGCGATGACCGAGGCGATGCCACAGAAGGCGTGGGATCAGAAGATGAGCGAGATCCCGATGGGCCGGCCGGGTGAGGTCGACGAGATCGCTTCCGTGGCACTGTTTTTGGCGTCCGACATGTCTTCCTACATGACAGGTGCCGTCCTCGAGGTCACCGGCGGCCGCTTCATGTGATCGCACCGGGCCGAACCGGTCAGCGGCGCTCCATCGACCGCACCACCGCCCGGATCCGTTCCGGGTCGGATGGCCCGGAGTCCGGGACGAACTGCCATTCCGTTCGAGTCCACGGATCGGCGAACTGGCCCTTGTCCGCGGGGATGTGCTGGGATGCGTCGGCGAGGATACGATATGCCGGGCTGTCGACGTGCGGATCGTCCATACCCGTGATGACCACCGACATGCTCTGGGCGGACGCGAGTTGCACGATCCGGACGAGGTGCATCAGATCGTCGCTACCGTATCCGTGCGGTATCCCGGAGATGATCAACACGCGAGGTTCGTGCCGGTGCGCATCGACACCCGCCGACACCGCCAGCGAATCCAGTTCCGCCGCTTCGGCAAGTCCCTTCAACTTCGCGGCGACACCGGACACATCGAGGACGGGTGGACCCGCGAGAACCGGAGCGGCGAGTTCGCACAGTTGTCTCAGCGCACCCGCCGGGTCGACGACATCGAGCAGCGACCCGGGTCGGGATGCGAGCAGTCTCAACGCGAGCGCCGACGCCACCGGCGCGGCAACATCGGCGTCACCGTTCACCCACAACGGCCGGCTCAGGGGCAGTGGCACGCAGAACGGCACCCGCAGCGGCCCCCGGTCCGGTGCGGTGAGCTCGCCGAGCCTGACTCCGTCGGATACGCCGCCGTGCTGGTTCCACGTGGGGGCATTCCACGGTGCGAGTGCCGCAGGCAACGACCCGTCGAGCGCACCGAGTTCGGTGGTCAAGAGCGCGGAGTCGGCATCGTACCGGGACTGCGCCGCAGCGACGAGT
Source organism: Rhodococcus sp. (in: high G+C Gram-positive bacteria) (assembly GCF_049299235.1). Taxonomy (GTDB): domain Bacteria; phylum Actinomycetota; class Actinomycetes; order Mycobacteriales; family Mycobacteriaceae; genus Rhodococcus. The sequence goes on along the minus strand of NZ_JBAQXC010000319.1, from coordinate 37,869 downwards.
TCGTCGCAGCGCCGATGTGCCAAGGCGCGGGCCTGGTCGGCACCGCTACCGGTGCGGGAAGACGGATCGGCCACGGCCGCAGACAATTCCATGTCCAAGCGGTGTTGCGCATACTCGTGGGCCGAGACGAACGCGGCGGTTGATCGGGATGCGTCCTCGAAAATTTGCCACATGCGGGCACACGACACGTCGGATTCGATCGGCAGCGCCTCGTGTTCCGGCGACTGCTGCACCTGCGGTGCCGGCTCGGGATCATCCACATCGACACCGTGCACGGTGAACAACTCGGCCAGACCACCCGAATAGCCTTGCCCCAGTGCCCGGATCTTCCAATCACCGCCGCGCCGGTAGATCTCCCAGCACAGCAGCGCCGTCTCACCCGCGACCGGTTCGATGCGGAACGTCGCCAACGGCATTCCCGCCGCATCGGTGAGTGTGGTCTCGGCCGAGGTCGCCCGGTCGGCTCCGAGCACGCACAGCACCTTCTCCGCGTCCGGCCGCAGCCGGGCCGGCTCGACGACGAGCGCATCGCCGTCGAGTCGGACACCGGCAGTGTGTTTCTGGTTGTAGAACACGACGTCCTGAGACGATGTCACTCTCAGTCCCGAGTCGACGACCAGCGCGCACAGATCCACCGGTACCGACGCGGTCGCCGTGAACCGGACAGACGGCGCTGCGAGCGGAGCATTCTGCCCTGCCCGGAACTGGACGGTCATCGGCTACGTTGCCAGGAACCGGCCGAGTTGCGGCGCGGCCTCACCCGGGTGCTTGGCCTGGACGCCCTCGCCGACGGCTTGCAGTTTCCATTCCTGTCCCTGCCGGTACAGCTTCGACATCACCATGCCGGTGAACGGCATACCGCCCTGCAGCGTGTAGCGGGCCAACTCTGCGTTGTTCGTCCCGTCGACGAGCCGGCAGAACGCGTTCTTGACCTGCTCGAACGTGTGACCCTTGTAGGAGGTGACGATGAGCATGATCGTGTTGACGTGCGGCGGCACACGTGTCAGGTCGATGAGTACGACCTCGTCGTCACCGGCGCCTTCGCCGGTGAGATTGTCACCCTGGTGCTGAATCGAGCCGTCCTTCGATGTCAGCTGGCCGTAGTACGCGACGTCGACGATGTTGTGGTCGGCGAACAGGACCGCCGAGGCGTCCAGATCGACGTCCGCCGAGCGGTTGCCGAACAGTCCACGCTTCTCGACCGGGTCCCACCCGAGACCCATCTTCAGGAACGTGAGGGCAACCCCCTCGTCCTTACGCAAGGTCACCCGCTGTCCCTTGACGAGACTGACCGGGCGGTTCTTGGTGAGACTGACTTCGGCCGGGGGCGCCGCAGGCGCCTGGGGCTGGGGCTGGGGCTGACCGTACTGGGGCTGGGGCTGACCGTACTGGGGCTGCGCGGGCTGGCCGTACTGCTGGGGCTGGCTGTACTGCTGGGGTGCGGCCGGCTGCGGAGGGACGGGCGGGGCGTACTGCTGCTGGGACTGGACAGGCTGCTGGGGCGCAGCGGGCGCGGTGGGCTGTGGTGCAGGTGCAGGTGCGGCGGGTGCGTCGTCGACCGAAACACCGTGGTCGGTGACCAGCGCGGCGAACCCCCCGGCGTATCCCTGCCCGACGGCCCGGACCTTCCACGTGCCCTGACGCCGGTACAACTCGAGCGCGATGACGATGGACTCGCTGCTCAACCCCTCGATGCGGTACTCGTACAGCACCGCGCCCGCCGCGTCACTGATCCGCGCGGCGGGCGGTGCGAAACGCCCGAACGTACTCGACGGGTCGTCGAGGGTGATCACGGCCCGGACCTGCTCGATCTCCGTGGGGACGTCACCGAGCGACACCGCAAGCGACGCAGCCTGCCCCGGCGCGCCGGGAACCAGACGCACACCCGGGCCGGTGGGCTGATTGAAGAACACGAAGTCGGCGTCCGACCGGACCTTGCCGTCGGCCTTGACGAGCAGAGCGGACAAATCGGCCGGTGTGGTCAGCTCGAGCGAGACGACCACGTCGGAGGCGGTGATCGGGCCGTTCTGGCCCTTGGCGAGCGGAGTGGTCAAGGTCAATCGTCCTCACTGATAGGCGACACTGGCGGGCGATGGAAGCATCGGTCGATCTCGGTCCACTCTACGAACCGGCCGGAATGCGGGCGAACTCGGCAAACCAGGCGAGAATTTCCTCGCCCGCCGACACCCCGGCGGTGTCGGTGACCACAACGGTCGGATGCTGCCAACCGAGTGCCTCGAGTTCGCCGTGACGCGGACGGATCCCGGCATCCGCCGCTTCGAGCATCCGCGCGTCGAGGGCACCGTCGCCGGCCGCGAACACCGGGGAATTTTCGTCGAGATCCCCGTCCGCGACGAGCCGCCGGTGCACCTCGGCGACCGCGTGGCTCTTGCACACGCAGTCGGGGACCGTGTAGATCTTCCGGCCCTGCTGGGACGCTCCCCAGCCACGGGCACGGCACCACGCGTCCCATTCGGCGAGGAACTCGGCAGGCTGGGCGTCGACGTCGACAACGAGATAGCAGAACAGGTCGTCGGCGATCCGCAGCTTGCTCACCCAGTCCGGTGAGATACGGGCCCGCAGCGCGGTGAGCACCTCGTCGAGCCCGGCACCATCGGTACGGAGCGTGTCTTCGAGCGCACTGCGCCACACGGGATCCGGTGCGCCGTCGACAAGGATCGCGCCACCGTTGCTGGTGATCGCATACCGCCACGGTCCACCCGGCAGCGCGATACGCCCGAACTGTTCGGGGGTGCGGGTGGTCGTCGGAACCACACGTACCGCCGCGCTCAGCTCCCGCAACCGATGTGCGGCCGCGTCCGACAGATACGACAGTGGCGCACCGTCGAAATATTCGACGCACAGCAGGTCGGTGCGGTCGAGCTGAGTCGGCGTCATCGCCGCGCGCGAATAGATGAGTGTGCGATCGAGATCCGAGGCGATCAGTGCGGTGGTCACGGCAGGTCCTTGATCAATCCCATGCACGAATAGGCGAGGTCGGGAACCACCTCGACCGGGACACCGCGCGCGGCGGCGAGCATCCGGATGTGGGCGTGCTCGGGGGCGTCGGCCTCCCGGACGAGCACCTTCCACGGCACCCGCCGCAGCAACACCCGTGTCGTTTCGCCCACGCCCGGCTTGACGAAGTTGACGGTCGAGATCCCGTACCGCGCCCGGATCTGCTCCACCGATGCCCAACCCGTCCAGGTCGGTGTGCGATCGGAGTCCATGACACGCCGGGCGTCGGCGAGCGCGCTGTCTCGGTCGCCGAATTCGGCGCACACTGCGTCGATCAGTGTTGCGGACACGTCCTCGTCGGCGAGTTCGGAGTAGAACTTCGCGCCGTGGAACTCGCCGGGACCGATCAGGGTGTCGTTGAGGACTGTCCGCGAGACCAAACCGGACACAGTGGAATTCAGGCAGGCAGATGCGATGAGGAAGTCGTCGCGGGTGCCGTACGTGCGCACACACCGGCCGGGATCGGCCAGAACCGCGAGATCGTCGGACAAGGTCGGGCCGCCCGCCGCCGCGTACTCGGCAAGCGCAGCCGACAGTTCGCGTGCGATCGCGCCTTTGCCGGTCCACCCGTCGACGAAGACCACCGATGCCGGATCGTGCCGTGCGGTGATGTGGTCGAGCGCGGCGGCGTCGATGCCGCGGCCGCGCACGATCGAGATCGCATAGTGCGGCAACGACAATCCGTGATGGAGCTGTGCCCACCGCCGGATCAGGACACCGACCGGGGTGCCGGCACGGGCCAGCGACACCAGTGTCAGGTTCGGGCCGCGTTCTGCGAGAAGGAGTTCGGTCACGGCTCCGACGGCGCGTGCCAGCCTCCCCGCGGTCTCGGCGAGCACCTTGTCGAACAGTTCGCGATACTCCGCGTCGGGCCGGTACTCCACCGGCAGCGACTCCGCGTAGTGCGCCAGACCCGCTTGAATGCGCAATTCCCGTTCGGTGACGTCGGCTTCGAGGTCGACGTGCGAGAGGTCCTTGAGCAGCCAGGTCACGTCGTCGGCGACGTACGATCCGAACTCGGGTCCTGTCAACGGTGCCGTCACGGTGCCTCCCTGCTGGTGCGAAGTGCGACCGGGTCGGTCGCGGAAACCGTGGCGACGACGACATCTTCGCCCGCTGCGGTGAGTACATCGACGAGCCCGCCGTCCGCGCGAAGTCGATCGGTGTCGGCGGGGCTGTCGATCACGAGTACGAGCGTGGGCTTGTGGTCGGCACCGGGCCACTGCGCGTTGTACAGATAGCGCGGTGCCTCTTCTTCATGTGTCTCGGAGACGTATTCCGGTGCGAGGAAAGCAAATCCGCGTCGCAGCGGATAGCCGGGTACGTCGAGGACGTAGCCGGGTGACCGGGTGGTGGTCTGGAACCGGGTGGCGACGCCGTGCGCGGCGAGCGTGTCCGCGAGCCGGAGTGGCAGGTACATCAGTTCCTCGTGTCCGATCACGATGGCCGGGTGGCCGGGCTCGAGTGCGGCGGTGAGGGCTGCGGCAGCTGCCGTGATCGCGGCGTCGAAACCTGCGGTGTCGGCGCCGCGGAATCCGTGCCTCCCGCCATCGGGAACCGTTGCAGGCCAAGGAAGAGTAACGAACCGTGCGGTACCCCGTTGTGCCGCGCGCGGATTCAGCTCGGGGTCGGAAAGCGCCGTCACGCGCGCGGTGGTGCCCTCGGGGATCACCGCCCGGCCGGTCGCGAGCGACACGTGCTCGATCCGTGCGCCGAGATCGGCGGCAGTCTGTGCGGCCGCGCGGTGATTCTCCTCGGCGCGCATGTCGACGAGCGAGGCGATCACGTACCGGGAGCGCGGATGGTTCCGGTGGAGCGCGCGGATGGCATCGAGTGCGGTTGCTCCAGTGGAGATTTCGTCGTCGACGAGCACGAGCGGTGCGGTGTTCGCGAACAGGTCCGGCGACGTCGGCTGGAGTAGATGGGAGGTGGCGTGCGAGTGGCCCTCCTCGAATCCGGCGAACGTGTCGGCGCCCGGAACGTCGCGGCGAGTGGAGTGCAGATAGTAGGCCGCGCCGATGCGTGTGGCCACACAATGGCCCAGGCCGGTCGCGGTCTCGGCGAAGCCGAGGACGACCGCTACCGGGGCATCCTCGCCGAGCAGTTCGGCCACCCGGTCGCCGAGCCGGTTTCCTGCGTCGAGCACGACCGCGGGATCGGTCGGAATGTGCTTGCCCAGCACGGTGGACACCAGCAGGTGTGCGCGCCGCGGGTTGCGGCGCAGTCCGGGTCGGACCAGATCCGTAACCCGGTGTCCGGTGGTCGAGTCGTGGTGATGCAGCGTCAGGCCGAATTTCTCTGTAGCCCAGGGTATCTGAAGGGTTTCGACGATGCCGGTCGGTGCGGCCGTGCTCATTTGTGCACCAGGGCGGTGAGCAGGTCCACGAACGTGACTCCCTTGTTGGTGACACCGAACACCGACGCACGCAGAACCGTCTGCTGCGCCCAGGTGCGGTGCGGGCGGCGTTCGTTCATCTTGTTCCGATAGTCGGACGGACGGACCCCTCCGGTGTCGCCGCCGAGAATGTCGACGGCGTCGTGGTATTCCTCGTGGGTCACCGCAGACAGCGCGTGCACCGCCGCCACGTGCGACGGATGGATCACGGTCTTGCCGTGGATGCCGTTCGCGCGGTCCAGGGTGATCTCGCGGAGCAGCCCGTCGAGGTCGCGGCTGACGAGTTGCTGGCGGAACAGCACGGCGTCGTGTTCCTCGAACGGAGTGGCCCGCAGCATCGGCCGGAACATGCGTTCGTGGTCGGCGAAGTACTCCCACACCGGCCCGGTGATGACGAAACCGGTGCCGTCTGTCCGACCCAGATAATTGACGACATCGGCGATGACGTCGACGACGACCCGCACGTCGTAGATGGTGAGGTCCCGGTCGCGGCGGATCCCGAATGTGCCGCACATGTCGGTCGCGCCGATCCGCACGGCCAGCACCTGCTGCCGGTGTTCGGCAAGCAGAGCGGAGACGGACTGTAATTCGTGGTCGCGGGTCTGCCGGTGCACGAGGTCGCTGGACTCGAGTACCGGCATCGCGTACAGCCGCTTGCCCAGTCGCGCCGATGCCGCGGAGACCGCGTCGAGGAACGCGCGGCCGGTGTCCGCGCCGAACTTGGGCAGCACGAACCCGGTGAGGGCGCCGACGCCGTCGCCGAGGTCGGCCGCGATGCGCTCGACGCCGTCGGGCGTGCGGACCCGCACGAACAGCAGCATGTTCGCGGCCTCGGTCCCGGCCAGACGGTCGAGGGTGTCGACGGTGTTGCGCAGCCCTTCCTCGACCTCGTCGTCGGCGACCGCGTCCTCGAGGTCGAGAACCATCGACGTCACGCCCTCGGCTGCGCGGCGTGTGACGGTCGCGGCCAGATCGCGGCGGGTCGCCGGCACGTACAGGGTCGCCCCGAGCGCCACCGCAAGGCGTTCACGGTCGTCGCTGTCGTCGAACGGTTGTGGGTGGTGGAGGAACAATGCGCTCTGCGTCGCCGGATCCAGGTGACGGAAGTGGCGTGTGCCGCGCACTTCCGTGAAGGTCCCCCGAGTCATGGGCCGTCCGTCCGTCCTCTCATTCGTTGCACCACTCCGGTGATGAAGTCCGTCACCGCGTCGAGGTCGCACACAAACGCCCAGTAGTCCGGGTGAACACCCGTCAGTGAATCGACGGCTCTGTCGATCCGGGCGAGTTGCGCGTCGAGTACCGACCCCCATTGTGCGGTCATCCCACGTTGCACCGCGAGGTGCTGTGCGTCACGTAGCCGGAAGCGGACGGCATCGACCTTCGCAGCGGGATTCTCCCGCACCGCACGCAGAGTCGCGAGTCGGTCGGTGACAGCGTCGATGTTGCGCTCGGCGACGGTGATGTGCGACCGCGCGGCGGCGGCGTGGTCGAGCGCATGCTCGGGCCGGCCGGCCGACAACTCGCTGCGTGCCGCGGTCAGGCTGTCCTCGGCGTGCGCGAGAAGCTCGGTGGCCTGCCGATCGTTGCCGGCAAGATCCGCGGAACTCGCCGCGTTGAATTCGCGGAGCAGCGCCGAGTAGGCCGGGGTGAGACCCGCTGATCGGGTGTGGGCCGCTGCGATCCTAGTTGTGACGGACGACACAGTGTTGCGCGCCCGGTCGGATTGTGCCGGTGCCAGTTCGAGCGCGGCCTGTAGTTCCGCTGCCGCTTGTCCGACCCGCGCCGCGCTTTCCCGCATCGCGACCGTCCCGACCGCCGCGTCGAGTGCGCTCAGTGCGGTATCGAGTGCGTCTGCCGCGGTCTGCACCGACCGATAGCCGGCGAAGGCGGCGTTGTCGGGTGCGTGCAGGTTCCGGGTGGCGGAGTGTGCGTCGGCCCGTGCACGTTGTGCGATGTGCGGAACGGCAGCGGCAACCGACATCGCGTGCTCGAAATGGGCACGGTTGTATCCGTAGAATTCATCCAACGTTCTCGTTGCGGAGCCGATCATGGTTGTCGCATGCTCGTACGCGGCGGCAGTCGCCAGCGGTTGATCGGGTTCGGTGCGGGCAAGTTGCAGGTAGGTCTCGGCGGCTCGGTAGCACGCTTCGCGGATCGGTGTCCACGTGCGATCCACGTTCCGCTCCGGCTCCAGCTCACGCGAGGCGGTGACCGCGGCCTCCGCGATCGACTGCCGTCGGTCCATGTCGAGGAAGGCCGCCACCATCGTGTCGTGGGCGCGGAGAGCCGCGGGATCCTCGATCGGTCCGCCACCGAAAAGCCGGCGCGTGAATCTGCTCGCCACGATCCGAATGGTACTGGCCGGCGGTGTGGGCATCGCCGATGCAGGGACGGCGGGCAGAAGCGCGGTAGCGGATATCCCATTAGTGTGGGAAGGACACGCGCAAATCGGGCGGGTCCGTTCGGACGCGCCGACTTACGAAAGGACCCCGAATGGGTGTCAGCTTGACCAAGGGCGGCAATGTTTCCCTCACCAAGGAAGCGCCGAATCTCACCGCCGTGGCCGTCGGCCTCGGCTGGGATGTCCGCACGACCACCGGCACCGATTTCGACCTCGACGCCAGCGCGATCGCGACGGGCGCCGACAAGAAGGCCATCTCCGACCAGCACTTCGTGTTCTTCAACAACATGAAGACGCCGGACGGCTCGATCGAGCACGCCGGCGACAACCGCACCGGCGAGGGCGACGGCGACGACGAGGTCATCAACGTCGACCTCGCGGCAGTCCCCGCGAATATCGAGAGCATCTTCTTCCCGGTGTCGATCTACGATGCCGAGACCCGCAGCCAGTCGTTCGGTCAGGTCCGCAACGCCTACATTCGCGTCGTCGACCGCGCCAACGGCAACGAGCTGGCCCGCTACGACCTCTCCGAGGACGCCTCCACCGAGACCGCCATGGTGTTCGGCGAGCTCTACCGCAACGGTGCCGAGTGGAAGTTCCGCGCGGTCGGCCAGGGCTACGCGTCCGGCCTGGCGGGCATCGCCCGCGACTACGGCGTCAACGTCTGATTCGTCGTCAACCCGATCCGGTCCCGGTCATATCCGCCGGGACCGGATTCTTGTCTCCTGTTTGCAGTACCTCGCTGCATCGACCTGACTATCGATAAGAAAGGCCGCAGTCGTGATACTGCGAATATTCGGGGCGTCGTTTGCCGTCACCGTCGTCTCACTGGTGGTCGCCTTCCTCTACGGCGGCCCCCAGGCACTGTTCCTCTGCGTCATCCTCGGCATCCTCGAGGTGTCGCTCTCGTTCGACAACGCGGTCATCAATGCGACCGTGCTGCAGCGGATGAGCGAGTTCTGGCAGAAGATCTTCCTCACCGTCGGCATCCTCATCGCCGTGTTCGGTATGCGCCTGGTGTTCCCGCTCCTGATCGTCTGGGTCGCATCCGGTCTCGGACCGGTCGACGCGCTGAACCTCGCGTTGAATCCGCCCGCCGACGGTGCCGCCTACTTCCCGGACGGTAGCCCCAGCTACGAAACACTCATCACCGACGCACATCCGCAGATCGCGGCGTTCGGTGGCATGTTCCTGCTGATGCTGTTCCTGCACTTCATCTTCGAGGAACGCGACATCCACTGGTTGCGGTGGATCGAACGCCCACTCGGGAAGGCAGGCAAGCTCGACCAACTCGAGGTCGTCGTCGCGGCGGCGCTGCTGCTCGTCACTGCCACGGTCATCGCACCCGACGACAAGGTGTCGACGGTGATGATCGCCGGTGTGCTCGGCATGATCACCTACATCGCGGTCAACGGTCTCGGCGAGATGTTCCACATGCCCGAGGAAGGTGAGGAAACCAGCGGCGGTCCGTCGGGTCTGGCGAAGGCCACCGGCAAGGCAGGCTTCTTCCTGTTCCTCTACCTCGAGGTTCTCGATGCGTCGTTCTCGTTCGACGGTGTCATCGGCGCGTTCGCGATCACGTCCGATCCGATCATCATCGCTCTCGGTCTCGGCTTCATCGGCGCGATGTTCGTCCGTTCGATCACGATCTTCCTGGTGCGCAAGGGCACGCTGTCGGAGTACGTGTACCTCGAGCACGGCGCGCATTGGGCGATCGGTGCGCTCGCGCTGATCCTGCTGTACTCGATCGGTACGCACGTTCCCGAGGTGATCACCGGCCTGGTCGGCATCACCCTGATCGGAGCGGCATTCGCGTCGAGCATCTACCGCAACCGCAAGGAGAAGGCTCGGGAAGCACTCGTTTCGTCCTGATCTGCACCTGATCTACCGCGTCACCCGGTGAGGGGAACCATCATTCGGCTTGTCCGAATGATGGTTCCCCTCACCTGCTTTGCGGGGTCGACCGAGGGCTGGGTGTCAGGAGATCGGGGCCAGTGGCGCGTTCGCGCGGTCGAACTCGGGAACGACGAAGTCGATGTCGTACGAGGTCGTCGTATCGTTTCCGGCGAAGACTTCGCGCACGATGCGGCCGTTGTCGTCGATCCACAATTCGAGGGACGTAGGCGTCTGCTCGATCATGATTCGGCGCATGTCGTCGGCGCTCGGGGTGCCGGGGCCGGTGGGCAGCGAATCGGCGAACGTCTCGAGGAGCGCATCGGCGTAGGCCGCGACATCCAGTGTGGCAGTGAACCGGGTGGCGTCGGCGGCCTCGACGACCTCGGTACCTTGCTCTTCCGCGCCGGTGGTGAATTCGGCCAGGAGCGCGCTGCTCTGCTGCCGATTCCGGACCAGGTCCCGGATGAGGAACATCTGGCCGGTCTGGTCCGAGGCGACATCGACGCGATACCAGACGTCGGCCTCGAGGATGGAAGCGCTGGCCTCCGGCACATCCGTGAACTGTGCAAAGAGGTCATCGCCCTCGAACAGCACCTGCATCGGCCCGTGCGGCGAATTCGGTATCTGCCCCAGGATGACATCGCGCGACGTGTCGATCGTTGTGGTGACGATGCTGCCCTGTGCCTCGATCCGACCGCGCTGCACCTCTTGGTTCGCCGTGGTCTCGTACGCGGCGCGGACGGTATCGAGAGCGGACTGTGCCGACGAATCGGCGTCGGCCGAAATACTGCCGGCAGAAGCGCTGTCGGTCGACGTGGAATTTCCATCACTGGAGCATCCTGCGCCGAACAGTACTGCCGAGGCTGCGATCACCGCGCCGGCCGTGCGAAGACGTGTCGATACGAACATGCTGGAACTGCCCCCTGGTTGCGTCGAGCGCTCGTTCGGCGCCCCGGCCCGGGATACTATCGCGCCGCGTCTGCGCCGCTTCCACCCTGGCGTCGGCACGGCGAACCGGGTGGTGGGAACCATCATTCGTCCTGACCGGCTGAAGGCGCCCATCACCAGGTCACTGCGCGGGCGCCAACCGACTCCCTGATCCTGTCGAGTTTCAGCCGGTGGGTGTGCGGGGTATTCGGGCGAGAAGAGCATGTCGAACGGGAGGTCGCTGTGTCGATGAAGCCGAAGACGGTCCTGGGAACTGTGGCTGCTACAACGATGACTGCGTTCGTCGGTTCCGTGGCTTCTCGCGAGGCGGATTCCCACTGGTACCGCACACTGCGTAAGCCTTCGTTTCAGCCTTCCCCGGCGACCTTCCCGGTCGTCTGGACCGTGCTGTACGCCGACATCGCGGTAGTCGCCGCAGCGGCTGTCGACGAGTTGACCGAACAGCGTGACCTCGGCGCGCGACGGAACTACATCGTTGCGCTCGGTGCGAATCTCGCCCTCAATGCCTCATGGTCCTGGGTGTTCTTCCGGGCCGGGCGACTTGTTTCCGCGACGGTGGTGGCGGCACTGCTCACCGCGAGCAGTGCCGATCTCGTGCGACGCACCGCCGTTGCCGTTCCCGCCGCGGGGGTGGCAATGTCGCCGTACGCACTATGGACAGCTTTCGCGACGGCGCTCAGCGGCCGGATCGCACAACTCAACCGGTGACGGGCCGGGCGCCCGGCGGGCACGGTCAGGCGTACGCGATGATGGGGCCATGCTCGAAACCCCCGTGATGATCGGCATCGCGTCCATTTGCATCGGATTCGTATTCTTCCTGGCCGCGGCTGCCGGTACCAGGAGCAAGTGGGACAAGAAGGTCACGATCACCCTGTTCGTCGTCGCGATCGTGTTCATGACGATCATCCCGGTGATCGGTGCGGTCGGTTTCGCCGCTTGACCGGTTTCGCTGCCCGCCGGGTTCGCTGCCGGGCAGAAGTTTCGCTGCAGGAGAAGAAGTCAGGTGAGAAACCCGTGAAGGCGGTTGGCGAACTTCTCGGTCCGGTCGACGAATCCGGTGTGTTCCCCCGGGAACTCGACGGGTGAGACGGCGATAGCGTCGGCGAGCGCGGTTGCTGTCGCCGATGTGATCAGGTTGCCGGACTCGGCGCCGATTCCGATGACGATGCGCTCCGACGCTTCCGACAAGGCGGCGAGATCGGGAAGATAACGGGTGGTCGCCCGCAATTCGTGAGCGAAGAATCGGGCACCGTCGGCGAGGTCTTGCGCCGACGGTTCACCGGGTTCACGTTCGGTGTTTTCGTCGTCGTCCGGCCCGGTGGTGTCCTATCCGGCGGTGGACATGAACGCTCCCCACGCCGCGTCGATGCCGGCGCGGTGGAAGGTGTCGATCACCGCGTCCACAGCGGCGCGGCGTGCGGCGGCGTCGGGTAGTAGTTCGAGCAGTGGCGGTTCGTGGGCGACCAGCGTGCGCACTCTGTCCGGGTATCGAGCCACGAGCGCGAGTCCGGTGACGGCACCACCGCTGGTTCCGAATATGTCGGCGGATTTCACATCGAGGGTATCGAGCAGACGAATCAGGTCGGTGGCGCGCAGGTCCGGCGTGGAATCGGTGGTGGGGTCGTCGAGGACGCTGCGGCCGATGCCCCGCGGATCATGGGTGACGACGGTGTGGGAGTCGGCGAGTGCGTCGGCGAGCGGTGCGAGATCCGCGGCGCCCATCGGGGCACCGGTGAGAATGACGAGTGGTCCGGTGCCACGGACCTCGCAGTGCAAGCGTCCACCTGGAACGGAAACTGTGTGTGTGGTGTCCATGCGGATACAGACCAGCACGAACGGCGGTTCTCATCGCATTGATTATCGAGGACCGAATCTGTCCGCAATTGCTCATACCGTCGACGATGTCGTCGCGCGGGATACCGAGACGTTCGTCGGGTCGCTCGACCTCGATCTGCAGGTGCCGTTGCCCACCGCGCCGTGCGGCGCCCGAGCGGGAATGGTGGAGCGCGCGAAAGATCTTGCTGTACATCATTCGTGAGACCGCCCACCACAGCGGCCATGCGGACATCATCCGGGAGTCGCTGGACGGCGCGAACACCACTATGCAGCGCGGCGCCGACGCCGGCATGGCCTTCGAGTAACTGTTCGTACCCAACCATTTCCGAGCGAATGTACCGTTCGTCTCCTTCATCGGATCGGGCGATACATTCGCTCGAAAGTGGGTGCGCGATCCGGCGCCCTCGGCGAGGCGTCCCCGTTGTGGGTCCGGGTATCGAATGCTACTGTCACGCGTGTATATACAGAAGCGCACTGTGTATATATAGAACAATCGTCGAGGTGTTGCCGGCACAGGGCGTGGCCGCGACGACTGTCAGCGACAGGCGAACCCAGCCTGTGGCTGCCCAGGCCGGCCGACGGACGGAGCTACCATGCCGCTTGCCTTGTGCGCCTCGTCGCACTCGCCGCTGATCGGCTTGAACGATCCGACGGCAGACATCGTGAACGAGGTGGACGAACAACTCGCCGGGGCCAAGGCCTTCGTGGAAGCCTTCGATCCCGAACTCGTGGTCGTCTTCGGTCCCGACCACTACAACGGATTCCTGTACGACCTGATGCCGTCGTTCTGCGTCGGTGCGGCAGCGACATCCGTGGGTGACTACGGACTGCCGAGCGGGCCGCTCGCGGTGGACCGCGACGCCGCGTACGCCATCGCGCGGCACGCACTCGACTCGGGTATCGACGTTGCGCTGTCCGAGGCGATGCGGGTCGACCACGGATTCGTTCAGCCGCTGCTCTTCCTGTTCGATTCCGTGGACAAGATCCCGCCTCTGGTCCCGGTTTTCGTCAACTGCGTCGCGGAACCGCTCGGCCCGGTGAGTCGAGCCCGTCGGCTGGGGGAGGCGGTAGGGCGAGTCCTGGTGGAATCCGGGAAACGCGTACTCGTCGTCGGGTCCGGCGGCCTCTCCCACGATCCGCCCATCCCTCGACTGGCGGGCTCGACTCCGGAGGTTGCCGCGCGGATCACGCACGGGCGCAACCCGAGTGCGGAGCAGCGCCGCGAGCGGGAAACTCGTACCGTTGCTGCCGCCGGTGCGTTTGCTGCGGGATCCGCAGAGTTCCACGACCTCAACCCGGAGTGGGATGCCCTGGTGCTCGACATGTTCGAGACGGGCGATATCGCTGCGTTCGACGAGAAGTCGAACGACTGGTTCGTCGGGGAGGGTGGCCGTTCCGCCCACGAGATCCGTACCTGGATCGCGGCGTACGCTGCCCTGTCCGCGCAGGGTTCGTACGAGATGACCAGTCGGTACTACCGGCCTATCAAGGAGTGGTTCGCCGGGTTCGCCGTCACCACCGCAACGCAGAAGGAAGGTGTTTCGCGATGACGATATGGGACGACCTCGGTTCGGTGGCCCACACGGTCGAGTACCGGGAGATCGGCGGATGGCGGACCCGGGTGCTGCGGGCGGGATCCGGTCCTGCGCTGGTGCTCATGCACGGCACCGGAGGTCACCTGGAGGCATTCTCACGCAACATACCGGCGCTTGCCGAGTACTTCTCCGTCATCGCGTACGACTTTCCCGGACAGGGCTATACGACTCCGGCCACCCGCGACCTCGAGATCGATGCCTACGTCGACCACCTCGCCGCATTGCTCGATGATCTCGGCATCGAGCGAGCGCACCTGTCCGGCGAGTCGCTCGGTGGCTGGGTGGCGCTGAAGTTCGCTGTTGCACAGCCCGATAGGCTGTATCGGATCGTGCTCAACACACCCGGGGGCACGATGGTAGCCCCCGAGGTGATGGCGCGGATCCGGGAGTTGAGTCAGGCCGCCGCCGACGAACCGACACCCGAGCGCATCCGGACGCGTCTCGAGTGGCTCATGGCCGATCCCGTCAGTGTCACAGACGAACTCGTCGGGTGTCGCCGAGCGATCTATTCGCAGCCGGGATTCGCGGAGTCGATGCGGCACGTCCTGTGCCTGCAGGACCCCGAGGTGCGCCGACGCAACATGGTGACCGACGCCGATCTGGCGGCGGTGACGGTGCCCGTGCTCGTGATCTGGACCAGCGACGACCCGTCCGGACCCGCGGCGGCCGGTATGGAGATGGCCGACAAGTTGCCGAACGGGCAGTTCCTCTTCATCGACGGCGCGGGGCACTGGCCTCAGTGGGAACAGCAGGAGACCTGCGACAAAGCCGTGATCGGGTTCCTGTGCGACGCCGACCGACCGGTTGTCGCGTGATCTTCAGGCGTCGAGTATCGCTCGGGCGATGTCCGCGGCCGCCCGCACGACCTCTGGTGCCGCCGCGGCCAATTGATCCTCCCGGTGGCTCATGAGAGTGAGGCACGCGGTGGGATGCGAGTTCGCGATCGGAGCCGCGACCGCGTACACGCCGGTTTCGACTTCGCTCGAGCTCGTGGCGTAGCCCTGCCGGCGCGCTTCGGTGACGGCATCGGGTTCGGCGGGCAGCGCCGGACCGGCGGCCAGGAGTGCGTAGCCGGCCGCTCCGCGATCCAGCAGCGTGCGCATCCCGGCGCGGAAGGAGATGTGCTGGGGGACGGTGACGGGTTCGACGACCTCGATGGAGACGGCCTCGTCTTGCTCGGCCACGAACAGGTGAACGGTGCAGCCGACCTGGTCGGCGAGACGTCGCATCACCGGTGTGGCGATCTCGCGGAGCGCCGGTAGATAGGCTGTCGAGAGGGACGCCAGGCGTGATCCGGGGCGGTATACGCCGTCCGAGCCGGGTGTCACGAACCCGAAATCGCGTAGTGTCTGCAGGATTCGGTATGCGATCGAACGGTGGACTCCGAGTTCTTCGGCCAGCCGCTGCACGGTCATGCCGGTCGGCGAGTCCACCACGGCGAGCAGCGCGGTGAGTCCGCGAGCCAGGGTTTGGCTTCCGACCTGGGGTTGGGGCCGGGGGCGTGCATCCGGAGTTGTCATGCCGGATCAAGCCCGGGTGTGACGCTGCCGCACGCCCGGTGCGGGCAGGCAAACCGACTCGTGTGCGAATAGAGCGACATGCAGCTCATTATATACACGAAATGTGACTTCGGTGTTGACACGGCATCAGCTCTTCGCCATTGTCTGTGTGTATATAGAAGCAACATGTTCGATAATTACTACAAACAGTCCAGGGGGCGACGTGACCGCCGGTCAAGAACGATCCGCCGCGGCGCCGGACGCCGTCGACGTCCTCGTGGTGGGGGCGGGTCCTGTAGGACTCACCCTGGCGAACATCCTGGGGGGCCGCGGGTTGCGGGTTCTCGTCGCAGAGGAACGCGATGTGCTCATCGACTATCCGCGTGGTGTAGGCCTGGACGACGAGTCCATGCGTGCCTTCCAGGGCATCGGATTGTCCGAACATGTTGAACGGCACCTTATTCCGAATCAGATCCTGCGGTTTGTCAACGGCAAGGGCGAGCTCCTCGCGGAGATGGCACCGAGTGAAGCGCAGTTCGGCTGGCCCCGGCGCAACGGATTCGTCCAGCCGCTCGTGGATGCGGAACTCCTGAAAGGACTCCGGCGTTTCCCCACCGTCGAGGTGTGCTGGTCCACTCCGATGCAGGACGTGCGGGAAGTGGATGACGGTGTCGTGGTTGAACTCCTCGCGGACGGTCGCCCGCGCCAGGTGCGCGCGCGATACGTGGTCGGATGCGACGGTGGTCGCAGTCGCACCCGCCGGATCATCGGCACGTCGTTCGACGGAGTCACCTCGGCCACGCGCTGGCTCGTCGTGGATCTCGCGCACGACCCACTCGGCTCACCGAACAGCTACGTGGGCGCCGACCCGGAACGGCCGTACGCCTCCATCTCGATCGCCCACGGTATCCGGCGCTTCGAATTCATGCTCATGGACAACGAATCCGACACCGAGGTCGACGATCTCGGATTCGTACGGAAGCTTCTAGGCAGGCACGTCCCGCGTCCGGAGGACGCCGAGATCATCGCGTATCGCATCTACACCCACCACTCGAGGATCGCGGGCGAGTTCGGTCGCGGACGCATCTTCATCGCGGGCGACGCAGCGCATCTGATGCCGGTCTGGCAGGGGCAGGGATACAACAGTGGCGTACGCGACGCGGTGAACCTCGGCTGGAAGCTCGCGGCGGTGTGCTCCGGGCAGGCCGAACCCGACCTGCTGACAACCTACGACGAGGAGCGCCGCGGCCACGCGCGAGCGATGATCGACCTGTCCACCACGGTCGGACGGGTGATCTCGGTGCGGAACACGCGCCTCGCCTGGCTTCGCGACAGGGTGCTTCGGTCGGCATCGGCGCTCCCCGTGCTGAAGCGATACATCCTGGAAATGCGGTTCAAGCCGATGCCACGGTACGAGACCGGGGCGGTTGTCGCCCGCCCCGGCAAGACCTCGCCGGTAGGACGGATGTTCGTCCAGCCCGAGGTGGTCACCGAGAACGGTCGGTGCCTGCTCGACGAGGCGCTCGGGAATTGGTTCGCGGTGCTCTGCTGGAACAACGACCCCACCGCGGTTCTCGACAAGCCCAGCGTGGAGGCGTGGCGCGCGATCGGCGCTCGACTCGTCGCCGTTGTACCGGCAGCCCAGATCGGGCAGACCTCGTACGGCGACGATGTGACCGTGGTGGGCGACCGGGGGCAGTTGAAGGCGTGGTTCGACGTCCACAGCGAATCCGTCCTGTTCCTGCGCCCGGACCGCTTCGTGGCCGCGGCAGGCATCGCCCAGGACGCCGGTCTGCTGTCGGCGCAACTGCTGGGCGTTCTGGGTATGGAGAAGCACCTGGTGCGCGACGTCGTCGACGTGACCGCAGGCTGACAACGGCTGGAACTCACACGAGATCTGCCGGATGCTGATCTTCGCGGCCGACCGATAGGACGCGTCACCGGATCAACAGTCACCGGATCAACAGAGGAGCACGAGGATGTCGAAGAGCGAACCTCCGTCAGCAGAGGACATCGTCCGCTACGAGAAGGACCCGGCGACGAAGATCGCGACGATCACGTTCGATCGACCGGACCGGCTGAATGCGCCGACGGTCGAGGCACGCCTGCGATATGCCGACCTCCTGCATCGAGCGAACATCGACGACGACGTGAAGGTGCTGGTGGTGCGGGGCGAGGGGGACGATTTCGGGAGTGGAGTCGATCTGCCGGACTTCATGGAGGGCGTCGAGAGCGGGGACTCCGCCGAACGGCTCAAGGAATTCGAGATCGACGACCCCGATGTCGTCTATCCACCCAAGGATTCGTATCGCAACATGGGCAACTACGGACCGTGGTTCGCCAATGCCCGGTCCGGTTGCCGGAGCCTGCAGGAGTTCAGCAAGATCAGCATCGTCGAGGTCAAAGGCTACTGCTACGGGTGGCACTTCTACCAGGCCGCCGACGCCGACCTCGTGATCGCCTCCGACGACGCGCTGTTCGGGCACGCGGCGTTCCGCTATGTGGGCTGGGGACCGCGCATGTGGACCTGGGCGATGACGATGGGGATCCGGCGTTTCCAGGAGATGGTGTTCACCGGGCGGCCGTTCACCGCCGACGAAATGTACGAGTGCGGTTTCCTCAACAAGGTCGTGACCCGCGACCGTCTCGAGGCCGAGGTGCAGACGTACGCCCAGGCGTGCGCGCGCAACCGTCCGACGGACACGGTGGTCATCCAGAAGATGTTCTTCCAGATGATGAAGCAGCATCAGGGAGAGTACCTGGGAAGTCTGCTCACCGGCATGGTCGAGTCGATGGGGCGGTTGGTCCGCCCGGACGAGCACGAGTTCCATCTGAATTCCGCGATGATGGAGGCGGGGTTGACCGCATCGGTCAAGGCCAACGACGAGAACTTCCCCCCCGAGTTTCGACTCAGCAAGGCCGCTCGGAAGCGGCCGTAGTCGGGCTGCCCGGAAGCGGCCTCGGCCCGCTTGGACGCTGTCGGGTCTGTCCGTCAGCTTTCGGCCACGTCGAACGTCCTGCGCAGCACCGCGTGGACGTCGTCGAGGAATCGCCGGGTCTGTCGCGTGCGGGGGCGCGCGACGAATCCGCCGTGGATCACCCCGGGATAGACGTGGAGTTCGACCGGAACCCCGGCGCGGGACAACTGTGCGGCGTAGCGGAGATTGGAATCGAGCAGCGCGTCCACGTCGCCGATACCGATGAATGCTGGAGCTACGCTGCGTAACTCGCCGGGTGTCGCCCGTCCGGGTGTGGCCGTGGCCGGCGGTGTCGTATCCCCGAGTCCGCCGAGGTAGGCCCGCCAGGCGTGACGCTCGGCCTCGAGCTGCCACAGGCCCCAATGGCCGGCGCCACCCTCGAGCGCCCGAACCGATCCGTGTTCACGATCGTCGAGCATGGGATAGACCAGCAGTTGGAGTGCGGGTTGCGGCAGGCCGACCTGGGCGAGGCGGATGCACAGCGCGGTGGCGAGCCCGGCGCCGGCGCTCGCACCGCCGACGACCAGCCTTTCCGGGTCCACTCCGAGAGCGTCGGCGTTGTCGAGGAGGTGACGCCAGACGGTTTCGGCATCGTCGAGTCCGGCCGGATAGGGATTCTCGGGTGCCAGACGATAGTCGACGGATACGATCGCGCATCCGAGTTCGGCAGCCATCCGATCGAGCCGATCGTCGTTCTCGGCGAGCGAGCCCATGATGTAGGCGCCGCCGTGGAAGTACAGCACCGTCGGGAGTTGCCCGGTGGCTTCGCGCGGCCGGTACCACCGGACGGGTACATCGGGCCGCCCGTTCGTACCGGGGACGACGTCGTCGACTCGGGTGACGTGCTCGGTCGTCGGGATAGGAGGTGGGGTGACCCGGGAATAGCTGGCGCGGATGGTCTCGATGCTGGTGGTGTCCCATCGGGTCAGCAGGTCGAGCCCCGCGAGCGTTACCGGCTCGACCCGGCGGTGGACCGCGATGGCAGGTTCGGCCGGTCCACGGACGGTGGGAAGTGCCCCGAGCGAATGGCACAGGCCTGCGGCCGTCCGGGCGGCTTCAGCGGCGGGCCGTAACGGCGCGGCGAGAACGGGGGGTTCCTTCCGGACCCGAACCCGTTCGGCGAGCTCGGTGGCGAGGAGTTCGGACCCCGGTGCGCCGAGGACCGCGATGCGGCTCGGATCGGCGCCGAACAGGTCGGTCGCCACCGATCGAGCCCATTGCAGGGCGCGATCGCCGTCGTCGAGCGCGCTGCCGGACCGGGTGGGGACCTCGACGATCACCAGTCCCGCGTCGGCGAGCTTCCGATAGGTGTGCGTGTGATCGGCTGCGGCGGGACCGTCGTCGAGGACGAGCGCCAGGTACCCGGTGTTCGCCGGGGACGGCGTCGATCGGTGCGGCACGAAGCTGCGGACGCTCAGTCCGGCCCCCACGTCGTGGTAATCGCGGTCCGCCACCCCGACCTCCGTATCAAATAACGAACTATACGATTCGAAAAATACACAGAAACCGTAGCCGACGGGGTGGTGCCTCACAAGACGTCGAGGCGAAGCCTTGACGACGCTGCACCCTCCCGACAGAATGTGTGCATATAGAATCGAATCGTTCTTTAATTACAACGTATCTCGGGTGTGTGAAACGAAGAAGGAGCCGGAAACCCATGACGGAAGCGTGGCACAGCTCGGCCGGTGAAATCGAAGTTCCCAGCGCGACGGAGGTTTTCGCGGCTTGGCTCGCGGAGTTCGCCGACGCGCTCGGTAGGGGCTCGGCGGTTGATTTGGAAGCCTGCCTCCATCCCTCGGCCACCTGGCGCGACTTCATGGCCTTCCCGTGGGGCTTCCACCACGCTGTCGGCGGCGAGCAGTCGGCCGGGCGATTGACGGAACTGGCCAAGGAATGGAGCGCATCGGGATTCGCGGTGAGCTCCGAACAGGAACCCTTCGTCTCCGCCGGCGACATCATGGGATTCTTCGACTTCACGACCAGCGACCGGATCAACCGTGGGTTCGCCCGGCTCGTGCGCGACGGCTCTCGATTCGTCGCCCTCACCCTGCAGACCCAGGTCGAATCGCTTCAGTCGTTTCCCGAGCGGACTCGTCACCGCCGCCCGGAAGGCAAGGTCTACGGCGTCGTCCCGGGCCGCACCCGCTGGGCCGACGATCGGAACGAGGAAATCTCGTTCGACAACCGCGACCCCGCAGTCCTCGTGCTCGGAGCCGGGCACAACGGCCTGGCTCTCGCGGCGCGGCTGGGTGCACTCGATGTCGACACGCTGGTGATCGACCGCGAGGCGCGCATCGGCGACACCTGGCGCAAACGCTATGCGTCTCTTGCACTGCACAGCACCGTCTACGGCGACCACCTGCCGTATCTTCCCCTGCCCGCCACGTGGCCGGCGCACACCCCGAAGGACAAATTCGCGAACTGGCTCGAGGCGTACGCCACCACTCTCGACCTCAATGTGTGGACCAGCACGACCTTCCTGAACGGCCACTACGACGAGACCACGGAACGGTGGACGGTCCGCGTGCAGTCGGGCGACGGCTCGATCCGCGAGCTGCACCCGCGCCACTTCATCGTGGCGGGAGGCATGTTCGGTGCGCCGCGCATTCCCGAGATCGTAGGACTCCAGGAATACCGCGGCGTCGCAGTGCATTCCGACGAGTTTCAGGACGGTGCTCGCTACGCAGGCAAGAAGACGCTCGTCATCGGGTCCGGGGTCAGCGGCCACGAACTTGCACACGATCTCTGGGAACACGACGCCGACGTCACGATGGTGCAGCGCACGTCGACCTACGTCGTGACCTACCCCACCTACCACAAGTACTGGTCGACACTGTTCACCGAGGATATGACCCTGTCACCGGACCTCGCGGACCAGATGACCTACGCGCTGCCCAGTGAACGGGTCGACGAACTCAACAAGGACCTCGTACAGCTCGCGAAGGAAGCCGACAGTGAACTCCTCGGTGCATTGGAATCCCAGGGATTCAAGCTCAACTGGGGTCCGGACGGCACGGGCATCATCGGTGCGCACATGTCCGGCAAGGACAGCTATCAGATCGACATCGGCGCATCCCAACTGATCGCGGACGGTCGGGTCCACCTGAAGCAGGGTGTCGAGGTCGCGACGATCAAGGACGGCACAACCGTCGTGTTCACCGACGGGTCGCAGATGCACGACGTCGAGCTGATCGTCTTCGCGACCGGCTACCACCAGTTCTGGGGTCACATCGGGCCGGTTCTCGGTTCGGCGGCAGCGAAGATCGACAAGGCCTACGGGCGTGCGGCCGACGGCGAGTACGCGAACACCTGGCGTCGTTCGGCCCAGCCGGGACTGTGGTTCGGGACCGGCTTCATCCGCATGGCGCGCTTCTATTCCCGCTTCACGGCACTGTTGATCAAGGCGATCGAGGAAGGCATCGAACCGGTGGACCCGGCGTCGTGATCCCTGCGGGGCACGCCGCGCACCGCGCGGCGTGCCCGGACTACCGGTCGCGCAGCACGCCTCGCTGGATCTTGCCGGTCGCGGTCTTCGGGAGTGCGTCGAGCACGTACACCTCGCGGGGCCGCTTGTATGCTGCGAGGCGCTCGCCCGCGAACAAGGTCAGTTCGACCGGATCGGCTGTTTCACCCTCTCGCAGTGAGACATACGCGACCACCGCTTCACCGCGGTAGTCGTCGGGGACACCGACCACCGCAGCCTCGAGGACCGACGGGTGTTCGCACAACACGTCCTCCACCTCCCGGGGCCACACCTTGTAGCCCGAGGTGTTGATCTGATCCTTGATGCGGTCGACGAGATAGACCCAACCTTCGTCGTCGATGACAGCGACATCGCCGGTGTGCAGACGACCCCCCGGAAGTGTTCTCTCCGTTGCCTCTTCGTTGTGCCAGTAGCCGGGAATCACCTGCGGTGCGGTGACGACGAGTTCGCCTTCCTCACCCGGGGCCTGCTGCCGTCCCTCGGCGTCGACGGTGACGACTGCGACACCTCGCGTGGCCACCCCGACCGAGAGTGTCCCGCTCGGCCCGTGGACGGGCGCAGCACGACCCGGTGGCACCGCGATACCTCCGCCGGTCGTTTCGGTCATGCCCCAGATGTTGTGCAGGTAGACGCCGAAGCGGGCGCGGAAGGCCGCGATCGTCGCCGGTGGGATCGGTGCGCCACCGGAGTAGATGAACTTGGCGCTCGCGAAATGGTCGGGGCCCGCGCCGGGGACACCGAAGAACGCATTGAACGCGGTGATGGACCCCACGGTCGTGGTGACCCCGTGCTCACGGAACAGGTCGAGCACCACCGAGGCCTCGAACCGTCCGCCCATACTCAGTGTCGCATCGCCCAGCAGCGCGATTCCGGCATTGAGCGAGAGACCGGTGATGTGGAACATCGGAGCGATCGCGTAGGACACGTCGCCCGGTGCCAGCCGGATCCACTCCGCATAGCTCGCCACGGAGCACAGGAAATTGCGATGAGTATTGAGGGCGCCTTTGGGGGGCCCCGTCGTGCCCGAGGTGTAGGTGATGAAGGCGATGTCGTCATGGTCTCGCGTGACCGGGGCCGGCCGTCGGCCACGCCGGTCGACCAGGACGGTGGCCAGGTCGCCGTCCGGGGACGGTGCCGGATCCGGTCCGGGAAATATGCGAGAGTCGTTCCGGGATTGGAAATCCCGCGAAGATGCCGATATCAGCCAGCGCACCTGCGTCCCGGACAGGGCGCCGCGCGTCGCAGTATCGGTGCCGCGAGCGACGACGATCCCGGTCGTGCCCGAGTCCTCGACCAGCCGGCGTAGTTCGCCGCCCTGATACATCGGGTTGAGCGGCACCGCGATCGCTCCGGCCTTCCACACCGCCAGCAGTGTCAGCGGGTAGTACGGAATGTTCTGCAAGTAGATGCCGATCCGGTCGCCCGGGCGCACCCCCCGTTCCTGCAACTCGACGGCCAGTGCGTCGGAGTGCGCGTCGAGTGTCGCGGCGTCGATCGTGCCGTCGAAGTAGCGGATCGCCGCGCGATTCGGACCCGCGGTGACCCGCTCGTTCCATGCGTCGACTATCGAGGTGTACACACTCACTCCCTGCCCGTATCGACCCTGCCCGTATCGACCCTGCCCGTATCGACCCTGCCCGAACCGACCCTGCCCGAACCGATTGCGTGCCGCCCGGCGATCCAGGCGAACGTCATGCCGGGGCCGAGGGTGCCGCCGGGTCCGCCGTAGGAGGCGCCGGTCGGGGAGGAAACGTTGCCGGCCGCGTACAGCCCGGTGATGACGTGGCCGTCCAGATCGATCACTTGGGCGTGTTCGTTGACCTTCGGCCCGCCCTTCGTGCCGATGACGCCGCTCGTCAGTTCCATGGCGTAGAACGGCCCGTCCGTGATCGGGCCGAGGGTGCCCTCGATGCTGCCCTTCTTGTACGGGTCTCCCCACCACCGGTCGTGGGCGCTTTCGCCTCGCGCGAAGTGCGGGTCCTTTCCGGCGGCCACATTGCGGTTCCACTGCTCGACCGTGCGCTCGAGCTCGTCGCCCGGAATGCCGAGGGTCAAGGCGAGATCGCGCAGTGTGGCGCCTTCTACCAGCCACGACGGGGTGGTGCCCGTGTAGGGGCGACCCGTCGATCCGTAGGTGGTCAGGTAGGTGTGGTCGAAGATCAGCCACGCGGGCAGGTTGGCATACCGGAATGCGGTGACATCCTCCTGATGGAAGGCCCCCACGATGGAGTTGTAGCTCACGGCCTCGTTCGCGAAGCGCCGACCGGTCCGGTTCACCATGATGCTGCGTGGCCTCGTGCGGTCGCCGTTGATCATCTCCAGGTTCATCGCGTTGATGCCCTCGGGGAGTTCGGTGATGGGAATCCACCAGGCTTCGCGCATGTTCTGGAGTGCGGCCCCGGCACGCATGGCCATGCGCAGGCCGTCGCCGGTGTTGGTGGGGATCGATGCGGGCTTCGTCACGTGGCCGCGGAGGAAGGCGATGCGATACTCCTCGTTCCATTCGAATCCGCCGGTGGCGAGGATGACGGCTCGCGACGCATGCAGTGTCCGACGTCCGTCGGTGGTGTCGACGACGACGCCTCGCACGCGGCCGTTCTCGACCACGAGGTCGTGCGCGGGCGTCGACACCCGGACTTCGACACCCGTGCGGAGACAGGCGGCGAGGAGGGCGCCGACCAGTCCTCCGCCCATGCCGCGGAGATCTTCGGTCTCGCGGTGCGCCTTCTCTTCGTCGGTCGGGGCTTTGGGGACCGCGCAGCCGATCGCGGTTTCGTCCATGCGCAGGTACGGAGAGTAGTAGGGGGTCACCTCGACCTTGTCCTGCCAGTCGCCGAGGGTGGGGAAGGGGAACAGATCCTGCCCCAGGGTCCGGCCACCTTCGGGCTTGCCGCCGGGGTTCGACGGGTGGTAGTCGGGGAGGCCGGGGACGGCGAAGAAGCTGACGCCGGCGTCGTCACCGAGGCAGCGCACCATCTTCGGTCCGGCGTCGACGAAGGCGCGTGCCAGGCGTTCGTCGAGAATGCCGCGCCCGAGCGACATCAGATAGGCCATTGCCTCTTCGGTGCTGTCCGGCACGCCGATGTCCTGCATGTACGGGTTGTTCGGGATCCAGACGTGACCTCCCGACCAGGCGCTTGTCCCGCCGACCCGATGGTGTTTCTCGAGGACGACGACGCGGGCGCCTTCGCGGGCTGCGGTGAACGCGGCGGTGAGGCCGGCGGCGCCGCTGCCGAGGACGATGACGTCGTACGTTTCGGATTCGGGCATTCCGGTCCTCCAGTTCGGGCGAACGCTTGTGACTTGGTGTGATGCTGATTACCATAACCGTCGTGCACTAATAGAGTAAGTCTGTTCTTTATATACAACGTTGCGCTACGGGTGATGCAGAGGCGGGAGACCGCGGCGAAGGGATTGTGAGTCGGGTGCAGATTCAGGACACGCACGACGTCGTCGTACTCGGGTCGGGACTCGCCGGCCTCACCGCCGCGCTCGCCGCGGCGCTCGACGGTGCCGACGTCGCACTGCTGGAGAAGGCCGACCTGATCGGCGGCACGACCGCACTGTCGGGCGCGGGGATCTGGATCCCGGGCAACTCGATCGCGGCCGAGAAAGGCGTCGAGGACTCCCTCGAGGACGGCTTGGCCTACCTGGCGAGCCTCTCCAACGGGATGATCCTCCCGGAATTGGCCGAGACACTGATCGCCGGTGGCCCCCGGTTCGTCGACTTCCTGCACGAGCACACCGATCTGCGTCTCCAACTCGTCGAGGGGTACCCCGACTATCATCCCGAGCATCCCGGTGGAAAGCCGGGAGGAGGCCGGACTCTCGAACCGGGCCTCTTCTCCTTCGCAGGCATCGAGCAGTGGATCGACCGTATCGGCGGCGACATCCAGCGCATCGTGCTGACCGAGATGCCCTTGGGTGGTGGGACGGGTGTCGTCGCCGCCGAGGTCCTCGCCGCCCGTGAGGAAGCCGGAGAAGAAGGGCTGGGTCGCGCACTGGTCGGTGGACTCTTGAAAGCGTGTCTTGCACAGGGGGTCCGGATCGAGACCCGGTGCCGGGCGTTGCGCCTGTGCACCGCCGGGCACAGAGTCGTCGGTGTCGAGGCCGAGACCGACGACGGGATGCGAACGGTCCGGGCTCGCGCGGTGGTGCTCGCGACGGGAGGGTTCGAGTACGACCCGGACCTGGTCCGCGACTTCCTGCGTGGACCGCTGACACGCCCCATCGGCGCGCCGACCAACACCGGCGACGGCCTGCGGATGGCCATGCGAGTCGGTGCTCGCCTCGGAAACATGCGCGAAGCGTGGTGGTCGCCGATGGTGCCGTGCCCGGGTACCCGGCGCGACGGGGTACCGGCGGCACTGCTGTCCTCGCGTGAGCGTGCACTCCCCGGATCGATCATGGTCAACCGCTACGGTCGGCGCTTCGCCAACGAGGCGGCGAACTACAACGCGTTCGGTGGTGCCTTCCACCATCTCGACGAGTCGAAACTCGACTATCCGAACATTCCGGCGTACATGATCTTCGACCGGTCCACGGTCGACCGGTTCGGTGTGTTCGGCGGCCACCCGGGGGCGCCGGTCCCCGACTGGGTCGAGCGCGCACCCACACTGGACGCCCTGGCCACGGCCCTCGGATTGCCGGTCGACGCGGTGATGGCTTCGGTCGAACGTTTCAACCAGTATGCAGAGCAGGGCGTGGACCCGGACTTCTCGCGGGGAGCCAGTGCGTTCGATCGTTTCCCCGGCGGACGGATGAGCGATTCCGATTCCCCCCACGCAACACTCGGCCCGCTCCGGACGGGACCGTTCTACGCGGTCGAGGTCGTCAGTTCCGCGCTGGGCACGAAGGGCGGGCCCCGCACGGACACCGAGGGACGGGTTGTCGACGTCGACGGTTCGGTCATCGCGGGACTGTATGCCGCAGGCAATGTCATGGCCAGTCCGAGCGGGATGGTCTACGGCGGTGCCGGTGCCACCCTCGCGGTCGCGGGAGTGTGGGGGATGCACGCGGGGCGGGCAGCGGTCGCCGATCACCTCCCGGTATCGGAAACAACTTCCTGAACAAGAACTTTCGTGTCACCACTCACCTGAAGGACAGTCCATGGCGAACCGGCGGCATCTTCACCTCAACCTGGTCGGCAACGACATCAACCTTCATTTCGGAGCCCCCGCGTACGAACAACGGCACCACGCCGACACCGCGCTCACCGACCCGTTCGAAAGGCTCATGGCCTACGGGCGACTCGGCGACGAGGGACTCTTCACCGCGGTCTTCCTCGGCGACGTACCCGGCATGCCGAACTCGCCGGCCTTCGACGGGGGGCCGGCCGAGCCGATCACCGCGCTGAGCGCGATGGCCCGTGAGACCACCAATGTCGGTCTCATCGCCACCGCCTCGACGACCTTCTACGACCCGTACACCCTCGCCCGACTCATCGCGTCGCTCGACCAGGCATCGAACGGCCGCGCCGGACTGAACGCTGTCACCACCGCCGGCGACGCACTCGCACTGAACTACAGTCGCGACAGTCACCCCGATCGGGAGACCAGATACCGTCGAGCCACGGAATTTCTCGACGTGACCGCAGCCTTGTGGGCGAATCGTGAGGTGCGTTGCGATCCGGACGGTGTCACGCGCTACTACGCCACACCGATCAACCACAACGGCGAATCCTTCCAGGTCCGCGGCCCGTTGAACGTCGCGCCGAGTCGGCAGGGACGGCCACTGGTCGCTCAGGCCGGCGGATCAGGACCGGGTATCAAGGTCGCGGCTCGGCATGCGGACATGGTGTTCACGGCCGCAACCACCCGGGAGCGTGCAGCAGAATACCGGGAGGACCTGGACAAAGCGCTCGCGGACGCCGGCCGTCCGGCCGGAAGTGTTCCGGCGGTCCCCGGGCTCATCCCGTACATCGGGCGCACCGCACGAGAGGCCGAAGAGAAAATGCACGCCCTGGACGACTACGTCCCGTGGGAGAGTGTCGCGCCGAAAGCATTGGCACAGTTCGGGTTGGAGGTGCCGTACGACAGTGTCGACGACCGATTCCCATTCGGATCACTGCCGAAACCGGCCGACGTCGAGAACACCATCAAGAGCACCTTCGGGAACTACGTCGGACTGTACGACTGGATCGAGGCGCATCCCGACGCCACCGTTCGTGATGTCGCCGCACAGTCGCTCGGCCGGGGCGGAGCCCAGCACCGCAAGTTCGTCGGCTCCTACGACGACATCGTCGACGACTTCGATCAGTGGTTCACCGACGGCAATGTCGGCGGGTTCAACCTCATGTTCCCGTTCGGTCCGGCGTCGATCCGGGGAGTTCATCGACGAGGTGATTCCGCGGCTGATCGACCAGGGGATCCACCGGGGCACACCCGACGAGCGGCCGTTGCGGGAACGCTTCGCCGACGGGCAGTAACTCCTGCAGGCAGTAACTCCGGCAGGCAGTGACTTCAGCAGGCAGTGACGACATTTCGAATTCCATCCGTGACGACCACCGCGAGTAGCGCGGACACACGCTCAGACTCCGAAAGGAACCGACCATGCCGGAGACGTTGACGCCACCGGGACCGCAACCTGAGGGTTTCGATCCGGACTGGGTGCGCGCCAAGCACGCCTACGAGCGAGCCAAGCGACTCCGGCGCGACGGAGTCGAGCAGTACATCGAGGTCACGGCAGAGTTCTCGCACTACGAGGACGACCCCTACATCGAGCGGGCCGAGCGCGACCCGGTGAACGACGACGTCGAAATCCTGATGATCGGCGCGGGCCTCGGCAGCCTGATCGCCGCAGCGCGGATGCGTGAGGCCGGCCTCGACGGCATCCGGCTGATCGACCGGGCCGGTGGTGTCGGCGGAACCTGGTACTGGAACCGCTATCCGGGGGTGCAGTGCGATATCGAGTCGTATATCTACATGCCACTCCTGGAGGAACTGAACTACGTTCCCACCCAGAAGTACGCCTACGGATCCGAGATCCGCGAACACCTGTCGGCGATCGCGCACAAGTACGACCTGGTGCGCGACGCGCTCTTCCACACCACCGTCAAGGAGATGATCTGGGACGAGGAGGCCGAGCGTTGGATCGTGACAACCGATCGTGGTGACCGCCTCCGCGCACGGATCGTGGTGGTGTCACCGGGTTCGCTCGTGCGGCCCAAACTGCCGGGCATCGCCGGCATCAACGAATTCGAAGGTCACACCTTCCACACCAGCCGGTGGGACTACGGCTACACCGGGGGAGACGAGACCGGCGAGCTGACGAGGTTGCAGGACAAGTCCGTCGGCATCATCGGCACGGGCGCGACCGGTCTGCAGGTGGTGCCGCATCTCGGTCGGTGGGCCGAGAAACTCTATGTCTTCCAGCGGACGCCGAACGCCGTCGACGAACGAGGCAACAAGCCGACGGACCCGCACTGGGCAGCCGGCCTCGAGCCCGGATGGCAGCGTGAGCGGATGGAGAACTTCACCCGCTACACAGCTGGGGTGGAGCATCACACCGACCTCGTGGACGACGGCTGGACCCGTGTGTCGGCCGAGGTCACCAGGACGGCGGTCCAGCAGGAGCTCGAGCGTCGGGGTGCGCCGATGACCCCGGAGGAGATCACTGAGTACCTGTTCGAGGCCGATTTCAACTCGATGGAACGGGTGCGCGCCCGGATCGACTCCATCGTGACCGACACGGCCACCGCAGAAGCCCTCAAACCGTGGTTCAAACGTCTCTGCAAGCGGGTCGGGTTCCACGACGAGTTCCTCCCCACCTTCAACCGGGACAACGTCGAACTGGTAGATACGAAGGGGCGCGGGGTTCAACGTGTGACGCGCGACGGAGTTGTCGTCGGGGACCGCGAGTTCAAGGTCGATGCGCTGATCTTCGCGACGGGCTACGACGTCAGTAGCAGCTACACCCGTCGCACAGGATTCGACATCATCGGCCGCGACGGTGTTCACCTCAGCGACAAGTGGAAGAGCGGACCGCGCACGTTCCACGGCCTGCAGTCCCACGGATTCCCGAACTGCTTCTTCCTCGGATACACACAGACCGGTATCGCGAACAACTACACACACACCGCCGAGGAACGAGCCCGCCACCTGGTCTATCTGCTCGAGCAGCGTGTGGTGCGCGGAGCCACCACGATCGAGGCGGATCTCGGGGCGGAGGACGGCTGGGTCGCCACCATGACCGAACTCTCCGTCCCCGGCCGCGCCTTCTACGCAGACTGCACCCCCAGCTATCTCGACAACGAGGGTGACATCGGTAATCCCGACGGACTCGCGGCAGCCAACTACGGTGGCGGTCCGGTGCAGTTCTTCGACCTGCTGGCCCGTTGGCGGGAAGAAGGAAACATGGAAGGCGTCACACTTCGGTAGGTATGGTCGCCGCGGGGTCTGTTGTAGCGGGGTCCGCTGCAGCGGGATCAGTTGCCGGGAGCCCGGTAACTGGTGTCCCGGCGGACGGCCTCGTCGATCTGTTCGGGCGTGAGCAACACGATCGGCGTCGACCTGGCCGCGCCGGAACCGATGGTTCGTAGTTCCAGGGTGGCGGCGGCGATGTCGTCGGGCACCTCACCGATCACATACAGATCGTGCCCGCCCAGTGCGAAATGCACGGATTCGACGCTGCCGCCGACACTCTCGACCATGCCGACGATCGCGTCGCGGCGTGCGGTGCCGCCTTCGCCGAGCAATCCTTTCGCGCCGTCGCTGGTGTAGGTGACCTGCCACAGAAATTTCGGCATGGGACGATTCTCCTCGGTTCAGGGTCCTTACATGGTCGGTCGGGACGCAGTGCCGCGGGGCAGTTTCGCTGCGATCAACCTTTGTGAACATGGACTAGGGCCACGCATCAGAGGATGCCGGCTTCTTTCGCGACCTTGCGGGCCTGGAATGCGACGGCGATGAGCAGGATGCCGAACAGAATCGCGTAGAGACCCAGGAGCCAGATCAGGCCGGTGATGCCGCTGCCGGGGAAGATCAGCAGGACGATGCCGAACACGATCGCGAGGATTCCGGCGACGAACGACCACATCCAGCCGGACTCGGGGACCTTCCGGAACCGCAGTGCACCGACAGCACCGGCGATGCCGAAGAAGATCGCATAGAAGGCGATGATGTAGAGCAGTACGAGCGCGGTCGCGCCGGGCCACACCAGCGCCACGATGCCGGCGAGGATCGAAATGACCGCGGTCGCGAGCCACCAGCCCCAGCCGTCCAGGCTCGTGCGGTCTCGGACGGCGTGGATGCCGAGCACGATTCCGTCGACGATCGCGTAGATGCCGAAGACGACGACGAGGGCCCACACGGTGATGTCCGGCCAGATGAGCGCGACGATGCCGAACAGCACCGCGAGGATGCCGCGGATCAGCACGATCCACCAGATCTGTTTGACGAGGGAACGGAACGGATCATTCGGGGTGGCAGCGGTCTCGGACATGAGCACTCCTGGTTTTTGATCTTGGCTTCCGGCACAGCGTAGGCCCGCGGTCGGGTTCATGCGCACCGAATGAGCGCTCTTGGGAGTGCACTTCGCGAGTCTCGTCGACGTCGGCGACGCACTCACGAACTTCTTCTCGTCGGGTGTCCCCGTGCTCAGTCCCAAACTCGGTCCGCTCTTGCGACAGCTACCGCTGACCCTGGCGTTCGGGCCGGAGCAGATGGCCGGGTTCTACTCACAATTGCCGCGCACGACGTCCGCGCTGTTCCGTGAGCACGATGTCGCCCTCGTCGTCGCGGTAACCGCTGGTCGGTATCCCTTCCTCGTGGACGTCACCTCGGATTTCGTATATGGGCGCATGCACGGCGACACCGAGTGGTACGTCAGCGGCTATACGGACGCGGCGCTGGACCGATAGGCCGAGCGGATCGGCGCGTGGCTCGGTGACGTCTCGACGTCTACGTGTATTTCGACAACGACGCCAAGGGATACACGCCCGGGATGCGCTCGAAACGCAGCGACGACTGTGAACATGTCGGGCATGCACGGCACACTGGGTGGGCGCGTCGCCCTGGGCGGGCGAAGCAGCACTGATGTAGCGCCGTCAATGCAGCACCGACGAGGAGAACACCGTGTGGCCCACCCATTGGCCGGCGACAGCTCGGGAGATCGCGCAGGCCACCGACTCCGCGTTGAGTGCCGCCCGGACGGGCGACGCACCGGCGTTCGCGGATGCGGTGGCCGCTCTCACCGAGTTGCCGTACGAGCAGGTCACGGCGGTACACGCGGGCATGGTGCGTGAACTGCTCGAGGAACTGCATCCGGACGGGCTGGCCGGAGACGACGTTCGGGCGGTGATCGAACGCTGTGCCCGCGGCCGGGCGGTGCCGGTGGCGCCCCATGTGTTGGTGGCGGTGCTGACCGGAACGCTCGGGGTGGCTGATCCGGAGGTGCCGACGGTCCGGCCCGAGCAGTATCTCACCGCGGGCCTTGTGGTGCTCGTCGATCTCCTCGCATCTCGCGCGGCCGATCCGGGACCGTATGTGCGTCGCGCGGTCGGTGAGATCGAACGCTCGGAGACCATCGAAATGCCCTGAGGGGTTGTCGTCAGCGGTGGGTTTGCCGCTCGACGTTGGCCACGACCCGACGCAACAGTGCGGTGAGGGTGTCGAGTTCGTCGTCGGAGAGTCCGTCGAGCATGTGCATCTCCCGGATGACGCGGCGCGGGTGCTCGGTTTCGACGACACGGCGCCCGGCGTCGGTGAGGTCGAGCAGGACGACGCGGCCGTCGCGTTCGAGCCGCTTGCGTTCGAGCAGTCCGAGCCCGACGAGTCGGTCGGCGTGCTTGGTGGTGGAGGCGCCGGACATTCCGGTGATCGAGGTGACTTCGCTGGCGCGCAGCGGATGGGGGCTGCGGGCCAGTGCGCACAGCACTTCGAATTCCGTTCGGGTGACCCCGCTTCCGGTGAGTTCGTGATCGAGTTGATTCAGTGCGAGAGAGCCGATCCGGATTGCCCGCCCGATGATGTCGATCGGCCGGGTGGTCAGCTCCGGGTAGGACTCGGCCCATGCGTGTCGCGCGCGATCGACGAAGTCGTCGGCGGGGGTGGGTGCGTCGGGCATGGAGCCAGTCTAGCGATCCATTTCACAAACATTTCATAACTATTTTACTAATGAAGTATTAGACTGGGTCGGTGCTTGCCTCGACCGCCGACCCGACCTACCGCCGCCTGCGACACACCGGCGGCGCCCTCGCACATTCACTGTCCGCCGACGCTTGGCGGAACTCGCTCGACGTGCGTCGCGCCGACGCGGTGATCGCACCGTCCTTGCGCGTCGGACTGGCCGTGCTCCTCACTCTCGTTGTCGGCGGTCTCCTCGGCCAGCCGCACCTCGCCGGAATCGCGGCGCTCGGAGCCCTGTCCTCGGCCTTCGCGCGGCACGAACCGTACCGGCGGCTCGCGGGCAAGGTCGCGTGCGCAGGGGCCGGGGTCGTCGGCTATGTCGCGCTCGGAGCCGCCACCGGCGCTGCCGGAATGTCGATGTGGGCGCAAACCGCAATACTTGCCGTCGCCGCCGGAACCGCATTCTGGCTGCTCGCTGCGTTCCGCATCACCGGCCCCGGAGCGGTCATCTTCGTCTTCGCCGCGGCAGGCGCCGCAGGCTTCGCCGACACCACTGCGGATATCGGTGTGCTCGTGGCCTCCGCCGCGGCCGGCGCGGCAGTCGGCTGGGTGATCGTGATGGCGCCGGCGGTGTACCACCCGTACGGACCTGCTCGTGTCGCGGTCGCGCGTGCACTGGCCGCGGTATCGGCGCTCGAGACCGACGGCGAGGCAGCGATCGCGCCCGCCCGCGCGGCGCTCGCGAAAGCACGCGAGGTCATCGCTCTCGACGCTCGCCGATGCCACGACGCACACACCCGCGAACTGGTCGCGCTGGTGGACGCGGCCACCACGGTCGTCGACAGCGGATCCCGCGATACGGTTCGCGCGCGCCGCGCCGACTTCGCACGTTTCGAATCGGAACTGCGCAGGGTGCGCCGTGACATCCAGATTCCGCAGGGCGGTGTGATCCCGAACGACGGTGTGATCCCGAACGACAACATGCGCGTCGCCGCGGTCGACGGGTTTGTGTGCACCGGTTTCCGGGACCTGCGCGACCGGGCGATCGTCGCCTGTGCCGGGCGGGTGGTGCTCGCGTCGCTGCTGGCCGGCTGGATCGCGTTGGCCGTCGGGTTGGAACATCCGTTGTGGGCGACGATGGGCGCGACCGCCGCACTGCAGGGCACCACTTACGGGCATACGGTGCAGCGCGCGATCCAGCGGTTGCTCGGAAACGTTGCCGGTGCCGTGCTCGCCGCCGCCCTGCTCGCCGCCGCGCTCGGCTACTGGCCCCTGGTGGTGGTTGTCGTCGTGCTGCAAATCGCGGCGGAGCTGTATGCGACCAGAAACTATGCGCTCACGTCGATCGCGGTGACCGCGATGGCGTTGCTGCTCACCGGGCTCGGTGCGCCCATTGGGCCGGATATCGCGATCAGCCGCGTCGGCGACACCGCCATCGGTGTCGTCGTCGGGGTGGTCGTCGCCGCGCTCACCATCGCACGCGGCGACCGGCACCACCTTCGGTCCTGACTAGCGGTCCGACGATCGGCCTTTCGGGATGTCGCGAAACGCGATGTTCGGATCGTGACTGCGCTCACGGGGCATTCCGAGCACGCGTTCGCTGATCGTGTTCCGGGCCATCTCGGTGGTTCCGCCGGCGATGCACCAGACCTGCTGCATCAGATAGTCGTGGCCGACCTCGGCGACGGCACCGTCGGCATCGTCCCATGCGGCACCGGAGATGCCGGTGAACTCGTACATGATCGTGGTGAGCCGGGTCGCGACCGTCCCGGCCATCAATCGGACGATGCCGGCAGCCTGATCGGAGATCGCGCCGGTCGCGATGCCGCGGCCGATGCGCCGTTGCAGCGCCTCCTTCGCCAGTTCGAGGGTGCGTGCCTCCCCGATGAGGTCGCGGGCGATCGGATCGTCGAACCGGCCGGAGTCCCGCGCGACCGCCAGCAGTTCCGCCATCCGCGACCCGCCGCGCGCACTTCCGGGCGGGCGGGTAGCGAACTGCGAACTCGACTGCATCCGTTCGTGGAACATCCAGCGGGTGCCGACGCTCCAGCCGTCGTCGACCTCGCCGATACGGTCGCTGTCCGGTACCCGCACGTCGGTCAGGTACTCCTGACAGAATTCCTTCGAGCCACTGAGCATTTCGATGCGGTGGACCTCGATGCCCGCGCGTTTCAGCGGCAGCATGAACACGGTGAGACCGCGATGCTTGGGGACGTCGGAGTTGGTGCGGGCCAGGCACAGTGCCCAATCCGACCACCACGCCCCGGTCGTCCAGATCTTCGATCCGTTCAGTATCCAGTCGTCGCCGTCCCGCACGGCGGAGGTTACGGCACTCGCGACATCCGAACCGCCGCTCGGCTCGGACAGGAACTGCATCCAAATTTCCTCGCCGCTGAGGATGGTGGGGATGTGCCGCTGCTTCTGTTCCTCGGTACCGCATTCGAGAAGTACTGCCGCGCAGGGCACGAATGTCGGTGACTGGAGGCGTGCCGGATATTCGAACCCGGCCAGTTCCTCGTCGAGAACCCGTTGGTGCGCGCGGGTCAGTCCTTGGCCACCGTACCGGCGGGGGAAGCAGATCCCGGCGAGACCGGCGTCGAACAGCATCCGCTGCAGTTCGCGTTCGCGCGTGACCGCGGCGAGTTCCTCCTCGTCGGTGCCTTCGGCGCGCAGCACGCCGATGTGGGCGGTAGGGTCGGCGGGGCTCAGGTTCGCGTGGATCCAGGTGCGGGCACGATCACGGAACTGGTCGAGCGATTCCATTGCCTCGGTCGCTGTGTCCCTGTCGGGCGCTGTCGTTACGGGGTGGGAGATCACTGCGCGGCCTCCTGTTGCAGGGCGATGTCGGCGACGAGCTGTCGGTGTTCTGCGGGACTGCCGTAGCTCGATCGGTTCGCGGTGGCCCGCCGCATGAACAGATGTAGATCGTGCTCGTAGGTGACGCCGATACCGCCGTGCAGTTGCACGCAGTCCTGAATCAGGAGACCACCGTAATCGCCGATGTAGGCTTGTGCAGCGCTGGATAATTCATCATCATCAGGTGATCCCGCGGCGACCGCCGCCGCAGCGTCGTCGGCGAGGGCGTGGAATGCCTCCAGCCACGTCTTCATGTCCGCGAACCGGTGTTTGAGTGCCTGGTACGAGGCGAGCGATCGGCCGAACGAGTATCGGTCGAAGGCCCATGCGACGGTCAGGTCGAACACCGACTGCAGTGCGCCGACCGACTCGGCGCAGCCGATCACGATCGCGACGCGGCGGGCATGCTCGATGTCGGCTCTCGCGTCGCCTGCCGATCCGACCAGTGCCGTCACGGGCAGTCGCACGTCGTCGAAGTCGACGGCCGCGTAGCGGCGGGTCACGTCGATCGATCGCAGCGGTCTCACCCGGACCCCCGGGGTATCGGCCGGGACGAGGACCTGGGACAGGCCGTCGCCGGTGCGTCCGGTCACCAGCAGCAGATTTGTGGCTGGTGTGGCTTCGACGGGACGCTTCGTTCCGTGTACGACGACCTCGTTGCCTTCGATCCGGATGTCGACCGGGGGGCCGGCGGCACTGCTGCCGGGCCGCGGTTCGTCGGTGCACCATGCTGCGGTCGACGTGCCGGCGAGCAGTGCGGCGAGTGGTGCGGCGTGTGCCTCGGTGTAGTGGGTGCTCAGTGCCGCGGCCACCAGATTGCTCGACCCCAGTGGTCCCGGTGCGGCGCGGCGGCCGAATTCGTGGGCGACGAATGTGAGATCGATCAGTCCGGTACCGCTGAGCGATCCGCCACCGTGGTCCTCGGCGACGAGCAGGCTCGTCCAGCCGAGTTCGGCGCCCCGGTGCCAGTATCCGGCATCGAACCCAGTCGGGTCGGAGCGTAATCGACGCAGTTCCGCCGGTGGTGCCTGGTCGTGGATGAACCGTGCGGTGGTGTCTCGGAAAATCTCCTGGTCGGGAGTCGGTTCCCACAGCATTGTCGTCGTCCCCTGCCGTCGCATGTCGACATAGTGCTCTCGATTTCGAGAACAATACTTGCAAGGATTGAAAATGACACTCTTGAAGGAGTGTCGGCGAGCTGGTAGGCCACGACGTCGCGGATACGATCACTCGATGCGCGTACGCCGAATCGTCGACCTCAGTCACGTCGTCTCGGCGGACACTCAGGTGTATCCGGGTGATCCCACCCCGTCGCTCACACCACACGCGACCCTGCGCGACGACGGCTACAACCTGCTGCGCATCGACCTGGGATCCCAGACCGGCACCCACGTCGACGCCCCGAGCCACATGCGCGAGCACGGCGCGCCCGTCGACAGTCTGGACCCGGCGCTGTTCGTCGGACGCGGTGTCGTCGTCGACGTACGCGGCCTTCCCGCCCGCGCCCGGATCGTCACCGAACTGCTCGGCGACGTGGTGTGCGGGCCCGGCGACATCGTGCTGCTGCACACCGGCTGGGACGTGTACTACGGCACCGACAGGTACTTCGAGCACCCGTATCCGGACGCCGACGTGTGTCGCCTGCTTCTCGATCGGGGTGTCCGCACCATCGGCATCGACGCCCCGAGCCTCGACGCGACCGGTGCAACCGAGTTTCCCGCACACTGGCTCGTCGCCGATGCCGGTGGCGTCATCTGCGAGAACCTGTGCGGCCTCGAGCGGATCGACTTCCCGAATCCACTGATCAGCATTCTGCCGATCCGGCTGCGTGACGGTGACGGCGCACCGGTTCGGGCGGTCGCCATGCAATTGTGACCCCGTGTGCCGTTTTGGGCCC
>NZ_JBAQXC010000318.1:0-6068 GCF_049299235.1 Rhodococcus sp. (in: high G+C Gram-positive bacteria) | reverse complement strand
CCGCGGCGGCGGAAAGCCGGACATGGCGCAGGGCTCCGGTTCGGATGCCGCCGGTATCCCGGCGGCGCTCGACGCGTTCCGGGCGCGACTGCGCGAGCTGGCCGGCTGATCGTGGCGGAAGTCGCCGGCCCGGACCGTCCGGGAGACGACGACCCGGGACGTGGCCGCCGCATCGGCATCGATGTGGGCAGCGTACGGATCGGTGTCGCATCGTGCGACCCCGACTGCATCCTCGCGACGCCCGTCGAGACGGTGCCGCGATCCAAGGATCGAGGGCCCGACGCGCCCGACATCCGGCGTGTTGTCCAAATCGTTACCGAATATGAAGGCGTGGAGGTTATCGTCGGTCTGCCGCAGACGCTGCGCGGTGAGCCAGGCAAGGCTGCGAAACTGGCGAGCGAATTTGCTCGTAGGCTTCGGCGGCAGCTTGTCGACGTTCCCGTGCGAATGGCCGACGAACGTTTCACCACGGTCACTGCGGCGCGCGCGCTTCGCGAAAGCGGAGTCAGCGCACGCGGTGCGCGGCCGGTTATCGACCAGGCGGCGGCCGTCGCCATCTTGCAGGGTTGGTTGGACGAGCGGAGTGCAGTGTTGAACGTGGCCGAGGACGGCGACCAGGGG
Organism: Rhodococcus sp. (in: high G+C Gram-positive bacteria); assembly: GCF_049299235.1. GTDB lineage: Bacteria > Actinomycetota > Actinomycetes > Mycobacteriales > Mycobacteriaceae > Rhodococcus. The sequence continues at coordinate 5,447 of NZ_JBAQXC010000318.1, read as the reverse complement.
AGCAGCCGGTGACCAGGCACGGAAGGCCCGACGACACCGAGGCGACACATCAGCACACCTTCGGTGACGCCTTCGGCGGTGAACCGGTCGACGGCCGACGCAAGGTCGGCGGTGCCTACGACAGGATCGCCTCGCAACAGGACCCGAACCCACGACCCACCACACGGCCGGACGACGAACCCACGACGGTTCTGCACTTCGAGAATGGTGTGTTCGACGGCCCGCCGCCGCACACCGCGGAGGGTGCGGCCGATGCGGGTTACGGGGGGTACGACGACGAGTACGCCGGAGGCTATCGCTATGCCGATCGTTCCGACGGGTATCGTGCGGCAGAGTTTACCGGTGGGCAGTCCCACCATGCTGTCGAGGACCCCTACCCCGCGCCCGACGAAGCCGAATCGGACTCGTGGGGCGGTGACGAGCGTGAAGCACCGCAACCGGTCGGTGCGTCTCGAACACGCCGAGCACATGACCGCGAGGCAGGTGCGCGCAAGAAGCGTGGACGTGTCGTCGGATCGCTCGCCGTGGCGCTGCTGTTGGTGCTCGCCGTCGGCGGTGGCTTCTTCGTCTATAAGAAGATCGCCGGTCCCGATCTGCCGCCGGACTTCACCGGTCCCGCCGGCCCTGCCGTCATCGTGCAGGTCAATTCGGGTGAAACCGCCAATGAGATCTCCGTCGAACTCGTCGACAAGGGTGTCGTTGCCAGTGCTGCCGCGTTCTACAACGCCGCTGTGCAGAACGCTGGAATGAATGCCGTCCAACCCGGCTTCTACAGTCTCGCGACGAACGTTGCGGCGGTCGATGCGGTTGCCGAACTCGTCGAACCGTCCTCCAGGGTCGGCGCGTTGGTCGTCTCCGAAGGACGCCAACTTCACGACATCCGGGACGTCAACACCGGCGCAGTCCGCAAGGGCATCTACACGCTGATCGCGGAAGCGAGCTGTTACGAGGACGGCGGAACCGCGCATTGCCTCACCTACGAGGAACTCAACGAGGCCGGTGCGAGCACCGATCTCGCTGCGCTCGGCGTTCCGGAATGGGCGCGCTCCGCCGTTACCGGTGTGCCGGACCGTGATCGCCAGCTCGAAGGGCTCATCGCAGCGGGAAGCTGGGATTTCGATCCGTCCGTCAGCGCATCCGAGGTTCTCGCACGGCTCGTGTCGGCCAGTGCCGAACAGTACGATCGCACCGGCATCGCCGACGCCGCGGCCAAGGTCGATTTGTCGCCCTACGAAATGCTCGTCGCCGCGTCTCTGGTCGAACGTGAAGCGCTCCCCGCGGACTTCGCGAAGGTTGCGCGGGTGATCCTCAACCGGCTCGAGATCGACATGCCGTTGCAGTTCGACTCCACTGTCAACTATTCCCTCGACGAGACCGAACTGGCGACGACCGATGCGGACCGGGCGCGGGTGACACCGTGGAATACCTACGCGAGCCCCGGCCTGCCCGCCACCCCGATCTCGTCGCCCAGCATCGGGGCGCTCCAGGCAGTGGAGAACCCGGAACCGGGGACCTGGATCTACTTCGTGACCATCGATGCACAGGGCACGACCCTGTTCGCCGACAGCTACGCGGAACACCTCGCAAATACCGAGCAAGCTCTGGAAAGCGGAATCCTCAACAGTGGTCGATGACAACGTGACCGGCGCCCGCAAGGCCGCGGTGCTCGGTAGTCCGATTCGGCATTCGAAGTCGCCGCTACTGCATCTGGCCGCCTATCGGGCACTCGGGCTGACGGACTGGACCTACGACCGAATCGAATGCACCGGCGAGCAACTTCCCGGGCTGGTCGATTCGCTCGGCGTCGAATGGGTCGGCCTGTCGGTCACCATGCCGGGTAAGTTCGCGGCACTCGCCTACGCCGACCAGCGCACCGACCGGGCGGTGACCATCGGCTCCGCGAACACCCTCGTGCGCACCGTCGGCGGTTGGCGCGCCGACTGCACGGACGTCGACGGCGTCACCGGGGCGCTCGGCACGATCGGAATCACCGACCTGAGCGGGCACTATGCCGTTGTCGTCGGGAACGGCGGAACCTCCCGGCCTGCGATCGTCGGGTTGGCATCCCTGGGCGTTCGGGACATTGTCGTCGTCGCACGATCGCAGGACCGCGCTGCCGAGACCTTCGACTGCGCCGACGCGGTCGGGGTGACACCACGCTGGGTGGGCTTCGACGATCCGAGCCTCGGCGACGTGTGCGCGGAATCGGGGGTGCTGGTGTCGACCGTCCCGGCGCTGGGTGCCGAACCGTTCGCCGAGGTTCTCGCGCGGGCACCGTTCATCCTCGATGCGATCTACGATCCGTGGCCCACGCCGCTTGCGTCGGCGGCGCAGCGACGAGGCAGCGTCGTCGTGTCCGGGTTGTACATGCTGCTGCATCAGGCATTCGGTCAGGTCGAGCAGTTCACCGACCGTCCGGCGCCGCAGGCGGAGATGGCACGCGCCGTCGGTCTGTAGGCGACTCGCGGCACCGATCATGTCTGCGGATCGGTGGTTTCGGGAGAGATCGGCTTCTGCCACGGCCAGCGGCCGTCGATCTCGAGTTGCAGTGACCAGCTCAGGAATGTCCGGATCAGGACGATGATCGCCAGCACCCCCACCGAGGTGAATGTGGGGGTGACGGCGACGGTCTTGATGATGTCCGCCGCCACCAGGAACTCCAGTCCGAGCAGGATCGAGCGGCCCAGGTTCCGGCGGTACGGAACGTAGATCCGCGCGTCGGGGTCGCGACGCTTGGTGTCCAGGGCAATCCAGCTCGAGGCGACGGCACCGACCACGATCACCGCCACCCCGACCACATCGATGGCCGAGCCGACGTTCTCCAGTATCTCGGCGATCTCCATAGGGCTTCCTCCCGTGCTGCCGCGCGTCCGGATCATTGTGACCGTCCCGAGACGGATTCGGAGGGTGAAGCGTCGGTGCCGTCGGACATGAGGTACAGTGGCGGTGCTTCACGAGTTGCCGTCGCACAGCCCCGACTTGACGGCACGCCAACCCCACGCTCGCGGGTGGCTCGGGTGACGAAGCGGTCCGACGCCGACCGGCTCGGGCACGAGCGCCCCATTCCGGGGCCGACCCGGAGGAATACGATGATTCTCATCGCCCGTTCGATCGTTCATGCCACATCGACGTGCAGTTCCCATCACGACGGCCACCACATCCACCACATCCGGGCACGCCACGGCCTGGCGGATCGCGACCTCGCCGTGCACGTTCTCGTCGAGGTAGCCGACGGAGCCGTGACACTGTCCTGGGACGGAAGAAGGTCCGAGTTCCGGCACCACGACGTCGGTGCTATCGCCGAGGCGCTCGAACTGGGTGGTGACATCGGCGAATGGCTACCGCGGTGGCGTGTTCTGGTGCTGCCGGGCGTGGAACCGGACCGTCGCACCGTGTTCACGCTGTGCGATCCCGGTAATTGGACGGAGTGTGCCGGTCCGGCGCAGGAGTGAGCCGAGTGTCGTCGCGCTCCCCACCGATTCGGTTGGCGACGAGACGAATGCCGGAGTGCCGTACCGCGTTTCCTGAACTCCGGATTCGCGGTACGGCCGAATTCGTGCGCGCGTCCGAACCTGTCGGTCAACCGTCACGCCGTCCGACGACGTCGAGCGCCTGGGTGAGGTCGGCGATCAGATCATCGGCATCCTCGAGGCCGATCGACAGGCGAATCATCGATCCGGTGATCCCGCGCCGGTCGCGTTCCTCGGGGGAGAGGTCGTAGTGGGTGGTGGTGACCGGTTGCGTCACCAGGCTTTCCACGCCACCGAGGCTCGGTGCCAACGCGAACAGGTCGAGCCGATCGACGACCTGCACCGTCGTGGCAGTGTCCGCGGCGACCTCGATGGTGACGACACCGCCGAAGCCCGACATCTGGGCGGCGGCGAGGGCGTGGCCGGGGAAGCTCGGCAGTCCCGGGTACAACACCCGCGACACCCGCGGATCGGCGTCCATCGCTTCGGCAACAGCTTGGGCGTTCGTGTTGTGCTGTCGCACCCGCACGACGAGGGTGCGCAGACTGCGTGACAGCATTGCCGCCGTCTCCGGCGCGATCACCGACCCGAAACTCTTGCGCCAGCTCACGAGCGGATCCACGAGTTCGGTTGCGCCGAGGACGAATCCGGCGGTGATGTCGGAATGTCCGCCGAGATATTTCGTCGCAGAGTAGGACACCAGGTCCGCGCCGAGTTCAAGGGGGCGCTGATTGACCGGCGAGGCGAAGGTGTTGTCCACCGCGACTTTTGCTCCGTACCGGTGCGCCAGATCCGAGATCGCAGTGATGTCGTAGATCCCGAGTGCAGGATTGGTCGGGGTTTCGAAGAACACCAGTTTCGCTCCGCCAGAGAGTGCTTCTTCGAGACGGTCGAGCTCGTTACCCAGCAGGAATGTGGTGGTGATCCCGAGCTGTGTGAGCTGGTTACCGAGCAGTTCCATCGTGCCGCCGTAGGCATCGCCGACGCACACGATCCCGTCGCGGCCGTAGTGCGCGAACAGGGTGGTCTCGGCGGCCATGCCGGAACAGAACGCCAATGCGCTCTCGGCTCCCTCGATCGAGCACATCGTTTCCTCGAGCGCGAAGATCGTCGGGTTCAGTCCGTATCGGGTGTAGAGCGGACCCCGCACGCGTCCGTCGGCGACGTCGAGCAGCGCCGCCGTGTTCTCGAATGCGAAAGTCGTGGTGTTGTAGATCGGTAGGTGCGGTGCGCCGTGGGCATCGGTGATCGTGGTGCCGTGGATGGCCTGGGTCGACCGACCCGCTGATGCCTTCGTCACGTGTTGGCTCCGTTCGATGGGACCGTTTCGGATGTGAACGAGTATTGCGGATGTGTGTCGGCGCGACCGAACCGCCGTCCCGTCGGACGCGAACGCAGACCTCGCGACCCGGCGCGGCGTAGAGTATCGATGATCCGGGTCGTCGATACGACGGGATGGAGCGATGGCCGCGAACGAGTTCGCCCCGGACCCGGCCGCGTCGGGTAGCGCGCAGGGTGATCGACTGCGACCGCTGCAGTGGCACACGGCATTGCCCCGACTTGCGCGGTGCGCCGGACACACCGCGCACCTCCTCCTGCACCGTCGCCTGCATCTCCCGGTCGCGAACACGGGTCGAAGGATGACATTCGGTGATGGTTCTGCTGCGGTGGTCTACCGGGAAACTGTCGCGGACCGCGCCGATCCGGCCGATCCGGTGGTTCTCGTCGTCGCGTTCCGGTTGCGTGGTGTGCGAGGCCGGGGGCACGCGGTATTCCGGGCGGAAAGCCTGTTGAACACACCGCTGTTCGCGGGCTTCCCCGGATTCGTTTCGAAGCTGTGGCTCACCGCAGGATAGTGCCCCGTGGAGTGGTGGACTTCGGATCGGCTCGCGGGATGCGCGGTGATCAACGAGTCATGCGGAATACTATGCTGTTTCGCTCGCTCCGGTCAACGACAACACCGCCTCGGTAGCCTGC
>NZ_JBAQXC010000317.1:0-8360 GCF_049299235.1 Rhodococcus sp. (in: high G+C Gram-positive bacteria) | reverse complement strand
GTCTCGCGGAGCATCTGGTCGTGGACGCGGTTGCGCAGTGCGGGCAGGCCGGGTGCCGCGGTGACGCGGTCTTTGTCGATGGTGTCGAGGGTGGTCCGCACGACCTCGTCGTTGAGTCGCACGAGATCCTGGACCTGGTCGCCCGCCCACACCCGCCAGTCCTTGCCGGACCCCCACGAGGAGTCCGGCAGTTCGACGGGGGCGCCGACATAGCCACGGTCGCGGGCGTCGGCGAGGGTTCCGACGTCGATGCCGGCCTCGGGCAGGGCCCGCAGCAGCCGTTCGAGGAACATCGGTCCCTCGTACCACCAGTGTCCGAACAGTTCGGTGTCGAACGCGGCGACGACGAGGGCGTCCCGGCCGATCCGTGCGGACTCGCTGCGCAGCCGTTTACGGACGGTCGCGACGAAGTCGGCGACGTGTGTGTCGACCGTCGCGGACGCGAGATCCGGATCGTAGGGCGCCTTGTCGGCGGACGCCACGGTGCGGCCGGTGACCCGGGCGGGTTTGAGACCGGTGTCGTGGCAGTAGGTGTGGAAGTCCCGGTAGGCGGCGTGTCCGGGGTAACCGGACTTCGGTGACCACACGCGGTAGGAGACGTGCAGGTCGCGGCCGAACGCCACGACGTCGGAGTCCCACACGGTCCGGCCGAGGGAGGTGTCGCCGCGCAGTGCGGGACCGTCGACCATGAAGTGCTCGACGCCGGCGGTCGCGTATCCGGTTTCCATGCCGGGGGTGAAGGCGCACTCGGGTCCCCAGATTCCGCGGGGTGTGTGCTGCCAGCGGGCCTGCGCGTCGTGCAGGCCTTCCGACAGTGAGAAGGCGCGCAGGCGCGGATCGAGCAGCGGTTGGAACGGATGTGCCAGCGGTCCGCCGAGCAGTTCGATGGCGTCGGCGTCGATCAGTCCGCGGATGACAGCGGAACCGCCGTGGCGCCAACGGGTTTCGAACTGGTCGAGGGATTCGGCGGAGAGGCGGTGTTCGCGGGCGCCGAGATCGCGGTAGGACTGCTCGGCCATGCCTGCGGCTTCGTGGGCGCGCAACTGCCAGTTGCCGATCCAGTGGTGCATCCCGGTCAGGCAGTGTGGATCGTCGAGTTGCGCGGCGAGCACGGGCGTCACCCCGAGGGTGAGCAGTCGGGTGCGGCCTTCGGCGGCGAGGCGATGCAGCACGTCGGTGACCGGCAGATATGTTGCGGCCCACGACTGGTAGAGCCATTCTTCGCCGACCGGCCACCGGCCGTGGTTGGCGAGCCACGGCAGGTGCGAGTGCAGTACGAGCGCGAACATGCCCGGCTCCCGGCCGGCCGTGGCACCCCCCGTCGAGTTCGCGCGGCTGGTCACCGTGCCGGGTCCTTCACCGCGATGGCGACGAGATCGAGGCTGGCGTCGATGTTTTCGGGGTCGAGGGTGAAATCGGCGACGTCCACACCGGTGACGTCGGCGGTCAGGTCGGCGGGCCACGGTTCGCCCGCGAGGGCGCGTTCGATCTGCGCGTCGATGAACGATCCGCCGTGCTTGGCGTCGAGCGCGCGCAGCGCCGGGCCGTGGTGGACTCCGGTCACGAGTTCGACGCGGAAGCCGGCCTCGATGAGCAGGTCGGTCAGTTCCGCGGCGTCGAGTTCGCGGGTGTGGAACGGGTTGAGGGGGGTGTCGCGGCCGGGGGAGAAGGTGATCCGGTTGGGGGTGCTCACGAGCAGTTCGCCGCCGGGGGCGAGCACGCGGAAGCATTCGCGTAGGAACTGTGCCTGGTCCCACAGGTGCTCGATGACCTGGAAGTTCACGACGACGTCGACGGAGGCGTCGTCGAGGGGCAGGTCGGCGAGGTTGCCCTGCCGGATGTCGACGCGCGGGTAGCGCGCGCGCACGTGCGCGACGGCGCCGTCGTCGTAGTCGAGTCCGATGACGTGGTGCGCGACGTCGGCGATCATGTCGGCGCCGTAGCCTTCGCCGCAGCCGGCTTCGAGGACGGTTCGTCCGGTGCACCGTGCGAGCAGGTCGCGGTAGACCACTTCGTGCCTGCGGAACCAGTAGTTCTCCTCGGCGATGCCGGGCACGGTTCGCTCGCCCGTGAGGGGCAGGTGCTGCGCTTCGTCGGCGCGGACGGTGGAGTCGTTCACCGCCCCGAGAGTAGACGCACTGTTCTCCTCGTCGTTCAGGGTGGTCGTCGTTCGGGGTGGTTCACATCACAGGCGTCTCGTTCCCTCCGTGTGGTTATGGTGAACCGGAACTCTTGCTAAGTTACCGGCGGGTAACTTAGTGTGAGGTAATCTAACGCACACCCCGTGCGAAAACACGAGTGCTCGGTTCAGGCAGCGCCTCGCCGATCCAAAGGCAGCGATACAACAGGAGGTCGACGTAGGCCCATGACGAACATCGTCGTTTTGATCAAGCAGGTCCCCGACACGTGGTCCGAGCGCAAGCTCACCGACGGCGACTACACCCTCGACCGTGAGGCCGCCGACGCCGTGCTCGACGAGATCAACGAGCGGGCCGTCGAAGAGGCCCTGCTCATCAAGGAGCGCGACGGGGGTGAGGTCACCGTCCTCACCGCCGGTCCCGATCGTGCGACGGACGCCATCCGCAAGGCGCTGTCCATGGGTGCCGACAAGGCCATCCACCTCAACGATCCGGCCCTGCACGGCTCCGACGCCATCCAGACGTCGTACGCCCTGGCCGCCGCGCTCGGCCAGATCGAGGGCATCGAACTGGTCATCGCGGGCAACGAGGCCACCGACGGTCGCGCCGGTGCCGTTCCGGCGATCATCGCCGAGTACCTGGGTCTGCCCCACCTGACCCACCTGCGCAAGCTCACCGTCGCCGACGGCAAGGCCACCGGCGAACGCGAGACCGACGAGGGCGTCTTCGGCCTCGAAGCCTCCCTCCCGGCCATCGTCTCGGTCACCGAGAAGATCAACGAGCCGCGCTTCCCGTCCTTCAAGGGCATCATGGCCGCGAAGAAGAAGGAAGTGCAGACCCTCACCCTCGCCGAGATCGGTCTCGACCCCGAGATCTTCGGCGTCGCCAACGCGGGCACCACCGTCACCGGTGTCACCCCGAAGCCTGCACGTACCGCTGGCGAGCGCGTCGCTGACGAGGGCGACGGCGGCAGCAAGATCGCCGCATACCTCGTCTCCAACAAGATCATCTGATCCGCGCCCCGCGAACACAGCAGACATACCAAGGGAGAAAGAAGCAATGGCAGAAGTACTCGTGCTCGTCGAGCACGCCGAGGGCGCGCTGAAGAAGGTCAGCATCGAGCTCATCACCGCGGCGCGTGCGCTCGGTGAGCCCGCCGCCGTCGTGACCGGCCCGGCAGGCACCGCCGACAAGCTGCAGGACGCGCTCGCCGCGGCCGGCGCCGTCAAGGTGTACGCCGCCGAGTCCGACGACATCGACGGCTACCTCGTCACCCCCAAGGTCGACGTGCTCGCCTCGCTCGTGGAGTCCGCCGGCCCGGCCGCCGTGCTCACCGCCGCGAGCGTCGAGGGCAAAGAGGTGTCGGGCCGCCTCGCCGCGCGCATCGGCTCCGGCCTGCTCGTCGACGTGATCGAGGTCAAGGCGGACGGCACCGGCGTCCACTCCATCTTCGGTGGCGCGTTCACCGTCGAGGCGAAGGCCAACGGCGAGGTTCCGGTCGTCTCCGTCCGACCCGGTGCCGTCGAAGCCCAGCCGCAGGCGGGTGCCGCCGAGCGCGTCGCCGTCGAGGTTCCGGCTCAGGAAGAGACCGCCGTCAAGGTCACCTCGCGCGAGCCCATCGTCGGCGGCGACCGCCCCGAGCTCACCGAGGCGTCGATCGTCGTCTCCGGTGGCCGCGGTGTCGGCTCCGAAGACAAGTTCCACGAGGTCATCGAGCCGCTCGCCGACTCGCTCGGTGCCGCTGTCGGCGCCTCGCGTGCTGCCGTCGACTCCGGCTACTACCCCGGCCAGTTCCAGGTCGGTCAGACCGGCAAGACGGTCTCGCCGCAGCTGTACGTCGCGCTCGGCATCTCCGGTGCCATCCAGCACCGCGCCGGCATGCAGACCTCGAAGACCATCGTCGCGATCAACAAGGACGAGGAAGCCCCGATCTTCGAGATCGCGGACTTCGGTGTGGTCGGCGACCTGTTCAACGTCGCCCCGCAGCTGACCGAAGCCGTCAAGAAGCACAAGGGCTGACGCCGGCCCACTCGAGCACACGCGGCTCGATCACGGCCCCGCTCCGATCTACCGGAGCGGGGCCGTGGTGTATCCGGGCGAAAGGTGTTCACCGGCGGTGCATCCCGACGTCATCGCGGTGCCGCCGGACTGCCGCACCCGCCCGATACAACGTGCACCATGACCATGACGTCGGTACTCGCCAGTCCCCGTCCCCGTCTCCGTTCTGCGCCGGTCCTGTCCGGACCGCGCTATTCCCTGTTCGTCTCCACCGATCCGGAACACCGCGAGGCCGCGCAACGCCTCCGCCGGCGCGTGTTCGCCACCGAACCCGGATTCCGGCTGCCCGCAGGCGCCGGCGATCTCGACGAAGACCGGTTCGACGAATACTGCGACCACGTTCTCGTCCACGACCATCACACCGACACCACCGTCGGTTGCTACCGCATGCTCTCGCCCGAGGCCGCTCGCGCCGCCGGCGGCTACTACACCGCCACCGAGTTCGACCTGAGTGTGCTGGACCCGTTCCGTCTCGGCGCCGTCGAGATGGGCAGGGCCTGCGTCGACCCGGCGCACCGCTCCGGGTCGGTGCTCACGCTCATGTGGGCGGGCATCCTGCGATACCTGGAACTGACCGGCCACACCTGGGTCTTCGGCTGTGTGTCGGTGCCGATGCGCTCGCATCCCGGCGAGGTGCCCGGAGCCAACGCACTCGCCGTGCGCGACGTCGTGCTGTCCCGCCACGCTGCGGACCCCGACCAGCAGGTACGCCCGTTGCGTCCGGTGCCGGTGCCGGTACCGGCGACAGGACCGGGGCAGGACAGCCCCATCCGCGCCGTGCTGCCCCCACTGATGCGCGGCTACCTGCGGCTCGGCGCCCGGATCTGCGGCGAACCCGCCCACGACCCGGACTTCGGGGTCGCGGATTTTGTGGCCCTGTTGAGCCTGAACGGCGCCGACCAGCGCTATCTGGAGCGGCTGCGCGGCGCCGCCGAACAGGCCGATCGCGCCGCGGGGGTGCCGGCATGAACGTCCGCGCCCACCCCTGGATGCCCGCCAGCCCGTGCGGCACCGGATGTCTGCCACGCAACCAAGAGAATGTGAACTTCATCACCTACGCCGGCCGGTGGCTTTCCGTGGTCGCCATTCTGATGGCGGCGCCGATCCTCGTGGCCGGGTCGCTGCTCCCCGTCGCCGCCCGCGCGGCACTGCTACAGCGCTGCGCACGCAGTCTGTGCCGGTGCGCCGGCCTGCGGCTGACGGTCACCGATCTCCGGACCACGGATGAGCCGGGCGGCACCGACAGGAGCAGTACGAACGGGGGCGTACTCGTCGTGGCCCCGCACGTGTCCTGGACCGACGTGCTGGTGCTCACCGCAATCGCGCCGTCCGGCTTCGTCGCCCGCGCCGACCTGCTCGGATGGGGTGCGCTCGGAACACTCGCGCGACGCATGCGGGTCATCCCCATCGAACGCGAGAAGCTGCGGGAACTGCCCGGAATCGTCACGCAGATCCGCGCCCGACTGCAATCCGGTGATCGCGTCACCGTGTTCCCCGAGGGCACCACGTGGTGCGGACGCGCCCACGGCCGGTTCCGCGCGGCACTGTTCCAGGCCGCCGTCGACGCCGACTGCCCCGTCCAGCCCGTGCGACTGCGGTACCTCGACGGCAGCGGCGCCGTCGGCACCGCTCCCGCGTTCGTCGGTGACGACACCATCGGCGACGCGATCCGCAGGCTGCTGCGGCACCGCGGCACCGTGGCCGACGTCGTGCTCGCCCCCCTGCAGGAACCCGGCACCGATCGCCACGACCTGGCCGCCCGGTGCGAACGCGCGGTGCGCGGCGAGCCGAGTGCGATGCCGATCACGGTCGCGGTCGCCGCCTGACGAGCGGACGAGGGTACCCGCCGGCACCCGCTATCCTGGACCGGTCATGACCTCGTCCAGCACCGGCGCAGCCGGCTCCCCGAAGACAACAGGCGTCCCGAACACCGTGTACGTCGACCACGCCGCGACCACCCCGATGCTGCCCGCGGCGATCGAGGCGATGACGCAGGTCTTCGGGACGGTCGGCAACGCCTCGTCGCTGCACGGGTCCGGCCGCGCCGCCCGCCGCCGCATCGAGGAAGCCCGCGAATCCATCGCCGCCGATCTCGGCGCTCGCCCGTCCGAGGTGCTGTTCGTCTCGGGCGGCACCGAAGCCGACAATCTTGCGGTCAAGGGCATCTTCTGGGCCCGCCGCGCGCAGGACCCGCGGCGGACACGGATCATCGCGAGCGCGGTGGAGCACCACGCGGTTCTCGACGCCGTGCAGTGGCTCGTCGACCACGAAGGCGCCGAGGTGACGTGGCTGCCCGTCGATACCGCGGGTCGTGTCGACCCGGAGACGTTGCGAGCCGAACTGGCCGAACACGCCGACGACACCGCGCTCGTGACCGTCATGTGGGCCAACAACGAGATCGGCACCGTGATGCCGATCACCGAACTCGCTGCCGTCGCGGCCGGGTTCGGCATCCCGATCCACAGTGACGCCGTGCAGGCCGTCGGACATCTGCCGGTCGATTTTGCGGCCAGTGGCCTGTCCGCGCTGACACTCGCGGCGCACAAGTTCGGTGGTCCGCAGGGTGTCGGTGCGCTGCTGCTGGGACGCCAGGTGCCGTGCGTGCCGCTCGCCCACGGCGGTGGGCACGAACGAGACATCCGCTCGGGCACCCAGGACACCGCGTCGATCGTCGGAATGGCCGCGGCGCTGCGTGCGGCGACCGCGGGTCTCGACGCGACCGCCGTCGAGCTCGGTGCGCTGCGCGATGCGCTCATCGCCGGAATCGAGGCGGCTGTCCCCGGCGCGGTGCTCAATGGACCGCGCGGTGCGGATCGGCTGCCCGGCAACGTGCATTTCACGTTCCCCGGTTGTGAAGGCGATTCACTGTTGATGCTGCTCGACGCGGCGGGAATCGAATGTTCCACCGGGTCCGCCTGCACCGCGGGTGTTGCCCGGGCCAGTCACGTGCTGGTCGCGGTGGGCGCCGATCCGCGGATCGCGCGGGGATCGTTGCGGTTCTCGTTGGGGCACACGTCGACCCGCAGTGACGTGGACGCGGTGATTGCGGCACTGCCGCAGGTGGTGGAACGGGCTCGCGCCGCCGGATTGGCGAGCGCGACCGGTCGTGGAGGTGACGGACAATGAAGATTCTCGCGGCGATGAGCGGTGGGGTGGATTCGGCGGTGGCCGCGGCGCGCGCCGTCGACGCCGGGCACGAGGTCGTCGGTGTGCACCTGGCGTTGTCGACAGCGCCGGGCGCACTGCGCACCGGTTCACGCGGCTGCTGCTCGAAGGAGGACGCCGGTGATGCCCGGCGTGCCGCCGACGTGCTCGGCATCCCGTTCTACGTCTGGGATTTCGCGGACCGCTTCAAAGAAGAGGTGATCGACGATTTCGTCGCCTCCTATGCGGCGGGCCAGACCCCGAATCCGTGCCTGCGCTGCAACGAGAAGATCAAGTTCGCGGCGCTCGCGGACCGTGCCGCCGCGCTCGGTTTCGATGCGGTCGCGACCGGCCACTACGCGCAACTGCACGACGGTGTCCTGCGCCGCGCCGTCGACGCGGACAAGGACCAGTCGTACGTACTCGGGGTGCTCACCGCCGAACAGTTGTCGCGCGCGATGTTCCCGGTCGGAGACACCCCGAAGGATCTGATCCGCGCCGAAGCCGCCGAGCGTGGACTCGCGGTCGCGACCAAGCCGGACAGCCACGACATCTGTTTCATCCCGTCCGGCGACACCCGCGCGTTCCTCGGTGCTCGCATCGGTGTGCGACCCGGCAAGGTCGTCGATGTCGATTCCGGCGCGGTGCTCGCCGAACACGAAGGTGTGCACGGGTTCACGATCGGTCAGCGTAAGGGTCTCGGCATCGCCGGACCTGGTCCCGACGGGCGTCCCCGCTACGTCACCGGGATCGACCCGGACAGCGGCACCGTGAAGGTCGGGTCGGCCGAACATCTCGAGGTGCGCTCGATCAGCGCCGAACGCGCGGTGTGGACGTCGGGTACCGCACCGGAAGGCCCGTTCGAATGCGTCGTGCAGGTCCGCGCGCACGGCGGGATCGCCCCCGCCGTCGCCGAAGCCGTCGGCGCCGGGTTCGAGATCACCCTGCGCGAACCGCTCACCGGTGTCGCTGCGGGTCAGGCTGCCGTGCTGTATCGGCCGGATCCGGCCGGGGACATGG
>NZ_JBAQXC010000316.1:0-12188 GCF_049299235.1 Rhodococcus sp. (in: high G+C Gram-positive bacteria) | reverse complement strand
CCGTGCAGGCGGCCACCGCGGGCCGGGAAGCGTGCGGTGTCGTGGCCGGTGCTCACGACCGCACCGATGCGGTTGCCGCCACCGCTGGTCAGGTGTGCGACGGCGGCAGCCGCGGCGACGGCGAGGTCGCGCTTCTCGCAGGTGCCGGTACCGAAATCGAGGCTGGCCGACAGATCGACCGCCAGCCACGTCTCGAGCTCGCGATCGGCGACGGATTGCCGCACGTGCGGATGGGTGGTGCGGGCGGTCACCGACCAGTCCATCTGCCGCACGTCGTCACCGGGCTGGTATTCGCGGGCATCGCCCGGTTCCGAGCCCGGTCCCGGAATCAGGCCGAGGTGGTCACCGTGCAGCACACCGTCGAGTCGTCGGCGCACCGTGAGTTCGAGGGTGCGCAGCGCGGCGGTGAGTGCGGGATCGCGCAATTCGCCGGAACGGAACGTCGGCGGCGACCCGTGGGCGCGTGGGCTCACCGCTGTCCTGCACCTGCCTCGGGGCCGACCGGAACGCCCGTGGCCGGCGCCACCGGTCCCGGAGCCGGCGGGACGGGCGCGTTGACCTGCGGGGTGACGTGCGGCAGTCCGACGGTCTGCAGGATGCGGCCCACGATCTGATCGGCCGTGACCTCGTCGGCGAGTGCGTCGTACGAGAGCACCAGACGGTGCCGCAGCACGTCCGGAATCACGTCGAGGACGTCCTGCGGTACCGCATAGTCGCGGCCGCGAACCAGTGCCAGCGCGCGGGCGGCCGAGATGATGCCGAGGGTGGCACGCGGGGAGGCGCCGTACGCGATCCACCCGTCGACGTCGGCGAGGCCGAGTTCGGCCGGGGCACGGGTCGCGAAGATCACCCGCACGACGTAGTCGACGAGCGCGTGGTGCACGAACACGCGGCTGGCGACGCCCTGCAGGCGTAGCACCTCGGCGTTGTCGAGGATCTGCTTCGGTTCCGGCGCGGACACACCCATGCGATAGACGATCTCGCGTTCCTCCTCGACGGTCGGATAGTCGACGAGGACCTTGAACAGGAAGCGGTCGCGCTGCGCCTCCGGCAGCGGGTAGACGCCTTCGTTCTCGATCGGGTTCTGGGTGGCCATCACCAGGAACGGCTCCGGCATCGGGAACGTCTTGCCACCGATGGTGACGTGTCGTTCGGCCATCACCTCGAGCAGCGCCGACTGCACCTTCGCAGGCGCACGGTTGATCTCGTCGGCGAGCACGAAGTTCGCGACCACCGGTCCGAGTTCGGTGTCGAACTCTTCGCGGCCCTGCCGGTAGATGCGGGTGCCGACGAGGTCCGTCGGCACCAGGTCGGGGGTGAACTGCACGCGGGAGAACGATCCGCCGACCACCTTGGCGAAGGTTTCCACGGCGAGTGTCTTGGCGACACCGGGAACACCTTCGAGGAGCACATGTCCCTTCGCGAGGACACCGACCAGCATCCGTTCGACGAGCCGATCCTGGCCGACGATGACGCGTTTGACCTCGTAGATCGCCTTCTCCAGGACCCGCACGTCCGCTGCCTGATCGGTGGCGGCGGCCGGTTTCGCCCCGTCCTTCGACAGTGCCGGAGGTTGTGTCCCCCCACCCGGTGCGGCCGGGCCCTGCGTGGTCGCGCCCTGTGTAGTCGCGCCCTGTGTAGTCGCGCCCTGGGTGTTCGTGCCCGACGTCCCACCCTCACGTGAGGTCACCAAGAATCCACCGCTTTCGCCTAGGTCGTTCCGCTGGAGATCACATTCGGGCACCACTATTCCAGGTGTGGCTCTCCGATGCCGCGAGCGTGTCCCACACGTGGTGCGCGAACCCGGTCCGCGACCGGAAAGCGCGAGCTCACGTGGCCGTCACGACGCCATCCGTTACGACACCATCCGCACCGCGTACGGAGTCATCCCGGACCAGCGCACGGGCGAGATCTTCACGTGCGATCCCGATTGCGGGGCCTCGAGCATCTGCCCGTCACCGAGGTACAGCCCCACGTGCTGACTCGCGTTCGGTCCGTAGAAGATCATGTCGCCGCGCTTCATCTCCGCCGACGGCACCTGGGTGCCCGCGGTGTACTGGTAGCCGGTGTAGTGCGGCAGCGAGATGCCGATGCCGGCGAACGCGTAGATCATCAAGCCCGAGCAGTCGAAGCCGACCTTGTTGAAGTCGCCGTAGCTGTCGGCCACACCGCCGTCGCGGATGCCGCGGGTCGGTCCGTTCTCGTCGCCGCCACCCCATGCGTAGGGCACACCGATCTGTGACATCGCGCGGTCGATGACGGTTTCGACGGCAGCCGGACCGACCACCGTCGTTCCCGGAGTTGCGCGCGGTTTGGCCTTCGGTGCCGACGGGGTGACCAGGCTTTCACCGGTCGGGTCGCCCGGATCCTGGTTTCCCCAGTCACGCCCGCTGCTGCTCGGCCGGTCTACGTCCTCGTCGGCCGTATCCGAGACGTCCGGCAGTGAGGTTTCGAACCCCGCCCAGTCCCCGGGGTCGACCCGGTAACCGTCGATCTGGGTGTGCGGGCGCTGACCGTTGGACAGTTCGGCGGCACGGGCGCGCGCTGCGGCGTCCGCGGCGACCCGCTGGGCGGCGTCCGAGGCAGCCTGGTGGGCTGCCGCCTCGGCTGCTGCCTGTGCCGCCTCCTCCGCCTGTCGCTGACGATCCCACGTGGCATAGTCGGCGCGTTGATCCTCCAGTCCGGCGACGTTGCGCCGGGCAGCATCCAATTCGGTCTGCGCCGCCGCGCGTTCGATCTCGATCCGCTGTTTGTCCGCTGCCTGCTGGTCCAGCGCGGAGCGTGCCTGCGCGATGGCGGATTCGGCCTCGGCCTTGCGCTGTTCGGCTGCCACGGACGCAGCGTCCGCTTCCTGCTTCGCCGCTCGCGCACGCGAGTTGTTGTTCGCTTCCTCGGTGCGGGCGCGTTCGAGTGCGTCCAGCACCGCGTTGCGTCCCGACGACAACAGCCGCATCACCTGGGCACGATCGAGGAGATCGTCCGGGCCGGTCGAGCCGAGGAACGACGCGAGTGACGCGGCGTTGGTTCCGCGGGTGTAGCTGTCGCGGGCGAACTCGTCGAAGTCGTTCTGCGCCTGTTCGATCCGAACGCCGGCATCGCGGAGCGCCAGCTGTGATCGAGTGACGGCATGCGCGGCCGCGTCGGCGGTGTCCCGGGCGCTCTGTAGGTCGACGAGCGCGCGGTTGACGCTCTCTCGCTTGATCGCGACCTGGTTCTCCAGCTCGGCGAGTTGCTGATCCGCGGACGCGATCCGGACGATCAGGTCGCCGACTCGGTCGAGACCCGTCTCGACGGCCGTGCCGGCGGCGGCGAGGGTGTCGTCGCTCGGGTTCGGTGGGGGTCCGGCGCCGCGCCCACCGTTGCGGCGGTTCCCACGAACAGTACCGAGACGAGCCCGAGCGCGACGAGTATCCGTGGCCCGACCGACCGTCCGGTCGCCGCCGACGTACCGGACTCTCGAATCCTGCGATGTCGCAACGCCCCGGCCCGTCGCGGATCTTCTCCTGGGTAACCGAAGCGCCTCACATCAACTCTCCCTCGGTGGTATCGCGCGCGAAACCGATCCGCCACGCCGAGGGAAGGACTGCACGCCGCATCGGGTCGCGCGATGCG
Source organism: Rhodococcus sp. (in: high G+C Gram-positive bacteria) (assembly GCF_049299235.1). Taxonomy (GTDB): domain Bacteria; phylum Actinomycetota; class Actinomycetes; order Mycobacteriales; family Mycobacteriaceae; genus Rhodococcus. Next base: position 8,576 of record NZ_JBAQXC010000316.1, on the reverse strand, counting down.
CGACCGCTCACCGATCCGGTCTGGCCGCCGCGGACCGGTAGGTCCACGACGGCACGTGTGACACTCCTTCCCCAAGAGCGCCAATGGCACCGTACGACACATTGCGGTCGTTCGGCGCGACAGTCACGGATAAGAGACGAAATTGTTGGCCGGAGTCCTGCGTATCCGACGCCGAGCACAGACGAATGCTCACCGGTTCGGGATCCGCCCACTCCGCAGCGTGGGCAGATCCGCGGTCACCGCTCGGATGTCGCCGGACTCCCGGATTCGAGTGCCGCGTCGGTCTTGCGTCGGCGCGCGAACTTGGCGAGCGCGGTCGCGCCGGCGGCGGCTGCGACGACAACGATCAACAGGATCGTCCAGGCGGTCCAGTCCGGCCCGGGTTCGGTGATCGAGTCCACGAAGTTGCGGGTGGAGACGACCGGGTCGCCGGTATAGGTGCGATCCTGCGCTGCCTCCAGCGCAACCCGATCGAGGCTGTCGCTGAAGGTGCCGACCCATCCGGGACTGAGCACGAGGACCGTGCCGCCGTCCTCTGCACCGACCTCGGTCGCGAGGTCCCGCAACTGCGAATCGATGCGTGGGTCTCGATCCACGACCACGACCCGCAGGTCGATACCGTGGCTCTGTGCCCGTTGCACCTGCTCGACCAGACCCGCGACGCGTTCGGTGGGAGCGGAAACCTGGTCGTCGGCGAGGTCGGTCAGCACCTGGTCGAGCGTGACGCCCGGCGGGAGGTCCGTGGCCGATGGCACTGGAATTCGTGGCAGTGGCGCAGACATCTCTCTCCGGTGGGGTGGCACAGTTGGGACCGGCGGCGAGGTGGCATCGAGTCCGGCGAACTCGAGGACCCGCCGCACGGCGACATCCGCACCCTACGCGATGTGCGCCGCGGCACGGCCCGGCAGCGGGTTCCGGCCCGCACCAAAACATCCGTGCCACCGTTGCACCGCACGCATTGCAGGACAAGCGTACTGTTAGACTTGCTGCGAGACGCCGCGAAACCGCCACCCCGCCCCCGGGGAATCCGGTTCGGTTCCGCGTGCCTCGCTTCGGCCGCCGACACAGCCCCGTCGGCGGCGAGCCTCATCGACGAGTGGAGCTGACGTGAGCACCAGTACTGATTCGTTCGGAGCCAAGGGAACCCTGGAGGTCGGAGAGAACTCGTACGAGATCTTCCGTCTCTCGGCCGTGCCCGGCACCGAGAAGCTGCCCTACGCTTTGAAGGTTCTCGCCGAGAACCTGCTGCGCACCGAAGACGGTGCGAACATCACTGCCGACCACATCCGCGCGATCGCGAACTGGGATCCCTCGGCCGAGCCGAGCGTCGAAATCCAGTTCACCCCGGCCCGCGTGATCATGCAGGACTTCACCGGCGTGCCGTGTGTGGTCGATCTCGCCACCATGCGCGAGGCCGTCGCCACGCTCGGCGGCGACCCCAACAAGGTCAACCCGCTCTCCCCCGCCGACATGGTCATCGACCACTCGGTCATCCTCGACGTCTTCGGTCAAGCCGACGCCCTCGAGCGCAACGTCGACCTCGAGTACCAGCGCAACGGCGAGCGTTACCAGTTCCTGCGCTGGGGCCAGGGCGCGTTCGACGACTTCAAGGTCGTCCCGCCGGGCATGGGCATCGTGCACCAGGTCAACATCGAGTACCTGGCTCCCACCGTCATGACCCGAGGCGGTCAGGCCTACCCCGACACCTGTGTCGGCACCGACTCGCACACCACCATGGTCAACGGCCTCGGCGTCCTCGGCTGGGGCGTCGGCGGCATCGAGGCCGAGGCCGCGATGCTCGGCCAGCCGGTCTCCATGCTGATCCCGCGCGTCGTCGGCTTCAAGTTGACCGGTGAGATCAAGCCGGGCGTGACCGCGACCGACGTCGTGCTCACCGTCACCGACATGCTCCGCAAGCACGGTGTGGTCGGTAAGTTCGTCGAGTTCTACGGCAAGGGCGTCGCCGAGGTGCCGCTCGCCAATCGCGCCACCCTGGGCAACATGAGCCCCGAATTCGGTTCCACCGCAGCGATCTTCCCGATCGACGGCGAGACCATCAACTACCTGCGCCTGACCGGCCGCAGCGACGAGCAGCTCGCGCTCGTCGAGGCGTACGCCAAGGAACAGGGCCTGTGGCACGACGCCGACAAGGAACCCGCCTACTCCGAGTACCTCGAGCTGGATCTGAGCACCGTGGTGCCGTCGATCGCCGGCCCGAAGCGCCCGCAGGACCGCATTCTGCTCTCCGACTCGAAGGCCGCGTTCCGCCGCGACATCGATACCTATGTCACCAACGGCAACTCTGCCGCGCACTCCGCGCTGGACGAGGCCGTCGAGGAATCGTTCCCCGCATCCGATCCGGTCGAGGCATCCACGGCCCACGACGACGCCGTCGTGCCGTCGGCCGCGAACGGTTCACACGGTCGCCCCAGCAAGCCGATCGCCGTCAGTTCCGATCGCGGCGACTTCGTCCTCGACCACGGCGCCGTCGCGGTCGCGGGCATCACCTCGTGCACCAACACCTCGAACCCGTCGGTGATGATCGGTGCCGCCCTGCTGGCCCGCAACGCGGTCGAGAAGGGTCTGTCCTCCAAGCCGTGGGTCAAGACCAACATGGCTCCGGGTTCGCAGGTCGTCGCCGACTACTACGAGAAGGCCGGCCTCTGGCCGTACCTCGAGAAGCTCGGCTTCTACCTGGGCGGCTTCGGCTGCACCACCTGCATCGGCAACACCGGTCCGCTGCCGGAGGAAATCTCCAAGGCCGTCAACGACAACGACCTCGCGGTCACCGCGGTCCTGTCCGGCAACCGCAACTTCGAGGGACGCATCTCCCCCGACGTGAAGATGAACTACCTGGCGTCGCCGCCGCTGGTCATCGCGTACGCCATCGCAGGCACCATGGACTTCGACTTCGAGACCGACGCCCTCGGCCAGGACCAGGCCGGCAACGACGTCTTCTTGAAGGACATCTGGCCGTCCGCGCAGGAAATCGACGACACCATCAAGGCCGCCATCAGCCAGGACATGTTCCGCAAGTCCTACGCGACGGTCTTCGCCGGTGACGAGCGCTGGCAGAACCTGGCCACCCCGGAGGGCGACACCTTCGCATGGGACGACAAGTCGACCTACGTCCGCAAGGCGCCGTACTTCGACGGCATGACGATGGAGACCACCCCGGTCACCGACATCAGCGGTGCCCGCGTCCTCGCACTGCTCGGCGACTCGGTCACCACCGACCACATCAGCCCGGCCGGCCCGATCAAGCCCGGCACCCCGGCCGCGCAGTACCTGGATTCGCACGGCGTCGAGCGCAAGGACTACAACTCGCTCGGTAGCCGTCGCGGCAACCACGAGGTGATGGTCCGCGGCACGTTCGCGAACATCCGTCTGCAGAACCAGCTTCTGGACGGCGTCTCCGGTGGCTACACCCGTGACTTCACCCAGGACGGTGCCCCGCAGTCGTTCATCTACGACGCGTCGCAGAACTACCAGGACGCCGGCATCCCGCTGGTCGTCCTCGGCGGTAAGGAATACGGTTCGGGTTCGTCGCGGGACTGGGCTGCCAAGGGCACCCGCCTGCTCGGCGTCAAGGCCGTCATCACCGAGTCGTTCGAGCGCATCCACCGCTCGAACCTCATCGGCATGGGTGTCATCCCGCTGCAGTTCCCGGCCGGCGAGTCGGCGAAGTCGCTGGGCCTGACCGGCACCGAGGTCTTCGACATCGAGGGCATCGCGAAGCTCAACGAGGGCGTCACCCCGAAGACGGTGAAGGTCACCGCGACCAAGGAAGACGGCGCGAAGGTCGTCTTCGACGCGGTCGTGCGCATCGACACCCCCGGCGAGGCGGACTACTACCGCAACGACGGCATCCTGCAGTACGTGCTGCGCAACATGATCCGAGGCTAGCGGCGACCGATGGTCGTGTCGTCTCCGGCGACACGACCATGGCCGATGCACGACATGCCCACATGTGAGCGATGTCGGCCCGGACCGAGGCAAGGCGCTCACGACCACGTATCGCCGTCGGCAACAGTCGAGTCGGCAGTGGTCGTGAGCGCTTTGCTCACGCGGCGCCCTTCACTCAGCGCCCCTCCGAGCGAGGGACCGAACACCCGACGAAGGAGATTCCTGTGCCCAAGGTCAGCGAGGACCATCTCGCCGCACGCCGGAGCCAGATTCTCGACGGCGCGCGACGCTGCTTCGCCGAACACGGCTACGAAGGCGCCACGGTCCGACTCCTCGAGGACGCCACCGGATTGTCACGCGGCGCGATCTTCCACCACTTCAAGGACAAGGACGGCCTGTTCCTCGCGCTCGCGCAGGAAGATGCGCGACGAATGGCCGAGGTCGCGGCCGACGAGGGCCTCGTTCAAGTGATGAGGGACATGCTGGCCTCCCCGGAACAGTTCGACTGGCTCGGTACGCGCCTCGAGATCACTCGCAGATTGCGCACCGACCCCGATTTCGCGAAGGCCTGGACCACGCATTCGGCGCAGTTGACCGAGGCCACCGAAGGCCGTCTCGCCCGGCAACGCGAAGCGGGAAAACTCCGCGACGACGTGCCGACCGATGTGCTGCTCGGCTATCTGGATCTGGTACTCGACGGTCTCGTCGCACGTCTCGCGTCGGGGCATGCGGAAGAGGAACTCACCCAGGTGCTGGACCTGGTCGAGGAGTCGGTGCGTCGCCGCGGGTGACGGTAGCGACACACCCGCTCAGGCAGCGCCGCCGGACGCGGCCGCACGCCGGCGGTTGGGGCCGCCGCGGCCTCGAAGCGCCACATGGGATTCGACGAGGACGTTGTGCACGAACCCGTAGGAGCGTCCCGTTTCCTGCGCGAGCGCGCGGATACTGGCCCCCGCTTCGTAGCGGCGCTTGAGTTCTTCCTGTAGGCGGTTCCGGGACTCCCCGGTGACCCGCATGCCCTTGGTGAAGGTGGACTGCCCGTCCTCGGATCTGCGTACCATCGGATCCTCCCGGCGACTCGACAAGGCTCCGCTTCCCAGGCTAGTTCACCCGGACGGAACCCGAGGCGGATCGCCGCGCCCGGTCGTTCCGGTCGCAGCTTGTTCCGGTCGCAGCTTGTTCCGGTCGCAGCTTGTTCCGGTCGTACCGATCACGCGAGTTGGATCAGCTCCAGATACTCCTGCGACCAGTGGTCCTCGGTGCCGTCGGGCAGCAGGATCACCCGCTCCGGGTTCAGCGCCTCAGCGGCTCCCGGGTCGTGGGTGACCAGCACGACTGCGCCTTCGTAGCTGCGCAGCGCGTCGAGCACCTGCTCCCGCGAGACCGGATCGAGGTTGTTGGTCGGCTCGTCGAGAAGCAGCACGTTCGCCGCCGACGACACCAGGCCGGCCAGCGCCAGACGAGTCTTCTCACCGCCGGACAGGGTGCCTGCGGGCTGGTCGAGTTGCGGCCCGGTGAACATGAACGCGCCGAGCAGCCCACGCAGATCCTGTTCCCCGGCGTCCGGCGCTGCGTGCCTGATGTTCTCCCACACACTGGCGGCGTCGTCGATGGTGTCGTGTTCCTGCGCGAAGTAGCCGACCTTCAGTCCGTGACCGGGCACGAGTTCGCCGAGATCGGGGGTTTCGACGCCGGCGAGCAGTCGCAGCAGGGTGGTCTTGCCTGCACCGTTGAGGCCGAGGATCACCACGCGGCTGCCCCGGTCGATCGCCAGGTCGACACCGGTGAAAATCTCCAACGAGCCGTATACCTTGGTCAGCTCCTTCGCCATGAGCGGGGTCTTGCCACACGCGGCGGGCGTCGGGAACCGGATCTTGGCGACCTTGTCGGCGACGCGCACGTCGTCGAGATCGTTCAGGAGCTTGTCGGCGCGCTTGGCCATGTTCTGGGCGGCCGTGGCCTTGGTGGCCTTGGCTCCGAGCTTGGCGGCCTGCTTCTGCAACGCAGAGGCCTTCTTCTCGGCGTTCGCGCGTTCGCGGCGCCTGCGCTGTTCGTCGGTCGCGCGGGCGTCGAGGTACTTCTTCCAGCCCATGTTGTAGACGTCGGCCTCGCCCCGGACCGCGTCGAGGAACCACACCTTGTTGACGACGTCGGCGAGCAGGTCGACGTCGTGGCTGATGACGATGAGCCCGCCGTCGTGGCCCTGCAGGAAGCCGCGCAGCCACGTGATGGAATCGGCATCGAGGTGGTTGGTCGGCTCGTCGAGCAACAGCGTGGTGTCGGACTTGCCACCGGAGCCGTCGGACGCGGCAAACAGAATCCGAGCGAGCTCGACACGCCGCCGCTGGCCACCCGACAGGGTGTGCAGCGCCTGGCCGAGAACCCGGTCGGGCAGGCCCAGGCTGTGGCAGATGCTCGCAGCCTCGGATTCGGCGACGTACCCGCCGAGCGTCGAGAAGCGTTCCTCGAGCGATCCGTACTTGCGGACGGCTCGGTCGCGGATCTTCTCGTCGACGGCTTCGGCCATCAACGCCTGCTGCTTCTCCATGCTGCGCAGGATCTCGTCGAGACCGCGCGCGGACAGCACCCGGTCCTTCGCAAGGACGTCGAGGTTGCCTTCCTTGGGGTCCTGCGGCAGATAACCGAGGTCGCCCGAGCGCAGCACCGTGCCCGCATAGGGTTCACCCTCCCCCGCGAGAATGCGCAGGGTGGTGGTCTTGCCTGCACCGTTGCGGCCGACCAGCCCGATGCGATCGCCCGCCTGCACCCGCAATGCCGGCCCCGGCGCGGAGAGTAGCGTCCGCACACCGGCGCGGACTTCCAGGTCGGTGGCGGTGATCACGGGTGGGACTCCTCGGGGACGAACGGAACGGGGTCATGATGCCGGACGAGCGGGCACACGAAATATCCATTTTACCGTGGGGTCGGGCTACTTCAGAGGTGAGATGCGCTACGTTCCGACCATGACGAGTACCCCCATCCCCGCTGCCCCCGACCTCGCGGGGCGTGTCGCCCTGGTGACCGGCGCAAGCCGTGGCATCGGCAAGGCCGTCGCCGCCGAACTCCTCGCCCGCGGCGCCCACGTCGCGATCACCGCCCGCAAGCCCGAACCGCTCGCCGAAGCCGCCGCCGACCTGCGGGCGCTCGGTCACCGAGGCTCGGTACTGGAACTGCCCGGCAATGCCGGCGACGCCGATGCGCGCCGCGAATCGGTGCGGCGCACCGTCGACGAGCTCGGCAGTCTGGATGTACTGGTCAACAACACCGGCATCAACCCGGTGTTCGGGTCCTTGATGGACGCCGACCTCGACGCGGTACGCAAGATCTTCGACGTCAACGTCGTCGCCGCGCTCGGATACGTGCAGGAAACCTATCGGGCGTGGATGGCCGAGCACGGCGGCGCGATCGTCAATGTGGCGAGCGTTGCCGGGCTCCGTTCGACCGGGGTGATCGGCGCGTACGGCGCGTCGAAGGCCGCGCTGATCCGGCTGACCGAGGAACTCGCATGGCAACTCGGCCCGTCGATCCGTGTCAACGCGATCGCACCGGGCATCGTGAAGACGCAGTTCGCCTCCGCGCTCGTCGCGGGCGGCGAGGACACGGCTGCGGACGGATACCCGATGAAGCGGCTCGGTACCCCCGAGGACGTGGCGCAACTGGTGGCGTTCCTCGCCTCGGACGCGGCGCAGTGGATCACCGGCGAGACCGTTCGGGTCGACGGCGGGCTGCTCGCGACCGGGTCTCTTTGACGGCTGCTGCCGGCGGTAGCGCCACATCCGAGCCGGCAGATCTCGTGATCGCCGGCCTCGGGCCGGCCGGTCGCGCGCTCGCGTTCCGGGCCGCGGCGGCCGGTCTGAGGGTGACGGCCGTCGATCCGCATCCGGATCGGGTGTGGACAGCGACGTACGCCGCGTGGGCGGACGAGTTGCCCGGCTGGCTGCCGGCGGTCGCGGTCGCCACGCATATCGACGCTCTCGCCGCCCGGACGGTGCGTGAGCATCGCATCGATCGCCCGTACCGTGTGCTCGACTCCGCGGCGCTGCAGTGCACTCTGTCGTTGGACGACGTTCGGGTGGTGGCGGCACGAGCGGTCGAGGTCAATCGCGACGATGTCGTACTCGCCGACGGGAAGCGCCTGACCGGTCGCTGCATTGTCGACGCTCGTGGGCTGGCCACGACCCGGGAGCGCGCACAGCAGACCGCCTTCGGGCTCGTCGTCGATGCCGGCACAGCAGCGGCTGCGCTCGACAATCACGACGGCTGGTTCATGGATTGGCGGCGCGACAACGGCACCGGCGCCGGCGCCGGGGACGTCGCGTCCTTCCTGTATGCGGTGCCGGTCGGCCAGGACCGAGTGCTACTCGAAGAAACCTGCCTCGTGGGCCGGCCCGCGCTTACGCTGCCGGAACTGGAACGGCGGCTGCGCGCCAGGCTCGCGGCGCGCGGTGTGTCATTGTCCGGTACCGAACCGGTCGAGCGCGTCCGTTTCGCCGTCGAGGGCGGCGACCGCCACCGCGACGGCCCGGTCGGATACGGGGCGTGCGGTGGCCTGATGCACCCGGCCACCGGATATGCGGTGGCCACGTCGTTGTCGGCCGCCGACGCAGTGGTGGCGGCCCTGGCTGACGGGCGAGCGCCGGATCGGGTGTTGTGGGGACCTGGAGCACGGA
>NZ_JBAQXC010000315.1:0-4440 GCF_049299235.1 Rhodococcus sp. (in: high G+C Gram-positive bacteria) | reverse complement strand
TGGCCGGACGGCCCGCGCGACCGCACTACTCGCCGGCGAGCGCCTTGAAGAACCCGATGCGCGCGTAGTACTCGACGTACCGGCCGAGGATTTCGGGTCCCACGATCGGGCATTCGACGCCGGTCCCGGCAAGTGCCGCCCGTGTGTTGCTGTCGTCGTAGACCGTGGTGCCGGCGACGCCGTCGGCGAACTGCGTGGCGACCAGCATCGCTCGCATGAGCGAATCGTCCCCGGCTGCGGACAGCGTCTCGGCCGTCGTGAACAGCTCGAGGCCGAACTCTTCGATCGACGACGCCCGCAATCCGAATCCGTGACGACGCAACTGCTCCTCGAGATCGGTCATCGGAGCATCGTGCTGCGCCACCAGGTTGTAGGTGCCACCCCACGTGTCCGGCTTCGTCGCCAACGTGACCAGAGCGCGCGCGACGTAGTTCACCGGAGTCATGGCCACTCCGCCGTGCTGCGCGACATCCGGGATGATGCCGAGTGCAACGATGGCGCGCACCATGTTCCAGAACGCGTCCTCGGTCGCGCACGCACCCGTGACGACGTCACCGGTGATCAGACCCGGGCGGTAGATCGAGACCGGCACACCCTGCTTCTCGGCCAGCCGCACGATCTCCTCACCCACCCACTTGGTCTGGACGTAGCCGGAATTCATGACGAACTCCGGTGCGAGCCAGTCGTCCTCGTAGGCGCGGTGCCGACTGCCGTCGGGTTCGCGTTCCGGCGCGTTGAGCACCGACCCGGTCGAGACGAAATGAACCGGCTTCAGGTGATGCGCCGATGCCAGACGGAGCAGTTCCTTCGTCGATTCGACGTTCGCATCGTGCATCCGCCGATACGTTTCGATGTGGTTGACGCGAGCACCGTTGTGGATGATCGCATCGATCTTCTCGGACAGGCCGGCGAAGATCTCCGGCGCCAGTCCGAGACGCTGCTCGGCGAGATCGCCGGGAAGAGGAACGATCCGGTCCGAGTCGCCGTCCTGCCACGCACCGAACTTGCGCATCGACGCTTCGATGCGGGCGAGTCCGTCCTCCCGGTTGTTCGCGCGCACGAGGCACACGACATCCGCCGAGGTCCCGTCGATGAGTTCGCGGACCAGATGCGAGCCGAGGAACCCGGTCGCACCGGTGAGCAGTACGGTCCGCAGATCCGCACGAACCGGTGCAGCGTCTGCCACCGGAAGCTGCTCGAGTCCGACGAACTCCGCGAAGTTGTCGACCGTCCCGGCCTGCTGGGCCGGATCGATCAATCGGGCGAGGTCCTCCACGGAGCTGTTGTCGAACAGATCGTTGACGGACAACTCCGCGCCGACCAGTTCCCGGAGCCGGTTGACGACCTTGACGACGAGCAGCGAGTGACCACCGAGGTCGAAGAAGTCGTCGTCGAGACCGACCCTCTCGATGCCGAGGATTTCTGCGAACGTCGCCGCAACAGCGTGCTCGATCGGCGTCGTCGGCGCGCGGAACTCACGCGCCTCGAACTCCGGTTCGGGCAGGGCCCGGCGATCGAGCTTGCCGACCGGGGTCAGGGGGATCTCGTCGAGCGTCATGATCGCGGCGGGCACCATGTGCGACGGCAGCGACCGGCCGACGAATTCGCGCAGGTCTGCGACGTCGATCGTGTGGCCGGCGGACGGCTTGACGTACGCGACGAGGTTCACCGATCCGGTGACCGGGTTCTTGTGCGCAACGGTCGCGGCGAAGTCGACGGTGCCGTGGCCCGTGAGAGCCGCGTCGATCTCGCCCAGTTCGATACGGAAACCACGCACCTTCACCTGGAAATCGGAGCGGCCGACGTAGGTGATCTCGCCGTCCTTCGTCCACGCCACGACATCGCCCGTGCGGTACATGCGCTCACCCGGAGCACCGTGGGGGTCGGCCACGAACCGCGCCGCCGACAACTCGCGGCGCTCGTGGTACGCCCGTGCCACACCCGGACCGGACAGGTAGAGCTCACCCGGTACGCCCACCGGAACCGGCCGCAGGCGTCCGTCCAGGATCGACGCCGCCACACCGCGGAGCGGCTCACCGATCGGCATCGAGCCGGTGCCGTCCAGCGGTGCGCTGCTCGTCGCCAGGATCGTGGTTTCGGTCGGGCCGTACACGTTGAAGAACCGGCGGCCGGCACCCCAGCGGGCGACCAGCTCGAGCGAGTACGCCTCGCCACCGACCATCACCGATTCGAGATCGGTCATGCCCGCCGGATCGATCGATGCCAGGGCTGCGGGTGTGATGAACATGTGGCTCACGCGCTCACGCTCGAGCAGGTCACCGAGTTCGTCACCGCCGTAGACCGAGGGCGGAACGATCACCATCGTCGCTCCGGCCCCGGCGGCGAGCAGTAGTTCGAGCATCGACGCGTCGAAACTCGGCGAGGCGAAGTGCAGCGTCCTCGACGACGGGGTGACGACGAAACGTTCCCGCTGTTCGGCAGACAGATTCGCGAGACCGCCGTGCGTCACCGATACGCCCTTGGGAAGACCCGTCGACCCCGACGTGTAGATGATGTACGCGACGTTGACCGCGGTCGCGACACCGTTGAGTTCGTCCGTCGCGATCGGGGCCGCGGACTTCGCGGACCGCATCGTCTCGAACGCCGGATCGTCGATGACGAGCCATTCGACATCACCGGGCAGCGTCTCCGCATGCGCGGTCAGTGTGAGACCGAATGTCGCGCCGGAGTCCGTGACCGTGTGGCTGATCCGGTCGGCCGGGTAGTTGGGGTCGACCGGGACGAATGCGGCACCTGTCTTGGTGACCGCCCACACCGCGAGAACCGATTCGATCGACCGCGGGATACCGAGCGCAACGTACTGCTCGGGTCCCAGACCCCGCTCGAGCAGGATCCGGGCGATCTGCGAGGACCGTTCGTCGAGTTCCCGGTAGGTGACACTGCGATCCTCGAAGACCGCCGCATCTCCGTCGGGGTTGAGCTCGACCGCCTGCCTGAGGATCTCGGCGAGGGTGACGTCCTGCAATCCGCCTTCGGCACCCCGCCGAACCGCGAACTCGGCATGCTCGTCGGTGGACAGGATGTCGATGTCCGCAACCGGAGCGGCCGGGTCCGCCGTGGCAGCGGCGAGTACCCGCTCGAAACGTTCGAGGAACGATTCGATCGTGCCCGCGTCGAACATGTCGGCGGCGTAGATGACCTCGACTCCGAGCCCACCGGGGGCGCCGTCCTCCGCGAACGACTCCGCCACAGTGATCTCGAGGTCGAACTTCGCTGCCGCATAATCTGTTTCGACGGGGGCGATGGTCAGATCACCGAGATCGAGCGAAACATCCGAACGGCCCTGCAGTGTCAGCGACACCTGGAACAGCGGATTGCGTGCCTGCGACCGTTCGACGTCGAGTGCCTCGACGAGACGCTCGAACGGTATGTCCGCGTTGCCGAACGCTCCGAGGTCGGTTTCGCGCACCCGGCTCAGGAAGCCCGCGAAGGACTCGTCCGGATCCACCTCGGTGCGCAGCACCAGGGTGTTGACGAACATGCCGACGAGTTCGTCGAGGGCGGCGTCACCACGACCGGCCACCGGCGTTCCGACCACGATGTCCGTCGTGTTCGACAGGCGCGCGAGCAGGAGCGCCAAGCCAGCATGCACGACCATGAACGGCGTCGATCCCTGCGCCCGTGCGAGTTCGCCGATCCGTGCCTGCAGATCGGAGCCGAAACTCGTGCGCGCCGCTGCGCCACGTCCACTCGCCGACACCGGGCGCGGACGATCGGACGGCAGGTCGAGCTGATCGGGGACACCAGCGAGCTGCTTCTCCCAGTAGCCGAGCTGCTGCGCCAGCAACGACTCGTCGTCGGTTTCGGAACCGAGCACGGCGCGCTGCCACAGCGCGTAGTCGGCGTACTGCACCGGGAGCGGGCTCCAGGCGGGCATGCCTCCCTGGGCGCGTGCCGCGTATGCCGTTGCAACGTCACGGGTCAGCGGCGTCATCGAGAAGCCATCCGTGCTGATGTGGTGCACCACCACGACCAGGATGTGCTCACGCTCGGTTACTGCGAGCAGGCGAACCGCGACGGGAACCTCGGTGGTCACGTCGAAGTGAGTACCCATGATCTCCGCCACGCGGGCATAGACCTCCGGCGCCGGGACGGTCTCGGCGTCGAGACCGATCCGGGTGTCTCCGGCGGGAAGCACGACCTGGGTTCCGACGCCGTCGGCCTCCGGGTAGACGGTGCGCAGCACCTCATGACGGCCGATCACGTCGTTGATCGCCGCTTCCAGAGCACGAACGTCGAGTGCACCGGTGAGCCGGATCGCGACGGGGATGTTGTACATCGACGATTCGGTGTCGAAGCGGTTCAGGAACCACATCCGAGTCTGCGCCAACGACAACGGAACCCGATCCGGACGCACCTGCGGCACCAACGCCGCACGAGAACCCGAACCCACCTGCGACTCCACCCGAGCCGCCAGAG
>NZ_JBAQXC010000314.1:0-15254 GCF_049299235.1 Rhodococcus sp. (in: high G+C Gram-positive bacteria) | reverse complement strand
GCGGCCGTGAGAGGCACGTAGCTAGCGACCCTTCGTCGCGGCGGTGTAGCCGAGGGTGAGTACGGCCGCTGCGGCGATGGAGATGAACCAGCGGATCCAGTCGATGCCACCGGTGTCTCCCTTGTCGAGGAGACCTTCCCACACCCAGTAGCCGATGAGCGCGCCCGCGATACCGAGCACCACGGTGATCACCCAGCCCATCGCCTGCTTGCCGGGAATCACCAGGCGCGCGAGCACACCGATCACTGCGCCGAAAATGATCGTGCCGATGATGCTTCCAATCATTGCAAGCTCCTCTCAGTCGTGACATGAGCCGCACCGACGGTATGTCACCGATGATCATGAAGATAGCGACACGACGGGGACATCCGGTGAAAACTGCACAAATCGTTCCGATCTGTTTACCCGCCGATCTGTTTACCGGCATCGACTCGATCCAACCCTGTCGAACGCGGCCGCAGACGGGCGGCCGGTGCTAGCGTCCAGCCGTGGACGCACGAAGCACGTCCCACTCCGACGTCGCCCTACCCGGTGGCCGGCTGCCGATCCTGTGCATCGTCGCGGTCGTGGCCGGCGTCGCGATCGGCTTCGTCGGCGGAGCGTTCCGCTGGTGCCTCGACATCGCGGACCGGTGGCGGATCGATCTCCTGCACTGGGCCGAGACTGCACCGGGACCGGCATGGCTCGTCCCCGTTGCGGTCACCACGCTCGGCGCTACCGTCGCAGCATTGATCGTCAGGTCCGTTCCACTTGCGTCCGGCAGCGGCATCCAGCACGTCGAAGCCGTGAGCCGCGGAGAGACCGACGCACCGCCGCTGCGGGTGCTGCCTGCGAAGTTCTTCGGCGGTCTCGCCGCGATCGGGTCGGGTATGGTCCTCGGTCGCGAAGGTCCCACCGTACACATGGGCGCCGCGCTCGGCGCCGAAACCGGCCGGAGGGCAGGACTTCCCGACCGAGACGTCCGGCTCGTCCAGTCCGCGATCGCCGGTGCGGGGCTGGCCGTGGCGTTCAACGCTCCGCTCGGCGGGGCGCTGTTCACCGTCGAGGAGGTCCGGAAGTCGTTCGATGTGCGCACCGTGGTGCCCACACTGTTCGCGGTCGCCGCGGCCGTCGGGTGTTCCCGGTTGATCCTCGGAAATCGACCCGATTTCGCAGTGGGTTCCGTGGAACCCCCGGCACTGACACTGCTTCCGCTGTTCGTCGGATTCGGGCTGTGCACCGGGATACTCGGCGTGATCTACAACCGGCTGATCCTGAAGTTCCTGGACACCACGGCAGCGCTGACGCTGCGCCGGATACCGCCGGTCGCGACGGCAGCTGCGATCGGCGGTGCCGTGGGGATGCTGCTCGTGATCGATCCGCTGGCGGCGGGCGGCGGCGACGCTCTGTCCGAACGCATCGTCAGCGGCGGCACCCTACCGGTGGCGACCGCAGTGACACTGCTGACGCTGCGCTTCGTTGCCGGCCCCCTGTCGTATGCGGCGGGGACACCCGGTGGACTGTTCGCTCCGCTCCTCGCCGTGGGCGCACTGTGGGGAATCCTGTTCGCGACGGCCGCGGATACCGTTCTGCCGGTACTCGATCCGTCGACGACAACAGCGATGGCGTTGGCGGGCATGTCAGCGTTCTTCGCCGCAACGGTGCGCGCTCCGATCACCGGGATCGTGCTCGTCGTCGAGATGACAGCGACCGCGACGATCACCGTCCCGATGACCGTGGCGGTCGCTGCCGCAGTTCTCGTCGCCCAGCTCGCACGGTCCGAACCGATCTACGACAGTTTGAGAATTCGTGCGCCCTTCGGGAGTTCGGAAGCGCCCGAGGGACGCACCGGCGGCGGAGCCTCACCCTAACCGATCAGACCGATGGAAATCTGCCGCATCTCCACCTTGCGGACCTTCCCTGTCACCGTCATCGGAAACTCGTCGACGACGTGGACGAATCGGGGAATCTTGTAGTGCGCGAGTTTACCGGCGCAGAATTCTCGGACCGCATCCGCGTCGAGCGGATCGGCGCCTTCCCGCATCCGGATCCACGCCATCAGTTCCTCGCCGTACTTCTCGTCGGGGACGCCGACAACCTGGGCATCGAGGATGTCCGGATGGGTGTAGAGGAACTCCTCGATCTCCCGCGGGTAGATGTTCTCGCCTCCGCGGATGACCATGTCCTTGATACGGCCGGTGATCGAGACGTATCCGTCGGCGTCCATGATCCCGATATCACCGGTGTGCATCCAGCGTGCCGCGTCGATCGCCTCGGCCGTCTTCTCGGGCTGGTCCCAGTAGCCCAGCATCACCGAATACCCGCGCGTGCACAGTTCGCCCGGCTCACCGCGCGGTACGGTCAGGCCCGACACCGGGTCGACGATCTTGACCTCGAGGTGCGGGCCGACGCGACCGACCGTGGCGGTGCGCTGCTCGATCGTGTCGTCGCTGCGGGTCTGCAGCGACACCGGGGACGTTTCGGTCATGCCGTAACAGATGGCCACCTCCGTCATGCCCATGCGATCGATGACCTGCTTCATCACCTCGACGGGGCACGGCGAGCCTGCCATGATGCCGGTACGCAGACTCGACAGGTCGTAGTCGTCGAAATCGGGCTCGGCGAGCTCGGCAATGAACATCGTGGGCACCCCGTACAGCGACGTGCAGCGTTCCTCGGCGACGGCGGCGAGTGTCAGCGCCGGATCGAAGGACGGCGCCGGGAACACGATCGCCGCACCGTGGCTCGTGCAGGCGAGATTTCCCATCACCATCCCGAAGCAATGATAGAGGGGTGGCACCACACAGACCCTGTCGTGCTCGGTGTAGTGGCACAGCTCCCCGACGAAGAATCCGTTGTTGAGGATGTTGTGGTGACTGAGCGTGGCGCCCTTCGGGAATCCCGTTGTCCCCGAGGTGTACTGGATGTTGATGGGATCGTCCGGTGACAGATCGTCCTGCGCGGCGTCGAGCCGGGTCCGGTCGGTGGACAGCGCGGCACGCCCGGACTCGACGATCTCGTTCCACTCCGGGTAACCGAGCAGCACCACCTGCTCGAGATCCGGGCAGTCACCGCGCACCTCGGCGATCATCCCCGCGTAGTCGGAGGTCTTGAAACTCGGTGCTGCAACGATCATCCGGATACCCGCCTGGGAGAGCACGTACTGCAACTCGTGCGACCGGTAGGCCGGGTTGATGTTGACGAGAACCGCCCCGATCTTCGCGGTGGCGTACTGCACGAATACCCATTCCGCACAGTTCGGCGCCCAGATTCCGACCCGGTCACCCTTGGCGATACCCGCCCGCAGCAGTCCGAGTGCGAGGGCATCGACCTCCGCGGCAAGTTCGGCGTAGGTCCAGCGTCGCCCCGACGCTCGTTCCACGAGTGCGTCCCGCTCCGAGTGCCGGGCGACCGTGCGATCGAAGTTTCCTCCGATCGTGTCGCCGAGCAGCGGAACGTCCCACGCTCCCGACGTGTAACTGGGGAGTTCGGGTGTGGCGGTGCCGGTCATCGGTTCTCCTTGTCTCGCGGCCCGGTCGGGCAAGTGGTGCTCGTCCACCCATCCTCGCCCTTTCCGGGACCACCGGTGTTCGGATTGCGAACTGCCGCCCCGGTGCGGCCGGCAGCGAGCGGTGCCCTCCCCGGGTGACGGGGAGGGCACCGGCACGATCTACAGAGCTCGATCGCGTGTCTCGACGAGCGCCCTGGTGCACACCAGGCTCAGGACGCCGAGCGCAGCGAGCATCACACCGATGGCGATGCCGCCGTACGACGCGGCCAACGGCGCGGCGAGCATCGGCGGGATGGCTCCACCGAGTACGCCGGCGAGGTTGTAGCCGAGGCCGGCACCGGTGTACCGGTAGCGGGTGTGGAACATCTCCGGCAGCAGCGCGCCGCAGGGCCCGTACGCGATGCCGAAGATCGAGAGGGTGACGACCATGCCGATCACGAATGCGATCGGAGAGCCCGTGTCGAGCAGGGGAAACAGTGCCAGTGCCCAGACGACGGCGAAGGCGCACGAGATCATGATGACGCGGCGACGGCCGACTCGATCGGAGTAGAGGGCCGACAGGATGATCGCGGCGCCGAAGACGACCGACGAGCAGATGCCGACGACGAGGACGAACGGTCGCGAGAAGCCGAGGTTCGACGTCGCATAGCTCGTCAGATAGGCGGTGCCCATGTAGAAGAACGCGAACATGATCGCGAGCGCGCCGGCAGAGAGCAGGATCTCCTTGGTCTGGTAGCGCAGCGCGTCGAGGAACGGCAGAGTGCGCTTCTCGGCGGGTGCGGCTCTGCGAGCTTCCTGTTCGGTGCGGAAGACGGGAGTCTCCTCGATGGCCAGCCGCATGTACAGGCCGATGCCGACGAGAACGATGCTGAACAGGAACGGGATTCGCCATCCGTAGGTGAGGAAGGCGTCATTGGTGTCACCGAGGGCGAGACCTGTGAACAGGAAGGTGCCGCTCGACAGTGCAAACGCGATGGCCGGGCCGAGCTGCGGGAACATCGCGTACATGCCGCGTTTGCCGGGCGGCGCGTACTCGGCGGTGAGCAGGGTCGCGCCGGCCCATTCGCCACCGACGGCGAATCCCTGCGCAAACCTCAACAGCACCAGGATGATCGGTGCGGCGACACCGATCGTGCCCGCGCCGGGCAGCAACCCGATGAGCAGCGTCGAGATGCCCATGAGCAGCAGCGTGGAGACCAGAGTCTTCTTGCGGCCGATGCGGTCGCCGAAGTGCCCGAACAGCATCGCGCCGACGGGACGGGCGATGAAGGCGACCGCGAAGGTCGCGAACGAGGCGACGGTGCCGGCGGTCGCGCCGAGCGCGGGGAAGAACACCGTCGGGAAGACCAGGGCGGCGGCCGTTCCGTAGATGAAGAAGTCGTAGAACTCGATGGTGGTACCCATACAGCTGGCGATGGCCACGCGACGGATACCGGGGCCTCCCTTCGCCGGCGCCGGCGGCGCGGCACGATGCGCGCCTCCGGGCCCCACCGGAGTGGGGGTCCCCTCTGTCGACACTGTGGTCACGGTTGTCCTCCGTTGTCTTCCGTCCGGCCGCAGCGTGTCCGCTGCGGGGGTTGGGAGAAAACGTAGTGATCCGCCTCACTCCCCCACTACCCCCGAAAGAGGGTGGATGTGAGACGGATCACATAGTTCGCTCGACGAAGGACTGCGCGCGTCAGTTTCCGGAAGCTCCCGCGAGCTCGGCCCGCATCTCGCCCCACACCGTGGCGTACGAATCGATGTTGCCCGCGGTCGCCCACGTCAGGGCGCCGCCCTTGACCTTGCCGAGCGCCTCCGAGAACAGATCCTGGTAACGCGAGAGCCGCGGCACGAACGCCGACACGTCGTCGAAAAGGTTCTGCGCCTTGCGATCCAGTGCAGTCAGTGCATCGACGAAACCGTCCGAGTCGACATCGGACAACAGCGAACCGAGTTCGTCGTCGAGAGGACCGAACTGCTCGAACAGTTCCGCGATCGAGTCCTCGTCGATGGACACCCGCTCGGCGTCGAGCTGATCGGCCAGCTCCGACTGCCCCTTGTCCGTCAGCGAGATCGCCCCACTGTTCTCGGCGGCCTTGCCCTGCTCGATCAGTGCGTCGTAGGCAGCCTGGCCCGCGCCCACCCCCACGCCCAGGTGAGCGGCGATCACCTCGGCGGTGACGGCCTTCTTGAGCGACACCGTCTGCAGCAGCGCCAGTTCATCGACATTTCCTGCGAACGCCATAACCAACTCCTCATCGCCCGGCACACGGGCGGGTCCGTGCCGCCCGGTCGGACGGCGCCTCGATTCTGACGCACCCGACCTGCCGGCGAGGACGCCAGCCCCGGCAGCCGTCGCTACCTGCCCGCAGCCGGACCGTCCAGGCCACCGCGCTCCGATGCTTCGACCGTCCGCGAGCTGTCCTTCAGGTCGACACCGGACCGGCCCAACCTGCGCGCGCCGTCGACCAGGCCTGCGACGACCCGCGCGGCCGACTCGTAGCCGAGACCGCCGGGCGGATGAATATTGGACACGCAGTTGCGTTCGGCGTCGGTCCGCCCCGGCACCGGGTCGTGGGTGAGATACACCCCGAGGCTGTCCGCAACGGACAGTCCCGGTCGTTCTCCGATCAGAACCAGCACGGTGCGTACCCGCAGGGCCGCACCGATGTGATCCCCGAGTGCGACCCGCGCGAACGTCGTGATCACCGGCGGCGCGACCGTCAGATGCCGGGGCAGCGCCGCGACGATCGCCGCGGTCAGCGCGGCGCCATGTTCGACGAGCGCGCGCGGCGACAATCCGTCGGCCAGGACGAACCCGATGTCCGACCTCGATTCCGGTACGGCGCCGAGATCGGCAGGCAGCCGTCCGAGATCCGGGCGACGCAGATACTCACCGCGGTCGCGGACCCGGCTGCACGCCACGATCGGAGTACCGATCCCTATGTTGTTCACCTGCGCGGCAAGCACTTCCACATCGAGTGGTTCGTGCACGGCGTCGCGGGCAGCGGCGTGTGCAGCCCGGAACTCGAGGATCCTCGCGGTCGGGAGAGCGTTCCCCGCGCGACCCAGACCGATCCTCGCCTGCGTGGTCGCGCGCAGCGGATCCCAGAAGTGATCTGTCATCGGGCACCGCCCGCGAGTACGCGCAACGGCGACGCGGACGGATCGACGGGCAGGATCCGCCCGTGGTCGTCCGCCATGCCCAGTCCCTGGAGCCACCGTTCGAACTCCGGCGCGGGACGCAATCCCAGCGCACGCCGGACGTACAGGGCGTCGTGGAACGAAAGCGACTGGTAGCCGAGCATCACGTCGTCGGCACCGGGGACCGTGATCACGAACGACACGCCCGCGACTGCGAGGAGCGTGAGCAGGGTGTCCAGGTCGTCCTGATCGGCGTCTGCGTGGTTGGTGTAGCAGACGTCCACCCCCATGGGCAGGCCCAGCAGTGTGCCGCAGAAGTGGTCCTCGAGACCGGCCCGCACAATCTGCTTCCCGTTGTAGAGATATTCGGGTCCGATGAACCCGACGACCGTATTGACAAGCAGCGGATCGAATTCCCGGGCGACCGCGTATGCACGGGCCTCGAGGGTCTGCTGATCGACCGGCCGGCCACCCGAGCCGAGGTGCGCACCGGCCGACAACGCCGAACCCTGACCGGTTTCGAAATACATGACGTTGTCCCCGACGGTGCCGCGCCCGAGCGAGCGTCCCGCCTCGTTCGCCTCCCGCAGCAACGCAAGGTTCACGCCGAACCCGGTGTTGGCACCCTCGGTGCCCGCGATCGACTGGAACACCAGGTCCACGGGCGCGCCGGTTTCGATCAGCCCGAGGGTCGTGGTGACGTGCGAGAGCACACACGACTGGATGGGTACGTCGTAGCGCTGCCGGATCTCGTCGAGCAGGCGCAGCAGGTCCGCGGTGACCTCCGGCGAATCGGTCGCCGGGTTGATGCCGACGACGGCGTCGCCGCACCCCATGAGCAGGCCGTCGAGGATCGCAGCGGCGATGCCGTGTACATCGTCGGTCGGATGGTTCGGTTGCAGGCGGGTTGCGAGCCGGCCCGGCAGTCCGACGGTGGTCCGGAACGCGGTCGTCACGGTGACCGCGCGGGCCACCGTGATCAGATCCTGGTTGCCCATGAGTTTGCCGACGGCCGCGACCATTTCGGGAGTGAGACCCGGAGCGAGCGCGCCCAGCTCGGCAGCGGAGTCGGTGCGCGCCGCGGTGTCGAGCAACCGGTCGCGCAGGCCGCCGACGGTCAGCGACGCAATCGGCGCGAACGCGGCGCGGTCGTGGCTGTCCAGGATGAGCCGGGTGACCTCGTCCGTCTCGTACGGGACCACCGGTTCGGTGAGGAACACCTCGAGGGGCACGTCGGCGAGCGCCCATTGGGCCGCGGCGCGTTCGGCATCGGATTCGGCTGCGCACCCGGACAGTTCGTCACCCGACCGCAGCGGTGTCGCCTTGGCGAGCAGATCGACGAGCCCGTCGAAACGGTAGGTCGTTCCCGCGAGGTGCTGCGTGTAGATCGTCACGTCCGGACCGGCCCTCCGCCTCGTCGACACGGCGGTCCGTCGGGACCGCCCGGCCTCACCGTACGGCCGTGTGGTGCCTGCCGCGTCAGCACGCGGTCACGGATGGGTTACGGGCAGGCGTCGGGTCTCCGCGGTCACGGTCGGTTCGATCGTCTCCCCGGCCGCGAGCCGAAGGGCGAGCAGACCGATCAGCACGTCACGGTCGCCGACACTTCGCTCCGGTGTTCACCACCCGTTTCCGAGCGAACGTACCGTTCGGCTCCTTCAACCGACGGAACGGTACGTTCGCTCGGACAAACCGGTGCGCGGATCCGTGATCGATCAGAAGAAGCCCTGGGCCTTGGGAGCGTAGGACACCAGGAGGTTCTTCGTCTGCTGGTAGTGGTCGAGCATCATGTGGTGGTTCTCGCGACCGATACCGGACTGCTTGTAGCCGCCGAACGCCGCGTGCGCCGGGTACTGGTGGTAGGTGTTCGTCCACACACGGCCGGCCTGGATCGCGCGACCGGCACGGTAGGCGACACCGCCGTCGCGGGACCACACGCCGGCACCGAGCCCGTAGAGGGTGTCGTTGGCGATGGAGATCGCCTCGTCGAAATCGTTGAAGGAGGTGACCGACACGACGGGGCCGAAGATCTCCTCCTGGAAGATCCGCATCTTGTTGTTGCCGCTGAACACCGTCGGCTGGACGTAGTAGCCACCCGACAGGTCGCCGCCGAGGTCCGCGCGTTCACCGCCGGTGACGACGGTGGCGCCTTCGTTCTTGCCGATCTCGATGTACGACAGGATCTTCTCGAGCTGGTCGTTCGAGGCCTGCGCACCGATCATGGTGTCGGTGTCGAGCGGATTGCCCTGACGAACCGCCTTGGTACGGACCGCGGCGAGGGAGAGGAAGTCGTCGAAGATGTCCCGCTGGATGAGCGAACGAGACGGGCAGGTGCACACCTCGCCCTGGTTCAGCGCGAACATCGTGAAGCCCTCGAGGGCCTTGTCCTGGTAGTCGTCGTTGGCCGAGAGGACGTCGGAGAAGAAGATGTTCGGGCTCTTGCCGCCGAGTTCGAGGGTGACCGGGATCAGGTTCTGCGACGCGTACTGCATGATCAAGCGCCCGGTGGTGGTTTCACCGGTGAACGCGATCTTGCGGATCCGCGGGCTCGACGCGAGCGGCTTGCCCGCCTCCACACCGAAACCGTTGACGATGTTCACCACACCCGCCGGCAGCAGGTCACCGATGACCGAGAACAGATACAGGATCGATGCGGGGGTCTGCTCCGCGGGCTTGAGGACGACCGCATTGCCCGCGGCGAGGGCGGGAGCGAGCTTCCACACGGCCATGAGGATCGGGAAGTTCCACGGAATGATCTGACCGACGACACCGAGCGGCTCGTGGAAGTGGTAGGCGACCGTGTCGGAGTTGATTTCCGACAGCGAACCCTCCTGCGCGCGAATGGCACCCGCGAAGTAGCGGAAGTGGTCGACGGCGAGGGGAATGTCCGCGTTGAGGGTTTCGCGGATCGGCTTGCCGTTGTCCCACGACTCGGCGAGAGCGATCGATTCGAGGTTCTCCTCGATGCGGTCGGCGATCTTGTTGAGGATGACCGCACGTTCGGCAACCGAGGTCTTACCCCACGCCGGGGCGGCAGCGTGCGCGGCATCGAGCGCGAGTTCGATGTCTTCCTCGGTGGACCGGGCAACCTCGGTGAACGGCTGCCCGGTGACCGGGGTGACGTTCTCGAAGTACTGACCCTTGACCGGCGCGACCCACTGACCGCCGATCCAGTTGTCGTATCGCGACTGGAAGGACATCAGGGCGTCGGGTGAACCGGGGCGGGCGTACACGGTCATCGGCGTCTCTCCTGCGTTTCGTCGGTCCGCACGGTGTGCGGGCGGGCGGTGAATCCCCCTCGCGGGGTGTGATGCAGAACACTAGGAGCAGTGACGTTGCAACTACGTTGCGAGTTGCCGGTCCATCAGGTCGATCCTGGCCTTGACCTGGTCATACAGTGCCGATTTCGGATCGACGGTGGTGAGGTAGGCGGTCCACGCGGCGAGGTCGGTACGGCCGTGCACCGACGACGTCCACCGCGCCAGCAGGTGTGCGTCACCGCCGCGCAGCAGCGCCGCCTGCACGCGGGCGCGCAATTCGTCGCGGATCTCGTCGATCCCCGGCGCGACCGATCCGGGCAACACCGGTCCGGCGTACAACCGCACGGCCGTCTCGACGTCGCCGCGGTCGAGGGCCGCGCGAACGTCCGCGACATCGGTGACCAGCTCCCCGAGCAGCCGATACGGCCGTGATCCCACCCGATCAGGGCCGAACACCTTGCGCAGCCGCGACATTTCCGCGCGGATCGTCACCGAGTCGAGCTCGCCCTCGTCGAGCAGGACCGCCAGCAGGTCCGCGCAGAGCCCCTCCGGGTGGTCGGCGAGCAACAGTAGGATCTCGGCGTGCCGCCGTGACACCGGTATCCGCTGCCCGTCACGATGCAGCGTCGGCCGGCCCGACCCGAACGTCTCCAGGCGCGGCGTCGACCCGGTCAGCAGGTGCGGGGCGCTCATCAGATTCAATCGCAGTTCCGCTTCGGCGGCAGCCACGGTGGCACGCACCAATTGCAGCACTTCGGGCGCGGCGACCCGGGCCCCACCGGTGATGTCGATGACGCCGAGGATGCGCCCGCTCGCCGGATCGTGCACGGGCGCCGCCGAGCAACTCCACTCGTGCACGGTCCGGTTGTAGTGTTCGGCGGCAAAGATTTGCACCGAATGATCCAGTGCCAGAGCCGTTCCCGGTGCATTGGTGCCGACATGGTCTTCGCTCCAGTCGGAACCTTCGACGAAGCCGATCGACAATGCCCGGTCGCGGGCCGAGTGGTCGCCCTCGACCCACAGCAGGCGACCGCGTTCGTCGCTGATCGCGATCAGCAGACCGCCGTCGGTCGCGTCCTCGACGAGCAGTTTGCGCACCACCGGACGGATCAGCGCCATCGGATGCCCCGAGCGGTATCCCTCGAGATCCGCGCCGGTGATCAGACCCGGTTGATCCACCATGTTCGGGTTGATGCCGCGGGCGACGCTGCGCAGCCACGAATCGCGCACGACCGACCGCACCGTCGATGCAGCGTCCTTGGCGTCGAGGAAGGACCGGTGCGCGGACGACACCTGCAACGCGTGCGCAGCGACGTCGTCCCCGGGTCGCAGCGCCACCCAGGGGTTCACCGACGGGTGTGGTGTTTCGGTCATCTACCTGCGCCCTCCTTCCGCACACTGTAGTCCACGTCACACTCGTCCTGCCAAACCCCCCGTGGCAACGCGGTGGGCGAGCATCACGGCGGTCGCATGCGGGCCGCGACTCGGCACTTCCGGAAACACGGAGGTGTCGACGACACTCAGCCGCTCGATGCCCTGAACGCGGCACCGTTCGTCGACGACCGAGCGCTCGTCATCGCCCATCCGGCAGGTACCGGACAGGTGCAGCGACGTCCCCAGGTGGGTGGTGAGGCTCCGCGCATCGACGATCTCGCTCATCCCGGCGAGCAGGCCGGACGCGAGGCGGACCCCCGCATCCATCCGGGCGCGATCCCGCGGATCCTCCAGATAGCGGTAGTCGAGCGTGGGCGGCGACCACGGGTCGGCGGGATCGAGCACGACCCGCCCCCGGCTCAGTGGCCGGGTGAGCACGACGCCGAGCACCGGGTCGACGACGCCGCTCCCCGGTATCGCCGCACCGAACGGAACCGTGTACGGCCGCACTTCGAGAGCGTCGGTATGCAGGACCGTCTCGAGCAGCGGCGACCCGGTCGGCAGATCACGCCGGTAGCGGTACCGGATCGCGACCTCGGGATGGTCGACGGCGTGCTGCCCGACACCGGGAAGGTCGTGCCGCACCGCGATTCCCAGACGTTTCAGCTCGTCGGCGGGGCCGATACCGGACAGCATCAACAGTTGCGGTGAGTGGACTGCACCCGCGCACACCACGACGCGGCCGACGCCGATCGTGCGAATGCCGTGCCCCTCCGCGACCTCGACGCCCACCGCACGACCACTCGCGACGACGACGCGGAGCACATCCGTCCCCGTGGCCACGGTGAGGTTGGGCCGGTGCAGCACCGGCAGCAGGTAGGCGAGCCCGGGACCGACGCGCACGCCGTCGCGGATGTTCGACGGGACCCGCCCCGCCCCGTCCGGGCCGGGCGCGTTGAGGTCGTCCACGGCGGCGAAACCCGCGGACAGTGCGGCCTCGTGGAACGCGGCGGACACCGGGTGCAACCGGTCCCACGGGATGCGGGCGACCGGCACGGGGCCGTCGCTGCCGTGGAGATCGCCGGGAAAATCGGCGTCGGATTCGATGGACCGAAAGTCGGTGAGCACCTCGTCGTACGACCAGGTCGCCGGCCAACGCGCGAAATCCGCCGGGCGGGCCCGCACGAAATAGCCGCCGTTGACCGCTCCGGAACCGCCAAGGACGCGACCCCGCGCCACCGTCGTGGCGACCTGCGCGGTGAGCCGCGCCGGGTAGCGTCGGGTCCACGTACTACCCGGTCCGACCGGAACGGTTGCCGCATCGAGTATTTCGCGCGGGGTATCACGCAGCGTCCGATACCCGGCGCCCGATTCCAGGAGCAGGACGGACCGGTCGGGGTTGTCGCTGAGCCGTGCCGCGACCACCGATCCGCAACTACCCCCGCCGACCACGACGACGTCGGCGTGCGCCGGCAGCACGTCAGCTCCGAATATCCGGGACCAGCGCCGCCGGATCGCGGGCGTCGAACGCGCCCTTCCACAGGCCGGTACCGTACGCGAGGTCGTCGAGTCGCTTGTAGAGCACGTAGCGCACGGGGTCGAGCCCACCCTCCTCCCGGTGCCCGAACCAGTCCCAGACTCCTTCTGCGACAGCGAAAGCCACGACCGCTCGTCGTACCCGGGTGGAAAACAGCGATGCGACGAGCGTGACCGGCCAGTAGTGCCGGCACAGGGCGGAGGCGAGCTGCCACATCCCGCCCGCGAAGCCCTGCGCGGTGAGGACCGCCGCGATGCGGGTGGGCCGGTCCAGTTCGGCGAACATGCGCCGGAGCCGCAACACGGTCACCCCCAGCGAGACCGCGGAACCGAGCAGTCCGATCCGGGTGCACGTTGCCGCCGCGACGCAGGCGATCAACGTCCACATCGACATCACGACCGGCGCGACCGAACCGCGATGTCGTGACGCGAGCGGTGCGGCACCGGTTCCGTAGAACACCTTGCGGGTGAACCACTTCCGAAATCCGATCCGATGGTCGTGCGCGACCCGCGCGATCGGTTCGTAGCGCAGTCGCCAGCCGGACCGCTGCAGCCGCCAGCACAGGTCGACGTCCTCCGCGACCTGCATGTCCTCGTCGAACCCGCCGAGTTCACCGAGCACGTCGCGGCGCACGACCATCGCGGCGCTCGGCACGTACGCGACGGGACTGCCCGCGACGACCGCGGCCTCGCGGCGCCCGAGGTCCAACGACGACCGTGCGTGTTCGTAGCGGGCGAGCGGGGCACTGTCCGGGTCGAGCGCGACGATGCGTGGCGCGACGAGCGCGACCGCGGGATCGGTGAAGTGCCCGAGAATCGCTTCGAGCCACCCGATGCGCGGCACCACGTCGGAATCCAGAAATGCAACGAACGGTGTTGTCGCCGAACGCATTCCGGTGTTCCTCGCCGCAGCAGGCCCCCGCGACCTCTCGTGCCGCAGGACCGTGACCCGACCGTTCTCGACGGCAGTACAGGGAGCGGTGGAACCGTCGTCGACGACGATCACCCGAACCGACTCGAGCGCCCGCAGCAGCCGAGCCAATCCGTCCGGATTGTCCTTCACCGGCACCACGACGGTCACGTCCGCGGTCGACGGCAGCGCGGTGGGCCGTGGATTACCGACCCCCGAGTCGAGGAGCCGGCGGGCCACGACCGCGGTCCGCGAATCGACCACCCGCAGATAACCGTCGTCGAGCATCGCCACCGCGGCCGGAGCGAGCGTGAGCATGCGGGTCGGTGAACCGCCGATGAGGACGCGTCCGTCGGAGAACGCGCGCACCCGCGGGTCGATTCGGACACCGAAACCGTCGGGCAGCCGCGACGTCGGGGTACGGGCCGTCTTGCCCTGCGTCACCGGAGTCTCCCCTCTGCATCGGGCTGCCAGCGGGCAACCTGCGCAGTCGCGCGTTCGACCAGGTCCGCGAACATGTGGGCGCCGCGTTCCGCACTGGCGGCCGTGGGGTCACCCAGCACCCCGTTCGCCGACACGGCGACGATACCGCCCTCCCGCAAACGGGGCAGCAGAGTCACGATGGATTCCGTCGAACCCACCTCGGCGCGGTCCATCGCAACGACGTCGGGGGCCAGGTGCAGCAGCAGACTGGTCTCCGTGTCACCGCCGTGCGCATCGCCGCCGGGTACGGAGCACGGCAGCCAGGCGGCGTCCCGACCTTCGTATCGCAGCAGCGCAACCGCCTTCACCAGGGCATGTGCGTTGCCGCCGTGACCGTTGACGAAGACGACGCGCGCGGCCCACCGGCACACCGACCGGCCGTATTCGACCAGGAGCGATTCCATGACGTCGGCACCGATCGAGACGGTACCCGCGAACCCTTCGTGTTCCCCGCTCGCCCCGTAGGCCACCGGCGGGGCCACCGCGACATCCGCCAGGCTCGGGGCACCGGACAGAGCTGTGGCACCGGACAGGGCTGTGGCACCGGACAGGGCTGTGGCGACGGCTGATGCGATCCGGGTGTCGGTGTCGAGCGGCAGGTGCGGCCCGTGCTGCTCGAACGCACCGACCGGAACGGCGACGGTGGCGCGTCCCGGTTCGACGTCGGGCCAGCGGGCGGTGTCGAGGTTCACCGACCCGATGGTAGGCGGTGTCATGGTAGGTGGTGACATCGCTGCGACGCCGGTTGCGTACGGGATCGCGCGAACGCGGCGCGTAAGCTGCCCGCGTGCTGATCGAACCGCGCGGCGTCGACGATCCGACCGTCCTCGAACTTCTCGGCGAACTCCAACTCGAATACGTCCACCGGTACGGCGGACCCGACGACACCGAACCGGTGCCGGGCGAGTTCACGGCCCCCTGCGGCGCGTTCCTGCTCGCCCTCGACGACGGCCTACCCGTCGGGATCGGCGGCTGGCGCACGCTCGGCGCGACCGACCGTGGCGTGCGCGCCGACGACGCCGAGATCAAACGCATGTATGTGCGGGCCGCGGCGCGGCGGCGCGGTGTCGCCCGG
>NZ_JBAQXC010000313.1:0-2472 GCF_049299235.1 Rhodococcus sp. (in: high G+C Gram-positive bacteria) | reverse complement strand
GATTGAGCTAGTGCATACTGGCGAGCACCAGCGCACACTGGATTCATCGCAGAGGAGGTTCACCATGACCGCAGTCTTGCCCCCGCGGGACCTAGTGCGTTCTCTGACGGTAGAGGAAGCCAAGGGTGAGCGCGATGACCTGATCCGTCAGTCGGGTATGAGTCGTGACGAGCTCGAACGCCGTGGCAAGCTCTGGGAGCTTGATGCGCATGAGCGCGGGCTCCTTGCCGATATCCGCAACCTTGAGTTCCTGATCAACCGCGCTACCCGGTGACGGAGACGCTCCACGATCAGGCTCAGCGGTTCGCAGAGGATCTGACCAGGACTGTCCAGGCGGTAGTCGGTCCGTCGTGTCGGCCGTTCGCGGCAGTCGAGGTTGAGGCCGCCGACGCATCAGGAGCGGACGCGGCGCGGTCGATGTAGTGCGCGCGCGTTTCACCGGGCGTGGCGCGAGGGCGGGTAGTCCGTTCGGGTGAATCTCAATACGGTATGTACACCAGTATCCATCGTATGTATACTCGTATGCATGAGCAGCTACGAGATCCACTCCGCAGACCAGATCATCGACGGCATGGACGCCATCGTCTACAGCCTCCACGTCGACGGCGCACAGGTCGCACACCTCGACGCGCACCGCAACGGCCTCATCCTCAACGTCGAGGTCGACGAGGCCGAGCGAGGCCAAGGCTACGCCCGCGCACTCTACGAGCACGCCGACCAGGCGCAGGGCCTCTACCACGTCCCCTCGTGGGGACGCACCGCCGAAGGCGACGCATTCGCCGAGGCGATGGGCGGCGACGTCATGGACGACGAGGACGCCATCGCCACCCTCGGCTTCGACGACGACCAAGCTGCACACATCCGCGAGATCGCCGGACTCTGACCACCACACCCGCTACCGCCACGAAAGAGATCATCATGCACAACGACGACACCGCGATCGACGCCTGGCTCGGCGACGCGACCCTGACCACCGAGCAGCGCGACCGATTCATCACCATCTGGGACGACGTCGCGACCCGGCACCCCGAGCCGGAGGACCAGGACGTACGGTCCGCAGCGCTGTCGGCCGCAGTGCAGCACCTACTCGGCGAGACGACGCCCACCGACGCCGGCCGGGAGATCGGCCGCCTGAACGCTGCGCTGGAGGATGCGAAGGCCGCGGCCCGCGCCATTGCAGTGCTCGCAGTCGAGGATGGTGCCAGCGAGTATGCGCTGCACCGGGAACTTGGTGTGACGCGCCGGACGCTGCGCCTGTGGCTCGGCAAGGACGCCTGATGCGTGTCGGCGATCCTAAGCGTGTCATTTTCGAACATGCCTGGTCAGCGGCCTACGCGGACCTTTTCGCGTACTACGCTTGACCTACGCACATCTACGCAGTACCTTCTAACTCATGACCGAGAAGAAGAGACTCACCTGGCAAGAGCTGAGGGTGCTTCGCGAGAAGGACGGCCACTCGCTGACCTCGCTCGCTAAGGCGGCGGGCATGTCGCTCGGTTACCTCAGCGACCTGGAGAACGGCCGCCGCGACCCGAACGCGACCGTCACGAAGAAGTTGGCCGTGGCACTCAACGTGCCGGTGTCCGTGCTGGAGAAGCACCGACGAATCGACGCCGCATGACTACCGCGGTCGCCCAGATGGGCGCTACCGAAGCCCGCGCGCTCACCGATCAGATCAAGGTCGCCGTCGAGGCGACGTGGGAACTGGTCAAGCGCGCCTATGTCGAGCGCGCGTGGGCGGTGCTCGGCTACGACGGCTGGGACGACTACTGCACCCGCGAGTTCGGTACGTCGCGGCTGCGTCTGCCGCGTGAGGAGCGGGCCGAGGTCGTTGCGTCCCTGCGCGAGTCGGGGCTGTCGACGCGGGCGATCGCGGCGGCAACCGGGCTGAGTCAGAAGACTGTCAGCCGCGAGGTGGCCGCAGGTGAGTCAAATGACTCACCTGTGATCGGCACGGACGGCAAGACGTACACGCCAAAGTCTCGGCAGGTCGACCAGGTTGCCGACGCCGACAACCTGGCAGGTCAGGCAGTGCCCTCATTTATGCGGGAAGGTGACGACGAGATCGCACCCGGCATCAGCGCCAACGATCTCGCCGCACTCAACGATCCGCCGGCGCATCAGTCTTCGGGTGGACGTAAGGGCCGCTGGTGGATTCTGCCGTCGCATGCTGCCGCGTGGCGGATGGGTAAGCGCCCGTCGCGGGGGAGGCGAGCCGCATGACTCGTCTTCACGCGTCTCTGATTTTCGCTGCCCTGTTCACGGGTGCGTTGGTGTCGGCGTGCCATCCCGCGGAGCCGGGGTTCACGCCGCCGGTGGGGTCGGTGTGCGACTTGCAGGAGGTACGACAGTGAGCATCCGAGACGGCATCGCCGACATCGCGGACGCGATCCTGACCTTCATCGAGGAGGCCCAGAAGTGACCGCCCCGAATCCCGCTGATCTGCGCATGGCTGCTGCTGGTGCTGCGTTC
>NZ_JBAQXC010000312.1:0-17456 GCF_049299235.1 Rhodococcus sp. (in: high G+C Gram-positive bacteria) | reverse complement strand
GCGTTGCACGGCACCGCAAATTTGAAGGAACTCGAAGCGGGGCGATCCCCGCGCGTGCGGGGCGTTGACGTCCGACAGACGCGCGAACCGTTCGATCGGGGGGCGATCCCCGCGCGTGCGGGGCGTTGAATGCGATCCCGGCGCCCACCGTCGAGCTGAAGGGGCGATCCCCGCGCGTGCGGGGCGTTGGACACTGTCGCGGTCCGCACCCGCGGTGAGGTGGGGCGATCCCCGCGCGTGCGGGGCGTTGACTACGTGACCTGGTGTTTCCCAGAAGTGATCTCGCTGGAGTCATCGGTTTGCGCTGGGTCGGGTGAGGAGCAGACCGCACCCATAGGATTTGGCTGGACCGATTCCACGCCGAAGTGCGCTGTGGTGCGCGTCCGGATCGGTGACAGTGGCGGTCCCGGTGTAGGTGACGGTGGTGTGCGCGAACACCGCGTTCGGTGTGGCACGTTGATGTCGGGGCAGCGATTTTCGTTCGCTTTCGATACGGGATCTGACGCGGACGTCGAGGGTGTGGACGTCGAGTCCTGCGCGGGCGAGTGCTCGTTGCGCCCATCGCTCGTATTCGGTGGCCGGCGCAGGGACGCGCTTTCCTCGGGGTCTGGTCCCGTCGGCGTGTCGAGTAGTGGAGGGGATCGATTTTGTTGGTGCGGCGGTCAGTTGGAAGTTGATCGTTCCGGTCAGTGGTGCTGTGCGGATTCGATGCTCGACTGTTCCGATGAGGATTCCGGTGTCGAAGTTCCATTCGGGTGCAGTGTTGGCTTGTGCGACGACTCTCAGCTGGTGGGCGGGTCCCCGGTCGATCGCGTACAGGACGTCGAGGTGTGTTCGTGGGGTGCTGTCGGTGGGGAGTATCGCGGTCCGCCAGCCGGACATGATGAGTCGGTGCATCAGGTGTGCATCGACGGCGGCGGCGCGGACGGTGCTGTGCCGAGCGTCGAGTGTCAGGTAGGAGGTGTGCAATGCCGTTGTCGGTTCGGTGGTGGTCATGGGTGCTCTTCCGGGGTGAAGAAGTCGGTGGTGTTGCTTGTCGATTCCGTTTCTTTCGGGGCGTGTCGTGTTTCGAGTCGGCCTACGTAGCGTCGGTGGTCGAATCGGGTGGGTTGGTCGACGACGATGTGAGTGTTGTGGTTCCGGTGCGCTTCCCTGGTGGGGGGTTCTTCGATCCAGGTGGGGCCTGTTGCGGTGGCGCCGAGCGCTGCGGCCGGGTTGTCGTGGGGGTGGAGGAGGGGGTTCGGTGGTTTGGACAGTGGGTAGGCGCGGCGGCCCAGGTACAGGCTCCGGGCGGGTGCTGTCAGTGCGGCTGCGATCTGTTCGACGAGGTCGGTGTGTCCGGTCAGGGCGATCGTGAATTCGGCGTCGGCGAGGTATTCGTCGGTGGTCAGGATCGCGTTGTCGCGTTTACCGACGAGGGTGCCTTTGCTGTCGCGTCCGATGTTTTTCGGGGCGGCGTAGGCGCGGTCGGGTCGTAGTCCTTTGGCGGCGGCTCGTGTCAGTGCCGGGTCAGCGAGAATTTCGGCGGGGAGGAGTGGGAATTCTCCGGATCCGCTTGTGTGGTAGTCCGTTTCGATTGTTCCTGGTTTGTCGGTTCGGACGCCGATTTGCAGGGCGGTCAGGTCGGAGATGTCGTCTGAGCGGTCTCGGCCGAGTGCGTTCGCGATCAGGCCGATGACTCCTGATTTGGTCGGGTGGTCCTGGGTGGGTCGGTGTGCGCGGCGTTGCTGTACGGACCAGGCTTGTTGGGGTCCTGCCAGGCGGAAGGTGACGGTGGCGGTGTTCATCGGCGGATCTTGTTGATGAAGTCGTCGAGGTCGGTGGCGCGGTGGAGGCCGGTCGGGTTGAGGCTGTCGCCGATCGTGGGGTTGATGGCCAGTGCGGTGGTGGCTCCGTGGGTGAAGGTGCGTGCTGCGGCGGAGTGGCGCAGAAGTCGGGTGGCGGCGTCGAGGGCAACGTGGTGTCCGCGGATTGCCGGGGAGAATGCGTCGGCGAGTGAGTAGACGGCGGTGCCGGTGTCGGCGAGGACGAGGATCGGCAGGGTGTGTGCTGCCGAGGATCGTTTCTTGGCGGACGGTAGGGAGCGGATGGTCCATTCGACGAATGCGGCTTCGGCTGCCAGTGCCAGGTTTTCGATGATGTTGGGGTCGGTGGATGCGGCAGCGAGGTTGGTGCGTAGTTGTCGGCGGTCCAGTTCGACGTACCGGTACAGGGTGGGTGCGGCGAGGTCGACGGTGTCGAGCATCACCGATGTTGGTTCGCCGACATCGGCGGCGTCGTCGACGGTGGTGAAGAAGTCGGCTTCGAGGGCGAGAGGATCGACGGAGAAGGCGTGCGCGACCGATACTGCGCCGTCGACGTTGCCGGCGGGGATTTCGGCGAGCATCCTGCCGAACAGGGCGAGGTCGACGGTGGCGTCGACGTCGAGGGCGGCGCGGGCGGCGGCCAGGACCGCGGGGGGGACGACGACGCCGTTCTTCTCGTCGAAGGTGAAGTCGGTGTCGTGTTCGGCGATGGCGGCGGCGACGCGGCGAGGGAGGTGCTCGGAGGCGAACACTGCCACGGCGGTGTTGCCGGTCTTCTCGTTGGCTTTGAGTCCGAGACCGGTGAACACGGCAGCGGTCAGTGCGGCGGCGCGGTGCGGGTCGAGGGTGTGGTCGGTGGAGAGGACGTCTGCGGTCAGCTTCGGGAAGCGTGTGGTGCGCAGGCCGAAACTTCCGCCGTCGATGGCGGTGGTGCGGATGCCGGTACGGATCGCACGTTTCCAGGATTGGCTCGAGACGCGGACCCGGGGGACACCGCCGAAGGTGATCTTCTTGATCGCGCCGACGTCATCGCGGTTGAGCAGGGACGACGGTACTGCCTGCAGAACGTGCAGGGCCAGGAACGGGGAGAGAGTGTCGGTCATGCGCGGTGCCCTTCGATCGGAATGGGGGGTGTCAGGATGTGGTGGGGGCCGGATCGGTGTCGTCGACGGTGTCGGCGTGCCAGGTGTTGAACTGGCGGGCCCACGAGACGTGAACGTCGGTGCGTGTCGAGGGGTCTCGCCATGCTTCGAGTTCGGCGGCGATGGTGGCCCAGTGTGGGGGGTGGTCGACGGAGCGGAGATGCCTGCCGATCGC
The DNA here is from genome assembly GCF_049299235.1 of Rhodococcus sp. (in: high G+C Gram-positive bacteria). Lineage (GTDB taxonomy): Bacteria > Actinomycetota > Actinomycetes > Mycobacteriales > Mycobacteriaceae > Rhodococcus. Next base: position 14,334 of record NZ_JBAQXC010000312.1, on the reverse strand, counting down.
GTCGAGGGCGTCCGCCAACTCCTGGTCGCTGTTCACGGTGAGCAGGCGGTTCAGTAGCCGGACGGCGCCGGGGTTGCGGGGTCCTCGGGCGCCGGGCTGCCCGATGCTGCGCAGCGCGTGTCCGAGCCCGGTGCCGGGTCTGCCGTAGCGGACGGTGCTGCGCCCGAAGTTCCAGTACGCGAACAGTTTCCCGGTCAGTGCCCACGGGATCCACTGGTCGTCGCCGGCGGCGGCGGTCAGCCTCAGCACGTCGGTGGACACCGCGCCGTCGGGACGCCAGGTCCGTAGTCGCCGGATTCCGGGGTCGTTCGAGTATGCGGCGGCGGTCAGGTGCCGGAGGTACCGATCGATCGGGGAGGTGGCATCGGTCGCGGGTTCGGTCATCGGGGGTTCGCCCCTTCTTTCCTGGTGGTGGGCGGGGTGGTCGCCGCGGCAGTGGCGGCCGGTGACGTCGATGCGAGAGCGGCAGCGACCTCGTCGATGTACCGGTCGGCGTGTGCGTGCAGTGCGTCGACCGCGTCGGGTATCGAGATTTCCCCGGTGAGTGCGCGGCGCACCACCGGCTCGACGTCGCTGTTCCATCGGGTGTTGGTCGGTGCCAGCCGTTTCCACCATGCACCGGGCGCGGTCGGGTTCGACGACGGGGCGGCGATGCGTCCGGCGGCGATGACGCGGCCGATGATGTATTTGCGGGTGTCGGCGATGGCGGTGCCGAGCGCGGCGGTGTCGGCGCGGCTGATGTGGGGTGCCGGCAACGATCCGGTGACCGGGCCGTCGATCCGCGATTTGAGCGATGCCAGCCCTGCCAGTCGAATTCTGGTGCCGGCGGGGGGGTCCGCGGCCAGGACGCCGGGGGCGGTGGGGTCGGCGACGGCGGTCAGCAGTTGACGCCATCCGGGGCGGTCGATGTGGACGGTCCACGCGGTGTGCGGGTCGTTCTTCTTCTGCCGGGTGTAGGTGGTGTGGGGGATCAGGTGCGGGTCGGTGTGGTCGCCGTAGCGGCTACCTTCGGTGATCGATACGCCGGTGACGTAGCCGTCCGCGTCGGGGATCAGCAGAACCGATCGTGCTTGCCAGGTCAGTGCGTCGGCTTGACCGCCGTGTGCCCCGTCCCGACCTGGACGGCCGCCGATCCAGGTGTGGTGGAACGTTCCGGTCGGCCCGGATGTCCGGTTCGCGGTGAGCGTCGCGGCGAGGTTTCCCGCGTCGATCCAGACGAACGGTCTCGATGCGGCCACAGCAGCTTTCGCCGATTTGACGCCGTAGATCTTCTCCGGGAACGGTTGGATTCCTCCGACGGAGAACTGTTGTCGCATCATCAGGGCGCGGGCTGCGGCGGCCGGCGTCGACCGCAGGCCGGTTTCGTTGTGGTGGTGGTCGAGCAGGACGCTGCCGTTCCCGGCGTTCCGGTACGACAGCGTCACCGCCGGACCGATACTGCGGTCCCCGAGGTGCTCGCGGAGCTGCGGGTTCTGCCAGAACGGCGCGGCGCTGTCGAAGAGATTCCATGCGCCGCGCGTCTCGGTCAGCCAGCCTGCGATCTGCCCGTCGCTGACGAGATCGGCAGCCATGAGCATCCGGAGGATCGCCGCGTCCTCGAGGGGATCCCCGGAGACAACGTCGATGATGTCACCGAGGTTGCGTGCGAGGTCGAGCAGACTCACCGTCGCCGGTCCGTCATGGGTGAATACGTCGATCCACGGCTCGTTGAGCAGGTCCATCGGCCAAACATAACATGATTTATTTGACGAGTGTTGGTGACCGTCCTGGTCGGCTATCGTCTCGGTCATGGCGACCACGGCGACCACGGCGACGCTGGACCGATTCCAGCAGGAAGCACTCGAGCAGATCCGGGGTGTTTTCGAACGCGGCCATCCCCGCGCCACACTGTCGATGCCCTGCGGAACCGGCAAGACCGTGGTGATGGCGGCGCTCCTCGACGACCTCGACGACGATCTCGGTCACGTGGTGGTGTTCGTCCCGACGGTACGGTTGCTCGTGCAGACCGCCCGGGTCTTACGGCGAGCCCGGCCGCACGCCCGTTTCGTCGCGGTGTGCGGTGAACGTGCTACCGACCCCGGCGATTTCGACGCCGCCGACGCACTCGTCGCCGACGATGTCGACACCGCGGCAGCCGCGCGTTCACTGGGGGTCGCCGTCACCACCGACCCCGACGCGCTCGCCGCGCTGCTGACCGGCACCGCAACGACGCTGGTGGTGTCGACCTACGCGTCGGCGGCGACCGTGGCGGCAGCGACCGCGACGTCCGCGGTGATCTGGGATCTGCTGATCTGCGACGAAGCGCACCGCACCGCCGGCACGAGCGACAAGGCGTGGGCGCTGCCGGTCGACAACGATCTCCTTCCGGCCCGACGACGATTGTTCGCCACGGCGACGGTCCGGGCGGTGAGCGTGCCCACCGAGCTCGAATCCCCTGCCGACTCGGACATCGAACCGGTCGAGGTCCTGTCGATGACCTCGGTCCTCGACTACGGACCTGCCATCGCCCCGCTGACGCTGCGGGAGGCGATCACCGCCGGGCGGCTGTCCGACTACCGGATCGCCACCGTCGCAGTCGACGAGGCCGCCGCACTGGCGATCCTCGAGGGCGAGGCCGACGATCACCGGCTCGACCCGATCTCGGCGGCGGCGCAGTTGGCGCTGCTCCGCGCCGCCGACACCCACCCCGACCTGAAGTCGGTGATGGTCTTCCACAACAGGATCGACACCTCCCGCGCATGGGCCGCCCAGTTCCGCGCCCTGGCCGCATCGGCCGGACGCACTGTGCGGGTCTTCCACGTCGACGGCGGAAGCGATCCGCGACATCTGACACAGGCGTTGAACGCACTGTCGGATCCGGGAGACGAACTTGTCGTGGTGTCGAACTGCCGCGTCCTCGCCGAAGGTGTGGACGTGCCGGCGCTCGATGCCGTCATGTTCGCCGGCCCCCGCACCAGCACACCCGACATCATCCAGATCGTCGGCCGCGCGCTGCGCCGGCACCCCCAAGGGAACCACCGGGCCGCCGTGATCATCATTCCGGTCCTGCATCGCCCCGGTGACCGCGCCAGCACCGAGGACCGGGTCGCACGCACCCGCTACCTTGCGGTGTGGCAGATCCTCACGGTCCTCGCCGAGGAGGACTCGGTGATCTTCGAATCCCTGGCCACCCTCCGTCGGGCACTCGACACCGGCGCCCCCATCTCCGAATCGTCCACCCGCATCCGGTTCGACACCAGCGGACTGCCGGAGAACCTGGTCGACGGGTTTTCCCTCGCGATCGTGCGCCGCACCACCAGCGGCTGGATTCGGGTCCACCACGCACTGCGCGAGCAGGCACTGCGTGGGAACTCGGTCGACCCCCGCCCCGGGTTGGTTGTTCCTGATGCCCACTCCCACAACGGCTACCCCCTCGGGCAGCGTGTCGCCGCACTGCGCGCCGCCCATCGGGCCGGCCGCGTACCGAAACAGATCGTCGCGTTGTTCGACAACGACCCCGTCCTCGACGGGTGGAGTTGGACATCGTCGCCGCGACCGGCCGGACTTACGGTCGAGACCAAACTCGATCTGGTCGAGCGGTACGTGACACTGACCCGGATCCCGCAGGTTCTCGCCTCCGCCACCGTCGACGACCCCGCATCCGGTCGCCGGGTGAAGATCGGTGCGTGGCTGGCGTCGCTGCGTCCATCGACGTTGACCGACGAACAGCGCGTCCGGCTCGCACACATGCTTCCGGCGCAGTTCGGGTGAGGATCCACACGACGAACCCGCAGCCGGGATCCGCCGACGGACGGCGCGGCGCTCGGCCTCACTCACCGGCGCTCCCCACCGGTTCGACCACCGCGCGCCAACTCGGGCCGGAAACGAATCGGTATCCGTGCCGGGCCAGCACATTCTCGTCGAACGACCCGTCGATTTCGGCCATCCTCATCGCATCGCCGTCCCGGAGGATCACCGTTCTCGCGTTCGCGTGATCATCGAGCTCCACGACAGCGGTGTAGGTTTCGCCCTCCTCGGGGGACGCCGCACCTGTCATCACCGATCACCGACTTCCCGATGGTCGGCCATCGACACCCCGGCGATCACACAGTGCCCCCTCCGCGAGCGCTGCCACCGGTCCTGCCCGACGTGGCCGGTATCGCCGCGGGCATCCAACCGACGGTCGATGCCACTGGGCCGATCCCCCCCGCCGGGGAGCCACCCGATACGGTGTCGTCACACTGTCCCCCTCCGTCGTCGCCGACCGCCCGGGTTCGGTGCTCCTACCGGAGACGGACCCACCCTCGCATCGACGATGCTTTACCGTTGGTACACAGATCATTTCACTTATCCGAGCGTTCCGGTTCGAGCGTCACGACCGGGAAGGTTGCCGGCGGACGCCGAACCGGCCCTCCCGTGGACGCGCCGTGCGGGCGGCCCACCACGTTCGGATATGCCGAGGCCGGCCGCGACAGCATGGAGCGCCGCGGCGTCCACTGGCACTGCCGGCCACCGGGCGCGACCCACCCGCCGCCGCGACACACCAGCGGGGGAACCTCGGCGCGGCCGATGCACCCCCCGCGCGTGGGACCATCGAACGGTGAACCCCACCATTCGCACCACCCCACGCACAAGGAGAACCTCGACGCCCGACCCTGATACCGCGCCGGACCGCGCAGCACCGAAGAACACCACCGAACATCGAAACCGCCAGCACACCAAGACATCCCGAATCGATTCCTTGCTCACACGACCACTGATCGACTTCCAGATCGTCGTGGGCATCACCACCATCCTGACCGTGCTCGGCCTGATGATGGTCTTGTCCTCGTCGAGCATCGAGTCACTGCTCAACACCGGGTCCCCGTACGCCCGGTTCCTTCCCCAAGCCGTCTACGCCGCCGGTGGAGCACTGCTGTTCGTCATGACCGTGCGGCTGCCCACCACCGTGCTCCGGCGGGCAGCCCCGTGGCTGCTCATCGCATCCTTCGTCGCCCTCATCCTGGTGCTCATTCCCGGAATCGGCTCCGAGCAGTACGGCGCACAAAGCTGGATCCCCATCGGCTCCGTGTCCTTCCAACCCTCCGAATTCGCGAAGGTCGCCCTGGTCATCTGGTGCGCGCACATCATCGCGAGCACCCACGAATCCCGAACCGACGTCGACACCGTCCTCCGCGCAGTTCTGGTGGCCAACGCCGCGGTTCTCGTTCTCGTCGTCCTCCAACGTGACCTCGGCACAGCCGTCACCCTCGGCATCATCTTGATGTCGGTCCTCTGGTACGGCGGATTCCGAACCCGAACGATCTCGAGCATCGCCGCCGGATGTGTCCTCGGGTTCGTCGTCTTCACCGTCACGGTGGGCTACCGCTCGGACCGCATCCGCGCCTACCTGAACCCCACCCTCGATCCGCAAGGGCTGAACTACCAAGGAACCCAAGCCACCTACGCCCTCGCCAACGGTGGAGTCCTCGGGAAAGGGCTCGGCCAATCCGACGCGAAGTGGAGCTACCTACCGCAGGCGTACAACGACTTCATCTTCGCCGTCATCGGGGAAGAACTCGGGCTCATCGGCGCACTCGCCGTCACCGGACTCTTCGCCACCCTCGGATGGGTCGGCCTGCGCATCGCCCTGCTCTCCACCGACCCGTTCCACCGCATGATCAGCGCAGTCGCCACCACCTGGATCGTCGTACAGGCCACCGTCAACATCGGCTATGTGATCGGTCTACTCCCCATCACCGGCCTGCAACTGCCCCTGATCTCGGCCGGCGGCACCTCGATGCTCACCACACTGCTCATGTTCGGGCTCATCGCGCACGCCGCATACCGCGAACCGGACGCCCTCATCTCACTGCACACCAGCCCCCGCCCCCACCTCGCCACCACACTCTTCGGCCGTCCCACACCACCGGCCGCGCCCGTCCCCACCCGCCGATCCCGCACACCGAAAACCCCACAGACACCGCGGACACCGTCGCGGCGCGCCGCCGGCAACCCGCAACGCGCAGCAACCGACCGGACACGAACTGCCCGCCGCCCACACCACAAGTAAGCTCCACCGCGCGAGCAGAACTGCGGCCGGGTCACCTCCGGCAGACCCGACTCCACCCGCGCGACGCCGACGCTCGGCGACACATCGCCACCGCGACTGCCCCACCCCCTCACGCCGCGACAGCACCGCATTCTCGGCGAACCGAGAAGGGTGCACCGGCGCCTTCACTGCCACACCCGGCGGGACTCACGAGAATCCCGGCGCTCCACAATCACCTGTCGACTTCCACGACCCGATCGAGTGTGCGGACGGGTCCTCCCCCACCGGACGAGGCACGCGGCCCGCGTGTCGGCGTTGAAGACGCACCGGGAACACACAGCGCCCGGAGCCGACCCCCACATACCCGCGCGCGGTCCCGCCCGGGCGACACGACCTCGGCGACGAGGACGCGGCGCGGCGTGGCCGCCCACGAGACGACGTCACCCGATACTCTCGGAGAGCACGTAACACAGTGCTGTGCAGCACTATTGGAATCGTTGTCGCGTAGTTGAAACGGGGCACTGATCCCAGCGCGCGGTACTGCGGGGCCCAGGTGGCACCGCGTCACAGCCCACAAAATCAGGACACGAACCAGAAGGGACGGGTGAATCCATGGTTGCCATCGAGCGCAACGGCACCGTACTCGATATCAGATTCCGGAATTCCCGGGGAACGACCACCTTCATCGGCCGAGCAGACGAGTTGCACGCCGACGGCTGGGAGCCCAGCGAGACATGGCAGGTGTTCCGTGACGGGATACCCGCCTCGGATCCCCTCGACAGCGAAAGCGCCGCGGTGACGTGGCTGCTCGAACACCACGGCACGCCCGTCGAACATGCCTGCACACACGACGGTTATGCGGTGCGCAACACGTGGCCGTCGTGAGCATCCCAGCCGAACTCCGGTCGTCCACGGCGAGCCCGCGACGACCGCACAGGAACGGAGCGTCAGCAATGAACGAACTTTTCGACGAATTGGCCGGACGGTTCTCCGACGGATACACCTCGGACGACATCGATGTCGCGATCGACCGGATTCGCGACGCCACCGGTGTCACATTGATCTGCGTGTGGGAGTACTTCGACGACTACGGGTTCGGTGGAAACTCCGAACTCTTCCTTGTCGACGGCGTCGCAGTCCACGAGGTCGAGGGTGACCTCTGGGCGTGGTTGTCCACCGACCCTGCTGCGCCCGACGCTCCCAGCAGCCCTGGCTCACCGCAGACCTGGCGCGGCGGCCCAGCCGACGGGCTGCGCAACTACACCGACCTCGGCGGTGACGGATCGAGCAACTACGCCACCGAAGCGCGGTCCTGACGATCCCTGCCGGCGGCGAGGATCGGCGGGTGCCCGGTAGCAGCACGTGCGCGGACGCCCGGAGGATCGCGATGGCACGGCGAATTCGCCGACCGATGGTTGTCGATCGCGCGTACTCGGCGTCTGCGGCGGTTGCTCTCGCGTTCTGCACCGGCGCCCCGAGTGCGTCGACATAGGAGTTCGCGGTACCTGCTGCTGCACCACCACAACGCATCATGTTCAACATGACAGTCGAACGTCGAAGCGTGATACTGCGGGGCGTCCTGGATCTGTGCCTGATAACACTGCTGCGGGAACGGCCGGTGTACGGGTACGAACTCACCGAACGGTTGGCCGAACAAGACCTTCTCGTCGCGAGCAGCTCGACGTATCCGCTGCTGACACGCCTCGACAAGGCCGGCCTCATCACCTCGAAACGCGTCCTTCGCCGTCCGGACCACCACGAAAGTACTACTCGCTCAGCGGAAACGGAACCGATACTCTCGCACGCGGTACCGCGGAGCGGATCGCCGTCTCTTCCCGTGTCACATCTTTGCTACCCGCCGGCGATCGGCCCGGCCACGTCTGATCCGCGTCCGACGTACGCGGCGACAGCACCCGCACAACCCGTCCGGTATCGCGCGTCGGCCCCGCCGCCCGCATGGCCGACTCCGATCTCACCGCAGGACCTCGAACACACTCGCCATCGTGTCGGAGACCCGCGGACCTACCGCCCTATCGAGGAGGCACACCGCATGAACACTCCCTCCGATCTTCACCTCGAGGACATCGACGGTGGATGGTGCATCAAAACCGATCCCGACGGCACCTTCTGCATCGACGTCGTGAAGATGATGTTCAACTATCGCGTACTGAAATCGCCGATCGACCGCGACGGATCGAAACACCTGCGATACGACTCGGGATACTGCTATTTCGGGCATGGCGTCGACTCGGCCGGCAACCCCCGAACCATGCACACGGCATATCACGCAGCGATGGCAGCGGCGATCGTATGGGACGGGACAGGCCACCCACCCGGATACGACAAAAGAGCGCTCTGAACAGCCAGGTGAGGCCGCGGCGCAGGAATTACAGGTGCCCCGTCCGTCGGTCGGCACGGGTCGAACATCGTGACGGGCGCCGCGACGGGCGATCATCACCTCACGATGCTCCCGGTCCCGGTCCCGGCCCCGGACGCGGGCGACGATGCGCCGAGTCGCAGACCCCGGTCGAACTCCTATCGGAAGGGCAAAACCGCCACTGTTCGGGTAGACCGGCACCGACGCTCTGCCCTGGTCGTCGACACCGATGTCCGCCGAATCCGATGCCCACACCGGCCGGGTTCGTGCCTGCCGGGTTCGTGCCTGCACGATCCGGCCAGCGTGGGACGTCGACTCGTTGCGCGGTCACGGCAGCTGGCACACCCCCCATGAATCGCAATAGCACTGATTTCCGTACACACTGCTTTCAGTGTGAAAGCTAGGGTTCGGCCATGGACATCGCGATCGAGTTGGAGAACTTCCACGCCGCCAAAATCGAGCTGGTCCGCCTGATGACCGACGAATTCCGCCGCGGAACCTCCGCTGCCGAAGTCGCGCGCGCGTTGAGCAGTGCCTTCAGTCGCGACGTCGTAACCCAGTACCTGGGCACCGTCGATCGGTTCGACCGCGCCACGACAGCGCTGGCCGAGAACGACCTCGACGGCATCGCCGGGGCCTGGTACACGGGTATCGCGGCGCCCCGCGAAACCCGGCTCGCCCTGAGCATCGGCCCGGAGGAAGTCGCGGACCACGAAGGTGTTCCCGATCGGATCCGGAATGCGCTGGCACCGTTCCACCTGACACTGGCACCGACCTCCGAGGGGCCGGCCGCAGCCGGTGAATCCACCGGCGACGCCGTCGACCGGCTACTGCTCGACGGCGACGCCGTCCAGATCGTGCGAGCGACACCTCGCACCTGATCGCACCTCGGTGACGTGCCGCAGTCGCCCTAGCGTCGGCGACGAACTCGAGGGCCGGATCGATGCTCGCCGGAGCAGCGCTCGTCTACGCCGGCTTCGCCGCGCGCTGCCGTGTCGACGGCGCGGCGGGCGCGGTCTTGTTCGAGGGCGGCGCGCCGCTACGATTCGGCGGGTTGCTCGTCGAAGCGGTCGGTTTTCCTGGCGAGTGTGGTCAGTCGGCGCCGTGTTCGATGTGGTCGATGGTGGCGCGCAGTGCGGTTCGGGCTTCGTCGATCTGGGTGTGCTGATCGGTCTCGTCGTCGTCGGCGGCGGCGAGCTGAGCGTGCAGTTGAGTGCCGAGGGTGATGTTCTCGGTCGCGAGCGCCTCGGTGGCCACGGTGCTCGTACGTCGTCGACGGCGCCGGTGGTGAACTAGTGCCGCATCACGGATGCGGGTGGTCAGGTGAGTTCGGCCGGTCTGCACCCCACGCGACTACCGCCGGCCCGCCTCGATACCGGCGGCGTTGCTGCCTGCGCCCTATCGCCACCGGCCACCGCAGCACGAGGGTTCAGATGTACCGCAACGGCGCCGCGCGCGGCAACAAGGCGTTTGTGCTGGGCCGATGAGATGTCCCGGTTCGGCGTGACCGCGACGGCCGAGCGTCCGAACCCGAACGTGTCGAGGACCGAACCGAACTCGGCCGCGGTGCTCTCGCCGCCGGCAGCCCTCTGCTCGTCGTATCTGTGCGATCACCGATGATGAGCCGATGAGCGACAAGGACGTCCGCGCGCTGTGGGTCACACGGTTGGTTGAGGCAGCCACGCGCGGAACGATCGTGGATCTACGATCGGGGGTGCCGGCGCACCTGTACGACCCGGCGACCGCCGACCGGTGGCCGGCCGACCGGCACATCCCCGCGCGCGCGATCCGGGAGGTCCTCACCGGTGACCACACAAAATTCGCCCCCGGCGGTCTCCGTATCGTCGGAGCCCGGATCACCGGTGACGTCGACTTCGCGCACATCACGTTCGATCGCCCGCTACATCTGGTCCGATGCCGGATCGACCGACCGTTGAATCTGGCCAATGTGAGCCTGCGGCAGCTGACGCTCTCGGGATCGCATCTTCGGTCTGTGGACCTCGACGAGGCGGACATCGCGGGGGGACTGTTGGCCGACCGCATCACAACCCACGGCGAGGTCCACGCGATCGGCGCCACCATCAACGGCCAACTCGACCTCGAGTACGCCCGCCTGCGTAACTCCGGAGGTGACGTCCTGTCCCTCCACAACGCCACCATCGCCGGGGGACTCGTCGCCCGCCACATCACCACCGACGGTGCCATCTGCGCGCTGGACGCCACCATCAACAGCCAACTCAATCTGCATGGCGCGCAGCTGCACAACCCCGGGCGTGATGTCCTCGCCCTCGACAACGCCGCCCTCACCGGCGCACTTGTCGTCGACCGGATCGTCACCGACGGCGAGATCCGCGCGATCGGCGCCACCATCAACGGTCAGTTCGACTTGGACAATGCTTGTTTGCGTAACTCCGGACACGAGGTCCTGTCCCTGCACAACGCCACCATCACTGGTGGATTCTTCGCCCGCCGCATCGTCACCGACGGGGAGGTCTCCGCGCTCGACGCCACCATCAACGGCCAACTCGACCTGTGCGGCGCGCGCCTGCACAACCCCGGGCGTCGTGTTCTCGCCCTCAACCGCAGCACCGTCACTGGTGGATTCTTCGCCCGCCGCATCGTCACCGACGGCGAGATCTCTGCGCTCGGCGCCACCATCAGCGGCCAGTTCAGCTTGGTCAACTCCCACCTGAACAATCCTGGTCGAGACGTCCTCAAGCTCGACGGCGCTACCGTCACCGGCGACATCGTCTCTACTCACATCATTACCGACGGCATCATCCGCGCGGTAGACGCCACTATCAACGGTCAACTCGATCTGAGAGGCTCCCACCTCCGCAACCCTGGAGACCACGTTCTTGCTCTCGACGGCGCCACCATCACCGGCGCACTCTTGGCCATGAATGGCAGCGCGGGTCTTGGGGTCGTCTCGGAATTCTGTGCCGACGGTGTGATCTCGGCGCGCAGAGCGCGCTTCGAAAACCATCTCGACCTCCGTGACGCGAGACCGCGGTCTTCCGAGATCGGCCTCCTGGTGATCGACCTCGACAGTGCGGCTGTCCGCGAGTTGTCTCTACCTGTCGAAGGCCCCACCGCCGTCAATTTGCCCCACACCAAGATCGCTCATCTGAACACCCCCGCCGACCGGGAACCGCAGTATCCGGTGGTCGCGACCGGGTGGGAGATCGGCGACATCGAAGGGCGTATCCGCACCGACCACGTCGCCGCGACCCGTTGGCTCTCCCGCGCGCAGGTCCGGGATGTCAGTCCGCAGCCGTGGCATGCCCTGGCCGCGGTGTACGAACGCAACGGACACCCCGCCGAGGCCCGCCGGCTGCGTTTCACCGCCGCGAACAACGTCACCAGGGCCGCGCCCTGGCGCTCGAAACTGCAACGCTGGACGTACCGGGCGGTCGCCGGACACGGCTACTACCCGATACGTGCCGCCCTGTGGCTCGTCGTGGCACTCGTGGTCGGGTTCGTGCTCGTCGAGGTGAGCCGTGAGCATTTCGTTCCCACCAACCCCGGCGATGACGCCACCGTGATCACCGTCGCCGTCGACACCACCGGCGGCGACGGGTCACGGGTCGAGGTGGAGCAGTCGAGGACGATCACCGGGGCCGACGACTGCGCGACACATCCGCAGTACCCGTGCCTGGATTCGTTCAGCTACGCCCTCACGGGCGTCATCCCCGCCGCGACCGGCACCGTCCGCCCCGACTGGACCGTCAGCGCCGACGCACCGTGGTGGGTGCAAGCCGGGATCCCGACGCTCCGCGTTCTCGCCTGGATCTTCACCGCGATCCTGCTCGCCGGCGTGACCGGGCTGCTGCGCACAAGTTCATGACGGCATCGGGTCCAACTCGAGCGGTCGGCTACCCGGGCGATGGATCGTTCGCCCGCGAGACGATCCTGCGCGCCACGCGCCGCGCGTAGGGTCGATGGTGTTCAACGCCTCTGCCTGATCGATGTCCGGCCTCTGCACGGTGGCGTGGCGCCGTGTGCGGTCACACGGTGCGGCGCGGTCCTCGTCGAGTAGTCGCGCCACGCGAACGGGCAGCGTCGGGGACAGCTCGACTGGATCGCAGAGATGGGGACCGCTGACGCCGCGCTCGTTCGTATTGGCGGCGTTCACCGATTCGGCGAGGCCGGTGTCGTCGCTGTCGCCGACACCGCCGATCGACGCGGCCGATCCCGGCAGGACCCGCCTACCGGGTTCTGATCCAGACCCGGTCGGTGTCGGCGAGATCGTAGAGTTCGTCCCACCAGGAATCGAACATGTCGGGATCCTCGGCATCGGCGATGTTCTCGACGATCTCGTGGAGGAACGACCACTCGTCGCAGGACGCATACCAGCGTGACGCGCGGAGTGCGGCGGCGATCGCGGTGCGTCTGCGTTCGAAGGTGAGATCGTCGTTGCCGAAAGTCGCCGAGACGTCGACCGTGTGTTCCCAGATCGGTAGGCCGGCCTTCCGTCGTTGTTCGGCGGCGCGGTGGCAGTCGATGATGCTGTCGAGGGTGCGTGGCACGGGCATCTTCCTTCGGTCGGGGGATTCTTCGGATGGTTCGGGCAGGTCACTGTCGTTGATCGGCATACACACCGCATCCCCGCGGGGTCGCGGGCCGCAGTGGTGGGGCGTGGCCGGATCACGTGTACAAGGCGCCTGTTCCCCGTCGTGCATGTTCGATGGTTCCCCACGCGAACTCGGCCGACAGCCTGTCCGCGCGCGTGACGGTGGCGAAGTCGTGGTCCCGGCCGTGCACCGTTGCCGGCATCGCGTTCAGGGTGACTCCGGGGCCGATCAGTGTGTCCTTCTCCTCGGCCGTGTAGTCACGGCTCGGTCGTGCCTGCGAACGTTGCGCCATCGCTGCCTGTGCTCCTCGCGTGTGGTCGGCGAATTCGATGTCCCCGAATCGGGGATCCGATCGAATCATATCTGGTTGTGCGCGTTGACTTTCTGCCGTTGTGGCGCGGCTCGCCGGTGGGCGGAAACAGAGGCGGTGAGGGGCGCATCGTCGGTATCGACACCCACGTGGGATCGGTGCATATTTTGTCATCTTTTGTTGTGCCCCAATGTGTTTGATCCGGCCCATGCCGGGTTTCGCACGCACGTTCAGAGGAAGCGCGGGTGTTTCCCGGTGGGCCACAGCCGGGCCGATGCGCCGCCGCCACCCATCTCGCGTCGAGCCACCTACAACGTGGATGTGTTTCTGCCACACTGGAATAGATGTTCTGGGGCATCGCTCTCCACCGCGGCCGAACCCGGCTCGGCTGGTGCGATCGCCCCCCGTCGCGATCACCGTTCGTCACGGGCAGTGGCGGGCGCACCCCTATCGAAAGGCATACTGCCATGGCATCTCGTATCGCACTGCACGCCGACGCGTCCTACCAGGATACGGACGGGTACTGGGTGATCGCGGCGGAGGAAAATACGGCCGGATACATCCGGGTCAATGCGTGGCCGACCCTTGCCGAGGCTCAGCGTTACGCCACCGACGTCAACTCCCGGGTCGGGGTCACCGACGAGGATCGACGCCGCATCCTCGCCTCGTCGATGACGCGGTGATCGACCCACCGACAAGGATCCCGATCGTGTCCGGACCCATCGCAGGCTGCGACATCGCCTGCCTCACCTGCGATGATCCGGGCATCGACGACCTGGGCACCCTGACGCAAGTCCGCTTGCGTCTGGTCCGGTCCGATGGTGCCGGCGTCGCCGGACCCGGCGGTACCGCATGTGTCGACGTCACGGGTCAGCCGTTCGGGCCGCTGCTGCGCGAGCACGGGACCACGGAGCTGTTCACCGTTCCCGGCGTCCCGCGTGACCGCACCGCAGATCGCGGCTACCCGAGCGGGCGCGGCACCGATCCGGGCTCGGTGGCCGACTGGATCCGGTCGCTCACCCGCGGCGGATAGCCTCGCGGCGACCGGCGCACTGTGGGGGTC
>NZ_JBAQXC010000311.1:0-48631 GCF_049299235.1 Rhodococcus sp. (in: high G+C Gram-positive bacteria) | reverse complement strand
GACCTCAACCCCACACGGCCATCACCGTGCACGCCGCGGCCACCGCCCCCACCGTGACGACATCCCCGATCCCCCAGCGCGGGCGGGTGCGCGCCACCGTCCGCTGCCCCCGCACCGCCAGCGCGTCACCGAGATCGCGGACCCGGCGCAGCGACACCGACACGACCGCCCCCACCGAGTCGACGACCTCGTGCCACAGTCCCTTCGGGGACGGCACGCCCGGACGGCCGCGCAGCGTGCGCGCGGCGAACACCATCCGCAACTCCTCCCGGATCGTCGGCAGGACCCGCAGCGCGAGGGTGCAGGTGGTCACCCATTCGTCGACCGGGCATCGCAGCAGCCGCAGCGGCGCGAACAGCACCGGCAGGGCCTCGACGATGTCGCTGAGCCGGGTCGTCCACCCCACCAGCAGTGCGACGACCAGCAGCGCCACCCCCACCAGCACCGAACGTACGTACGGGTCCAGTCCCCCACCGAACGAGTTGAGTGCGGCGAAGAACACGACGAACGCGAACACCCACCACGGCACGGTGGGCACCGCGCCGCGCGGGATCCGGGCGACGGCGATCGCGACCGCGAGGACCGCGTACAGCACCGCCAGGCTCGTCCAGGTGGGCACGAACGCGATCGTCACCGCGAGCGCGGTGGCCGCGAGGAGTTTGGTGCCCGCCCACAGCCGGTGCACGGGTGTTTCACGCGGCACCGGTCGCAGCAGGATCAGCGGGCGCCGGCTCTTGGTTCTGCCGCTTTCCGTGCTGCCGCGTCTCATGCCGCCACCGTCCTGTCGTCGACGATCGTGCCCGCGTCGAGCGTGACGGTGCGCGAACACACCGCTTCCATGCCGTGCAGGTCGTGGGAGATGACGACGATCGTCATGTGCTCGGTCGCGCGCAGGTAGCCGAGCAACGCGACCAGGTCGTGGCGACCGGCGTCGTCGAGTCCGGCGAGCGGTTCGTCGAGCACCAGCACGCGCGGCGCCCGAGTGAGCTGCGCGGCGATCGCGACCCGCCGCATCTCACCGCCGCTGAGCGTGTCGACGGCACGGTCCACCAGGTGTGTGCCGAGCCCGACCCGGTGCAGGACGGCGGCCACGTACGGCCGGTCGATGTAGTCGAGGCCGGCGACCTCGCAGATCTCCTCGGCGACGGTGGGCCGCTGCAATTGCAGCCGCGCCTGCTGGAACACCAGCCCGATGTCGCCGCGCAAGTCGGCGGTGGCGGTGCCATTCAGGGTGCACGTCCCGGTGGTCGGCCGGTGCAGACCGGCGACGACCCAGGCGAGGGTCGATTTGCCGGAGCCGTTCGCACCGACGACGAGCACACCCTCGCCGCGGCGGACCGTGAGCGAGACGCCACGAAGCGCAGTGTGCGCCCAGGGCGTGCGGGCGGCGTAGGTGTGGGTGGCGTCGCGGATCTCGAGTATCGGTTCGGCGGCGACCGGCGCGGTCGCGGCGGCGACGGTCCTTGTCGTCGGTGCGGGCGCCGCGGCGAGACGTCCGCGGTCGAGGTGAACGACTCGATGCGCGGTGGCGGCTTCGCCTTCGATGTGGGTGACGAGCACGACGGCGGTGCCGTCTCGGGCGATGCCTGCGAGCAGGTCGAGCAACGCGCCCCGGCTCGCGTCGTCGATCATCGCGGTGATCTCGTCGGCGATCAGCAGCGCCGGGCGGCGCGCGAGCGCACCGGCCACGGTCAATCGCTGCAACTGCCCGCCGGACAGGTCCTCGGTGGGCCGGTCCGCGAGCCCACCCAACCCGACCCGTGCGAGCAACTCCTCGACGTCGAGTGCGCGGTCGGTGTCGGCGTCGAGTCCCCAGCGCACGTCCTCGGCGACCGTGCGCCCGAGGATCTGCACCTCCGGATGCTGGAAGACCAGCGCGGTTCCACCCGGTGCGCCGAGGCCGATCCCGCCGGGACGGTCGACGAAACCGGTGGTCGGATCGAGGCCGGCGAGGATCCGCGCGAGGGTGGATTTGCCGGAGCCGTTCGCGCCGACCACCGCGACGAACTCGCCGGCTCCGATCGTCAGGTCGACACCGGTGAGGGCGTCCACGGTCGCGCCCGGATAGCGGTATCCGATCGTGCGCAGGTGCACGGGCAGGGGCGCCGGGGCCGATGCGGAGGTCGCGGGCCATTCGATGGGGGGACTGCTCCACCGGGTGCGCGACGCGACCGTCCGGAAGATGCCGAAGCTCAGCAGCGCGCTGCCGACGGTACCGGCCACGATCGCGCTCCCGATCCACAACCACCAGTAGGTGACGAGGAAATCGGTGGTGCGGGTGAAGGTGTCGACGAAATCCTGACCCGCTCCGGCCGCCTGGAATGCGCGTGCGGTGCCCTGCATCGAGGCGACGAGGGAGTCGAGTAACAAGATTCTGGTCTGGTCGAACAGCAGCAGCATCCCCACCGCGAACGCTGCGACCGCCAGACCCAGCGGGATCGAACCGGCGAACACGACCAGTACCGCGTTGCGTCCCCACCTGCGTTCGGCGTATCCGACGAGCACACCGACACATGCCAGCACCAGCAGCGCCGCCACGCCGAAGGGTCCGCCGGCGATGAGCGCGACGACACCGGCCGCTACGGTCGCCGCGACCGCGGACCGCAATCGGTTTCCGGCGGCGAGGAATGCGATCGGCAGTGTGACGAGGACCTGCGCGACTCCGACCGGGATCAGCCCGGCGACGATGGTGACGAGGGCGGTCAATGCCCCGAACACCGCCGCTGCTGCTGTCTCGAACGGCCTCAGTGGACCTGTTGCTGTGGATTCCGCGTGCACCGATCCCAGTGTGCCAGCGGTCGCGCGGTGTGCCTTTGGGGCCCCTGGGGCAGCCACAAAGGCACACCGGTCAAAATGTCACCAGCGTCTGGTCGAGCACCATTTCGTCGGTGTGCTCGGTGACGGGGATGTCGGGTTTGGTGACCAACGGGATTCCTGTGCCCTCGGACCGGTCGAAGTCCGCGGTGCTCGCCACCTGACCGGTCACGGTGAACGCGTCGGTGACGGAAGGGACACCCTGGGATGCGAGGAACGACGGGCCGTTCATGACATGCACGTGCAGGTGCGGCGCGACCGAGTTACCGGTGTTGCCGACACTGCCGATGACGTCCCCGCGTTTCACGGTGTCGCCCGCCGCGAACCGCACCGAACCGGGCTGCATGTGCGCGTAGTTGACGTAGAAGCCGTTGCCGATGTCGAGAACGAGATTGTTGCCGTCGGCCTCGCCGATCG
Organism: Rhodococcus sp. (in: high G+C Gram-positive bacteria); assembly: GCF_049299235.1. GTDB lineage: Bacteria > Actinomycetota > Actinomycetes > Mycobacteriales > Mycobacteriaceae > Rhodococcus. The sequence goes on along the minus strand of NZ_JBAQXC010000311.1, from coordinate 45,400 downwards.
GGATGCCCTGCGGATACGTGCCCGGTTCCTGCTCGGGCAGGTCGTTGCGGCTCTGGACGACGGTGCCGTCGGCGACGGCGACCACGTCGTCGCCGAAGATGTGGTATCCGGCCGGGTCTTTCGGATCACCGACGAAGATGCGTCCTTGTTCGTCTGCCTGTTCCCAATCGACCGCGTACCGCTGCGCCAGATACGGTGTGCCGTTGATCGGAAGCAGCGCGTGGGTGTGCCGGACCGCGTCGCAACAGGCATCTGCGGCAATGTAGTTCGACCCGGCGAGTGGTGGCCCCAATACCGGCACCTCACCGTCGCCGACGCTCACCTCGGCGATGGTCTCGGTCATCCGGTTCGATCCGGGAGGTGCGGCGTCGGCGAGGATATCGACCTCGTGGACGAGCTGCGTCGGCGTGTCGACGTCCGGTGGAATCACGATGTGCACGAACAACGTTCCGTTCTGCCCACCGGCCAGGATATTCGAGTATCCGTCCGGCGCACCGGGAGCGGTGCCCCCGGCCGGCGCTCCGGTCGGTTTCATCCGCGACGCCACCGCATCCGAATCGAACGTGGCGAGGGTCGCGGTCGACTGCGCGTCGAGCGCCCGGACACCCGTCACCGTCGCCTGCCCACCGGTGAAGTTCGTCAGCGAGATCTCGTACACGAGGTGCCGCTGCCCGTCCGATCCGGCAAACGGGGTGGGTGCGAACATCACCGTGCCGATCACCGGGGTGACCACCTGCGCGGGCAGTGACATCCCGGTCTGCGGCGACATCCCGGTCTGCGGCGACATTCCGGTCAGCACCGTCGGAGCACGCGCCGAATCGGTGGTGCCGGAACCGCACGCCGCGACGGCGGTGAGGAGGAATGCGCCGCACACGGCGAACAGCGACCGACGCAGCGGACGAGAACCCAGGACTTCGGTCATGCTCGACTCGATTCGTACCGGTGTGCGGAAATGTCCGACCTGCAGATTCTAGACCGGTGGACGAGCGCGAACAGGCCCATGACGAATCATCGCTGGGATCACCTCACCGCTGGGCCATGATGACGCTGCTGGTTCCGCGCCTCCAGGTAACCGCTGCGGATCGGAATCCCGATCGGGTCAGCAACACCCGATGAGCCGAGCTGCCCAGTCCGTTGTCGTGACCGTGTGCGGGCACCAGCGCTGCCCGCATCTCCAGCAGGCCGGCGAACGCCGGCTCCGCCGCGACAGCCTCCCACCACGCCTGCCAACTCTCCCCCGCAGCGTCCGGCACGCCCTGCGAAGGGACGGCCCTGGCAGCCGCGTCGCCTGAGTCCTCGTCCTCGGCCGCTCCGTCGGGGAGCGGGAACTCGTCCGCGTTCACGAGGACGCCGCCGGGTCGGACCAGTCCGGCGGAGTCGCTGTAGATCCTCTCCAGCGCGACCGGTGCCGGATAGTGCAGCGCCGTACTGGACACGATCGCATCGACCGTCCCCGCGCGGAGCCTCAGCGCATCCGACCATCCGGGAGAGCCGACATCCACGCGCCGGAATTCCACCGCCGCGTGGACGGCACGACCGAGGGCGAGTAGCAGCGGATCCTGATCGACCGCCACCACCCGCGCCCGGGGGAACGCAGCCACCATGTCGGCGGCGAGACGTCCCGGTCCACAACCGATGTCGACGATCAGCATCGGGTTCGGGCAGATACTGCGGACGGAATCGACCACCGCTGCCATGCGTGCGGTGCGCGCACCGGCGTACCGTTCCTGCTGCAGTTCCCAGCTGTCGTACCAGGCCCTGGCGTGGCTCGGCGTGATCATCACACAGGCTCCGTCACCGATTGGGAGTCCGGCGCGTGGTCGGCACGCCGCATCGTGGCGACCGCAACCACACAACTGAAGGCGACGGCCAGCGCACACGCCCAGAATGCACCGCGCACACCGGGCGCGGTGTCCACCAGGCGTCCAGCCACCGCCGCGCCCAGCGCGGCACTCGACATGTTCGCGCAGGTGAACCAGGTGTAGCCCTCGGTCAGCATGAACCTCGGCACAGTCACCGCGACAAGTTCGGCGAGAATGGTTGTGGCGGGCGCGATCACCGCACCCGTGACCAGGAGGAACGCACCCATCACCACCGGCCCGGTCGCGAGTTGCCACAGTCCGTACCCGGTGCCGAGGACAAGCAACACGGCCACGAGCCGACCGAGTAGTTCACGCGTGGTGCACGCACCGGACAGAAGTCCGTATGCGAGGCCACCCGCCGCGCTACCCGCGCTCCACACCGCGATGAGCACCCCGGCCGATACTCCACCCGTCTCGCTCCCGTTCTCGGTGAACGCGGTGATCGCCACCGGGGCCGCGCCGAAGGACAGGGCAACGCCGGCGGTCACTGTCAGCAACAGTACGAATCGCGGAATACGCAGCGGCCCCACCCCGACGGTCGGGGGTGACTCGGGAACTCGGCGGAGGGCGCGGATCGCACAGCCCCGGCACACCACCAGGGTTCCGACCAATGTGCTGATGCTTGCGAGTCCGATCGCGACCGCGGTACCGAATGTTGCCGATCCCGAGGTACTTCCGGTCAGTAGCACACACAGGGAGACAATCAGTGGGCCGGCGACGAACACCAGCTCGAATACCGTCGACTCGGCGGCCATCGCCGCCGACCGGAGCGGCGCATGCGGTCCGCCGTCGGTCAGATGGGTCCATGCCGCGCGGATCGACGGGGACATCGGAGGGAAGCCCGCTCCGGTGACACCGGCGAACACGAGTAGCACCGTGGTCGGTCCGTCGAGCAGGACCGTGCAGAGCAAGCAGAGCTGGCCGACTGTGTACACGAGCGCGTAGAGGGGAACGACCCGTGCGGCAGAGTAGCGGTCCACGAGTCGTCCCGCGACGGGCGCGGCGAACGCCGTAGCGAGAGAGATAGTTCCAGCCACCAGCCCCGCTTCGGTGTAGCTACCACCGACCGCACGGATGAGCAGCACCCACGCAACGATGGTGACCCCGTGACCGAGACGAGCAACGGTGCCGCCCACCAGCAGCATGCGCGCGCCTGGGATGGCCCACAGTTGCCGGTAGACATTCACTGCGACACCGCCGAAACAGCGCCGATGGTTGTTCCGCTGATCGAGAAGGCAGCAGCGACCGTTCGGATCGCGGCCTCGACCACGGCGGTCGAGGCTCCTCGGAACCGGAAACGGCCTCCCACGTGCTCGTAGTACGACGGCGCCGACGCGATGACATCACCGACGGCGACGGTGTCCTCGGCGTACAACTCGGGTGGTGCCGCGGCGGTGCCGTGGACGCGGCGAACCGTCGCCACCCGGCACGGTCGCTCGGTGGGGGACGGGATCAGCAGGAGACCGCCGTAGTCGTCACCGCCAGGCACCTGCAGCGGTTCTCGTGCCCATCCGTTCGCCGCAAGCGCGAAAGCTGCTCCCATCAGATCGAACCGGTGTACGTCGCGCCACACGATCGGAATCTCCGCGCCCCCGGCGCGGGCGCCGATTTCGACGAAGGTGCACTGCGGCTCACCAGCTGATGTGCGGTCGACGAACACCTCGAGGTGGAACACGGTGGGTGCGGTCGTCAGTGCCGGCAGCAGTCGCGCAGTGAAGTCCTCGATCGCGGCGAGCGTCGAGGCGTCGTCGACCTCCACCGAGCCGATCCAGTGTCCCTGCCGGAATTCGAGGGGGGTACCGAGGTAGCGGGATGCCCGCCACGGACCGATAGCGCGGCCGTCGAACAGCCCGTCGACGTGGAACAACCGGCCGTCGACCCACGCCTGGACGAGTGAACCGGCCGGGTCCGGACGCCACTGCGGATCCACCGCCTCCCGGGTGGCGAACACAAGCACCCCTTCGCTCGAGCTGCCGAGCGTGGGTTTGACGACCACCGGCCAGCCGTGTTCGTCGCCGAACTCCACCACCGTGCCCGCGGAGTCCGCCGCGGCGAAGTCCGGCAGGTTCAGTCCGGCCGCGTGGACCGCACGGGCCATCGCGAGTTTGTCCCGGAACACGGAAAGCTGGTCCGGTGTCCGCCCCGGCAGACCGCGTTCGGCGGTGAGCTGCGCGGCGGTGAGCAGATCGTCCTCCTTCAACGCGACGATTGCCCGGGGAGGTCCGAATCGGCATTCGAGGGCTGCGACGGCGGCACGGACCTCGTCGAGGTTGTCCGTCGCGGCGACGAGCGCAGTCGCCGCGGCCACTGCGGGGACGCCGCCGGACCCGATGTCCGTGGTCACATAGCTGACGTGGTGGCGGGCATGATCGATATAGCTCTCATAGTCCGCGTACGGGGCCTGCCAACGGTTGATGATCACGATGTGCGCGGTCATGATCGAGCCTCGGCAGTCGTGCCGATCCCGTCGACGTCGCAGAATCCGTCGATGTCGTAGAAGCCGTCGCCGTCGAGGTACAGCACGGTGAAGAGGTCGCGCTCGAGGATGTCGCGATTCGGGTGCGCAAGACCGATCATCATCGGCTCGGTCACGTCGGAGACGGTGCGGTGCAGCACTTCTCCCGGTGCCACGACGATCTGGTGATCGACGTAGCTGGGCAGCGCCCGAATGTCGGGCAGCCGTGGGTATCCCCGCAGCACGCCCGCCCGCGGTGCGGTCATGAACGCCATCGCGGCGTGCGAGCGGATCTGGCCCGCAGCGGTGTGATCGCGGCGGAAACTCGCCGGATCGGTGAACGCGCTGACCGTCCAGCCGATCTGAGATTCGCCTCGGGCCAGTTCGGCGTAGCGGGCCGTGTCCGCTCCGCAGAGGCGGGCTCCGATCTCGACCAGCGCGGGCCCGTCGGGTGTGTCCATGATTTCCAGATGTGCCGGTCCGTAGCTGATTTCGAGGGCGTCGAGTACCGCGAGTGCATACTCGACGAGCGCGGCGGATCGGGGTTCGTCGTCCACCGACACCGCGGCGACCACCCGGTCGGAGACGCCGTTCGCAGAAATCTTGACGTATTTCCAGCAGTCGGTGACCCGATGCTGACCGCCGCAGCTCACCGTGTTGACGACGTGTTCCCCGCCGACGAGGAATTCCTGGGCCACCACCCCTTCGTTCGTGATACCGAAGATGTTCTGGCTGTTCACGATCGACCGGTAGGCTGCGACCGACTCGACCGGCGAGTCACAGAACTGGACGCCGTCGTTGCCGGCGCTGCGCGTGGGTTTGATCACCACACGTCCGCCGAGTTCGGAATGCCAGACGGCCAGACTGTCTGCGTCCGGCACGAGCAACTGCCGGGCGACGCGCAGTCCCCTGTCACGGAGACGCTCGATCATCGCGTACTTGTCCCGCCGGATGCTGCTGGCCGCGGTTCCGTTGGACGCCAGACCGAGCCTGCTCGCTACCGCGTCGGCCAGTTCGACTCCGGTCTCGCCACCGGTGACGACTGCCACGGGATCCAGCGCGGACACAGCGGCGGCGGTGCGCACGACGGCGGCCTCGGCCAGCCCGCCGTCGTGTACGAGGCACCCGGCCAGTCCGTCGCCGGAGAATCCGCGGTACACCGGAGGGATCTCGGGAGTGCTGCGCAGTTGGACGACCGGGAACCCTCGATCGATGAACCCCTGCGCCAGTCGCATCGTCGGCGCGTAGACGTCGACCATCACCACTGGCCGGCTCAACGGGCCGAATCCAGGTCGCGCAGCACGGTGATCAGGCGATCCACCTCGTCGAGGGTGTTGTATGCGTGGACACTCACCCGGACCGACGACTCGGTGCCCCTGTCCCCCGCCTGGCAGTGGCCGTCTGCACGGACCATGAAACCGGCTCCGGCGAGGACGAATCCGAGATCGTTCGCGCTCACCTGACGATGTCGGAAGGTGACGATGCCCTGCCGACGTTGCACCCGGGATTCCAGGGTCAGGCTCTCCTGACAGCCGAGAAGTTCGTAGGACTCGCAGCCGGCGAGCGCGTCGGTGACGACGGCGCCGAGTGACACTGTCCAGTCGTGGATCTCGCGGAGCCCGGCGTCGGAGAGCCAACCCAGTGCGGTGATCACGCTGACCACTCCCGATGTGTTGGGACTGCCGCTCCAGCCGTGTGGGGCGAACGCCTCCCCGCGGGTGTTCCGCGCCCAGATCGCGCCGATGCCCGGCAGTGCCATCGCCTTGTGGCCGGAGAACACGACGAAGTCCACGTCGACGGCGCCGACGTCGACCGGCATGTGCCCGACGCTCTGTGCGGCATCGAGACAGATCACGATGTCCGGCCCGCACACCCGGCGTATGCGGTGCACGTTCATGTCGTTTCCGTACACGTGGTGCACGTGGGTGACCGCGACGAACCGGGTCCTCGGCGTCACCAACTGCGCGAGAGCGTCGATGTCGTAGTCACCGGAACCGGACTGCTCGTAGGGCAGAGCGTGGACGACGATGTGCGTTCCCCGCCGAGCCAGCTCCGCGCTCGCCTCGAGCCACGGCGCGTTGTTGGCCTGATGGTCCGCGAACGGAACGATGATCTCGTCGCCGTCGCGGAGCTCGCTCATCAGCCAGTCCATCGCGACCCGGCGCAGACCGGTGGAGGTACCGTCCACGAAGGTGACCGTCGACGGTCCGTCCCCGGCGTCGCCGAGGAACCGGCGGACGGTGTCCCGGCCGATGTCCATGAGCTCGGTGGTGCGGTTCGCCCACTCGTAGGTTCCGCGGCCGGCGTTCGCGTTGGTGGTGGTCAGATAATGGTGTACCGCGTCCAGTACGGGGCGCGGCTTCTGCGCGGTCGCCGAGCTGTCGAGGTACACGAGGCCCGGGTTCCCGGTGATGATCGGGAACTGCTCCCGGAGCCCGGATTGCCACTCGGCGAGCCGGGTGAGGGTGTCGTGCGGTGATTCGGTCAGTGCAGTTGTGGTCATCGTCGAGTCCTTTCGTGGTGTCAGACGAGGGGAGCGCCTGCGTCACGCCAGGCGATGACCCCACCGGTCAGACTTCGAACATCGGTATGCCCCATCCGGTGCAGGGCCGCGCAGTACCTGGCCGACTTCTCGCCAACGGGGCATACCAGCAGAACCTTGTGGTCCGGTCCCACCGGCAGGCCGCCGCGCAGCAGTTCACCGAACAGTTCGTCGACGATGTTCACCGAGCCCTCGATGTGGAGGGCGCCGAATGCGAAGGAACTGCGCAGATCCACGATCAACGGCGATTCCTCGTCGATCCATTGCCGGGCCTCGCGGACCGACAGCGATGGAGCGGCGGCCACATCATCGTCGGAGAGGGTTCCCATGGCGTCGTGGCGGGGAGGCTGCTTCAGCAGTTCGGGCCGACGCTGCCGCACATACGACATGTAACTCTCCACCCGGTCGCACACGATGAAGACGGCGCTCTGCCGCTCGCCGGTGCCGTCGAGTTCCGCGTCGAATTCGGCGAGGTGTCGTACCGCGCCGAAGTAGGCGGCGCCGCCGGTCGGACCGGCGAGCATCCCACAACGACGGACGAGGGTGAGCATTCCGTCGATGGCCTCGTCGGCGCTGACCGCCTCGATGCGGTCGTAGTTGTCCGGGTCGAACAGGCCCACCTCGTGGACCTCGTCGATGTTGCGGATACCGGGAATGAAGTCGGTCTTGTGCGCGACCAGTCCGAGTACCCGGACCCGTGAATCTGCTTCGCGCAGAACCCGTGCGACGCCGGTGGATGATCCGGCGGTTCCCACGCACGCGATGAAGTGATCCGGTGCCCCGTTCAGATCCCGCAGGATCTCGGGACCGGTCCCGTCGACGTGCGCCGCGATATTGCGTTCGTTGAAGTATTGGTCGGTGTGGAAGTATCGCTCACTGTCCCTGGAGATCTCCCGGTGGATCCGGGCGAGCGGGTCGTCGGTGTCGGTGGGGTCGAGGCACTCGGCCTGTCCCGGCAGCTCCTCGATGTCCGCGCCGAGCAGCAACAGCAGGTCCTTGATCTCCGGCACCTTCATTCGATTTGTCACCGACTTGAACCGGAGACCGTGCATGCCGGAGATGACGGCGAGCGCCTTGGCGGTGTTTCCGCTGGAGAGTTCGATCATGGTGCGGTCGCCGTCGGTGGCGTCGGCGATACCGGGTTCGACCATGGACCAGGCAGCCCGGTCCTTCACCGATCCGAAGGGGTTGAGCATCTCCATCTTGGCGTAGAGGTCGATGTTTCGCAGACCGGTGACATCCGGGGCGATCCTAACCAGCGGCGTGTCGCCGATGACGTCGATGATGCTGTCGTACTTCACTTGTCCTCCTTGTCTGCGGCGGGTGCGCGGACCGGCCAGTGCTCGTCGTCGAGCTGCCAGTGCCATCCTGTGTCCTCGCGGGTCAGCGCCACCTTCCGTGCGACCGGCTGATCGAGCGCATGGTCTGCGCTGAAGTCCATGAAATAACCGGCGGTGTTCGGGAACGCCAGCAGATCGCCGACGCTGGGCATACTGCGGAACCAGATCTTTCGGCGGCTGATGAAATCTGCTTCCAGGCAAAGGTTCCCGATGAGATATGCGGATCCGGGGCCGTTCGCGCTGCCGTCGGCCGGAATCACGACCGGGTCGAGGTGCACGCCGTGCTCTTCGAGGCCGACATCACCCGCATTGAGGTCGAGCCGGACGAAGGCAGAGTTACCGTCCCCGGAGGGCCGCACCTCCAGCACGCGGGTGAGCACCAGACCGCATTGATCGAGCAGTGCCCGGCCCGGTTCGATCCATACCTCGTGCATACTCTCGAGCATCGCTCGACCGAGCGGGAGGCCGAGGGTCGGCGCGCGGGTTGCCAGTAGTTCGGCCAGGTAGGCGGGTCCGGTGGTCGGACGATGAGCGGGATAGAGACCGATGCTGCCGCGCAGCCGGCCGGATTCGTTGCGCAGTCCGTATCCTGCCCCCTGCCACGTGACTGGATCGCGTTGTCCCAAAGTTGCTTCCGCAAGAGCGCTGGTGAACGCCTCCCATTCGGACCCGTCCGCGAGATAGTTGACTCCGAATCCCCCACCGATGTCGACCACCTGCGGGCCGTGGCCGTGGCGCCTGGCTTCGCGCAGTGCACGGATGCAGGCGTCGAAGGCACGTGCCTTCTCGCCGATCGTGATGGTGTCGAGGTGGTAGGCGAAACCCACGAGCCGGACTACCGTGCGAAGTCGATCGAGCGCGGCGAACACGTCGCCCAGGCGCTCCGTCGGCACGCCGAATCGGGACGGCCGGGACAGTACCGTCGTTCCCGACACGGTGAACCCGGACAGCCGGACGAGCACATCGACGGGGCCGAGCCCGTGCCGGGTGGCAATGTCGCCGACGAGATCGAGTTCGGCGATACTGTCGACGTTCACCGTCACCCCGGACCGCAACGCGAGCCACAGGAACTCGGGTGACTTCGGGCCGGTGGCCATGATGCGGCCGGGGGCGAATCCCGCGCCGAGCGCGCGCTGAAGTTCCCCTGTGGACGCCACGTCGATCCGTGCGTCGGTGGCGGCCAGTGCCCTGACCAGTGCGGCGGAACGATTTGCCTTGTGCGCGTAGTAGAGGGTGCCGCTGACGCCCGTGTCCCGGAGAACGGCACCGAATTCGGTGACGTTCTCGGTGACCTGCTGGGGAAGAACGATGTTGAGTGGGGATCCGAGTCCGTGCACGAGAGAACGCAGGAGAGCACGTTCCCCGAGCAGTTCCGACATGAACGGTGAGATCAGGGGAGTCAGGGGAAGCGGATCATCCGGCCGTGCCGGGGCGGGTACTGCGGGTGGTGATGTAGTCGAGTTCACGTCCGTGTCGGCTCCTTGCAGTCGGTGTTGTCGCGATCGAGAATCTCGGTGTCCACGCCGGATTCGGTCGTCTCGGCCGGCGCCATGACGCGACCGCCCGGCAGGGTGACGATGCGATCGGCATGGCGTTTCATCAGTGGAAGGTCGTGCGAGACCATGAGATACGCGAGACCGAGGTCGTCGCGAAGCCGGTCGAGCAGCGTCATGATCTCGGTCCGTAGGGGGGCATCCAGCGACGACACGGGTTCGTCCAGGAGCAGCAGTTCCGGCCCCGGTGCGAGGGCCCGCGCGATCGCCACCCGCTGCTGCTGGCCACCGGACAACTGCCGCGGGTAGCGGCGGGCGATGTCCGGTGCGAGACCGACGAGACCGAGCAGTTCGGCGATGCGGGATGCGGTGGCGGGACGTCGCATCACCCGGAGTGGTTCCGCGACAACAGCGTCGACCCGCATCCGCGGATCGAGCGAGTCGCCGGGATCCTGGAAGACCGCCTGCATTCGTTCGCGCACCGTCGCCCGTTCACGACGGGTGAGCGTGGCGAGGTCCCGCCCGAAGACGGCGACCCGACCCTGCTCCGGTCCGCGAAGATCGAGGACGGTGTTCACGATCGAGGACTTACCGCTGCCGGATGGGCCGACGAGCGCAACCGCTTCGCCGGCCTCGACGGTCAGCGACACGTCGCGGCACGCGACCACGGTGTCACGGCGACGAAGCGCCCGAGGCGCGGCGTGCGTGACGGTGAGGCCCTGCACCTCGAGGACGGGCGGGCCGAAGCGCCGGGACGTCGCCGCGACAGTGCCGATCGCCGCGACAGTGTCCACCGCAGCGGGCGCCGCCGGGCGGTGGGGCCGGAGCCGCCCATCCTCGATCGAGACCACCCGATCTGCGAGTCGTGCGACCACCCGGTCGTCGTGGGAGATCAACAGCATCGCGATGTTTCGTTCATCGAGCAGGTTCTCGAAGAGCGTGAGGATGCGGCCGCCGACCTCGGTGTCCAGTGCGCTGGTCGGTTCGTCGGCGATGATCAGGTCGGGTTCGCCCGCGATCGCGAGCGCAATGCACACCCGTTGCCTCATCCCACCGGACAGTTCGTGCGGATACGCGTCGACGGTACGCCCCGGATCGGGAAGTTCCACCCGGCGAAGCAGGTCGATCGCGACACGGCGTGCCGTCGCACGATCCAGATCCCGATGCAGGCGAACGGTTTCGACGATCAGCGAACCCACTGTTCGGGTGGGGGTGAGCGCTCCGAGCGGGTCCTGCGCTACGAGCGCGATGCGGGAACCTCTGATCCGGCAGAACCCCGGCTCGTCCAGGGTGGTGAGTTCGATACCGTCGAACTCCACGGATCCGGTGACCGTTGCGGCGGGCGGAGTCATGCCCATGACGGCCGAACAGGTCATCGACTTCCCGGACCCGGATGCTCCGACAAGACCGAGGACCTCGCCCCGGCGGATATCGAAGCCGACGTCCGTCACGATGGGCGCTCCGGCAACAGCGACGGCGAGGCCACGGACCCGCAGCAGCGTGCCGGTGGGCAGGTCGGTCATCGGGTCGCCTCCTCGATATGTCGGCGCACGCCTTCCCCGATGAACCCGACCGCCAGGACGGTGAGAACGAGCGCGGCCGACGGGGCGAGGAACGTCCACGGATAGGTCACGGCGGAGGTGCTCCCGGCGGCGATGAGGGTGCCGAGCGACACGTCGGGCGCCTGGATTCCGAAACCGAAGTAACTGAGGCCCGCCTCGGCGATCACCGCCGTCGCGACACTGAGAGCACAGTCGATCGCCAACAGCGCGAACATGTTCGGGATGAGATGGACGCGGAGGATGTGCCAGGTGCTCGCGCCCATCGCACGGGATGCGCGGACGAAACCACTGACACGTAGGGTCAGGGTCCTGGTCCGGACGACCCTGGCCGGCAACATCCAACCGAGCGCCGCGACGGCGAGCACCAGCCACAGCCACGACCGCCCCACGAACAGCGGTGACAGCACCGCGATGACCAGGACGGACGGCAGAATCAACAGAGTGTCGACGATCCACATCAGTGCGGTGTCCGGCCGGCCACGCAGATACCCCGCGGTACCGCCGATGACCGCGGCCAGCGCGGTGGACACCACCGCCGCGAGGGTCCCGATCAGCAGCGACTTCTGGAGTCCGTGCAGCGTCTGGGCGAGGACGTCCTCACCCAGACGCGCGGTTCCCAGCCAGTGTGTTCCGTTCGGTGGTTCCAGGATCGCAGTGTGGTTCTGGGTGTCGAACTCGTGCGGATGGAGAACTGGGCCGACCACCGCGACGAGCGTGATGACGCCGAGCATCGCGGCACCCGTCAGCGCAAGTGTTCGGCCACCGATTGTTCGGCCACCGATGCCGTCGAGCGGGCGGGCGGCAGTGTGGGTCACGTGACTGCTCGCAGTCGGGGGTCAAGGATCGCGGAGGCGATATCGGACACCCATCCGGCGAGTACCACCAACGCGCCGAGCACCAACGTCACCGATGCGCACACCATCGCGTCGTGGTCGTGGACTGCGGTGAGAATCCAGTCGCCCAGCCCGTACCAACCGAAGATCCGTTCCGTGAAGACACCGCCTGCGATGTGGACCCCGAAACTGAACGCGAAGAGCGCCAGCAGGGGCACCACAGCGGACCTCAGTCCGTGTCGGTGAAAGGCGGCACGACGGGACAGGCCGCGGGCACGGGCCGATCGGACGTATCCGCTGTCCGCGACGTCCAACGCCGCGGCGCGCTGATACCGACTGAAAAAGGCGATCTGCGGCAAGGCAATACAAAGGGTGGGCAGGATCAGATGCTGCACGCGGTCCACGACCGAGGCGAATCCCGTTGCGGTGGAACCCGCCGTCTTCTCCCCGGAGAAGTACAGAATCTGTGTTCCCGCGAGCTCGTTGACGGGGAGCCACATGATCTTCAGTAGTGTGCCCAGCACGAACACCGGCACGGCGAGAACGATCAGTGTCCAGAGCATGGACACCTCGGCGCCGCCCCTTCGTGTGGACAATGCACCGCGGACCCCGATGACGATGCCGACGACGATCGCGATGGCCGCGCCGATCAGATATAGCCGCAGACTCGTTCCGGTTCGGGTGATCAGTTCTCCGACGATCGGGCGCCCGCCGACGGTGGTCCCGAAGTCACCGGTGACCATGCCGGACAGCCAGATCAGGAAGCGAACCGGCACCGGGTGGTCGAGGCCGAGTCGTTCCGCCTGCGCGTCGACCACGTGTTGCGGTGGCCGCGGCTGCCGGGAGGTGAAGGTGGACAGTGGATCGAATGCCCACGACGCGAGACCGAACGTGAGGAAGGTGGCTCCGAGGCAGAGACCGAGACGGCCGGCGAGTCTCCGGGAGAGGTAGGTGATGGTGTGGAGATGCCGTCGGCACGGGCGATGTCTGCGTGCACCGACGGCATCTGTCGGCGTCATTGCTGCCAGCCGGCCTTGTCGAATCCGTAGGCACCCAGTCCGCGGGCACCGTAGTTGGCAAGGTTCTCCCGTACGGCGTAGGCACCGGAGTCGGTGTACAGCGGCAGGTGATGCGCGTGTTCCCAGGCCAGTACGTCGATCTCGTTCGCAATCTCGGTACGACGGTCGGCGTCGAGCGTGACCAAACCCTCGTCGTACAGGATGTCGATCTCCGGGATGTACACGCGACCGAAATTGCTTGCCGGGTCGTCGGATTCGGGTTTCGCGAACACCGGACGGTCGTGTGCGAACGGAGACGCCGACTTGGTCCACTCGAACGCAGCCAGATCGAAGCGGCCGGGAATCAGGTTCTGGTCGTAGAACTGGTCGGGGGACAGCGATCGCACCTGGACGTCGACGCCCACCTCCGACAACTGGTTGCGGATCACGGCGGACACGGCGTTCCCGACAGGCGTGTTCTGTGCGATCAGTTCGAGCTGCAGCGGCGTTCCGTCCTTGGATCGGGTGCCGTCGCCCGATGCGATCCAGCCCAGTTCGTCGAGGGTCGCCTCGGCGGCCTCGGAGTCGAACGGCAGCGCCGACGAATTGTCCCGCCAGCCTGCGTCGGTCGGGGGCAGAATGTGGTTTCCGGGCGGCGTCGCACCCGGAACGATCTGCCCGAGCAGGACTTCGGAAACCGTGGTCGGATCGACCGATTGTGCGATCGCCCGGCGCAGTTGCTCGTCCGCGAGGAGGCGGCCGTCACCGCCGTTGAAGGTCAACTGTCCGGCCTTGCGTTCCGGTGCCTGCCGGATCTCGACCCCGCTGATGCCCTGCGCTCGGGTGAACAGGTCGATGTCGGCGCCGATCGGATAGAGATCGATCTCGTTGTTGGCGAGCGCGTCGGCGCGCGCGGAGGAATCGAGAGCCCGGAACACGATGCGATCGAGTGCCGGACGCTCACCCCACCAGTCGTCGTTGCGCTCGACGACCACGGTCTTCGCGGTCTGGTCGATCTCCGACACGGTGAACGGGCCCGCGGTGATCGTCGGCCCCGACAGCCATCCGCTGTTGAAGGTCTCGGCGTTGGTCGAGACTTCCTTCGGGACAATCAGATTGAACAGGCCCTGCCATTCGGCAAAGGGCTCGTCGAAGGTGACGACCGCCTGCTGGTCGGAGGCGCCACGCTCCACGGAGCCCACGGCGTCGTAGCCGACGTTGCTGTACCCCTCGTAGGCGGGATCGTCCCCGCCCAATGCCAGCACCTGTGCGGCGAGATCCTCCCAGTCGAGTGCCCGTCCGTTGGACCACTGCGCACCGTCGGCGATGTCGTAGGTGACGGTCTGCGGGTCGGACGAGGTGAGTTCGACCGAGGAGAAGAAGTCCGCGGCTCGCTCGTGCGCTCCGTCGGCGCCGTCCCGGAATGCGCTCGGCAGGATCGCTTCGGCGAGTTGCCAGGTGACGACGCGGGCGCCGTTGAGTTGGAGCGGGTTGAAGTTGGTGGGGAGCGCATCGACCGGGATGCGCAACTCGCCACTGCCGGCGAGGGAGTCCACCGGCTGCGCGTTGATCTCCTGACCGCCCGACTCGACGGGGTGGGATTCGTGCGATACGGCGGAAGTGCAGCCCGCCAGCAGCACCGGCAACGCGAGAAGTCCGGCAAGCAGTGGCCGGAGCTCGGTTCTGATCGTCATGTGCCCTGTCTTCGTTTCGGTGGTGAACTCAGCACAGGTTATTGGTAATGACCTTCATTTCCAATAACCTGTGCTGGTGATCACACACTCGAACGAAGGCTCACGGTGCGCACCGACGAACCCGACGATCGGATCAGTCGGCTACCCGGTGAACGGAGGCACGAACATGCACGGCACGTCCCGCGGATGAGCCGGGTCGAGTGCATTGAGGACCATGTACGCGGCCCGTTTCGATCCGGCGATGCCGGCATGCTCCGAGAAGTCCTGCGCGCACGTGTCCTGCACGACAATGTTGGTGACGTCGAATCCGGGAGGCCCGGGCACCTGCCCCTGATGCAGCGCGATGGCTTCGTCGTAGCGGGTGGAGATGTTCGTGTACGTCACGCCCTCGACATAGGGGGTGCCGCCGGAGTTGATCTTCTCCATGAACTCCGCGCCCAACGCCATCTGCCCGCAACCCCGGCACATCGGCAGCGACGTCTCGGGCACACCGAGGCGCGCGGCGATCGCAGGCAGTGCGTCGACGCCGCCTGCCGTCAAACCGAGCCACGGCGGGGCGATCGACACATAGTTGCCGATCGCCGCTTCACCACCGAGATGCTTCATGTAGTACGTGGGTATCAGCGTGCCCTGCGAATGCCCGATCACGTCGACTGTCGGCGATCCGGTCGCCGCCCGCACCCGGTCGACGAAGGTCGCGAACTCGGCGGCACTGTCCTCCAGTGGCTCCATTCCGCCGATCGCGGAGATCGGCCACGGCGCACCGGGAATCGCGCCGTAGGTGAGCGCGAACACGCAGAAGCCCTCGTTCTTCAGCATCGGAACGTAAGCGCCCCAATTGGTTTGCGCGCCACCTCCAGTTCCGTGCATGAGCACCACCGGTCGCGGATGCTCCGCGGACGGCGTGCACTCGAAGTCGTTCGATCCGGGTAGCGACCCGCCGGGGTTGCTCAGCTCGTTCGGGATACCGGCGAAGAAGTTGTAGTTCTCGGGCAGCGGCTGGGCCTGCGCTCCACCTGCGCCGAACGGCAAGGCCAATGCCAGCAGCGACAGGACGGTCGCCGCAGCACGTGATACTCGGTGCATTCCACCTCCAGTTGGGGACGGATCGGAAGCTACCAATCACATGCTTGGTTGCGCAGGAGATTCGCGCCGGACGCGTCGACCGAAGGCCGCCCCCAGAAATGCTGCTCGGTCGATCATCGGAGCGTGCGGGTCGGAGGCGCCGGTGCGTCCCCTCACCGACCGTCGTCGTTGCCACCGGTCAGCACATCTCCGATCCGGCGAGTGAGGACCGCAACGGCCTCCTGCTGCCATTCGGGATCGCGAAGTTTCACTCGCACTGCCTCGTTCACACCGGCGGCGAGATCCTCGTTGACCGCCAACGCACGCAACTGGTGGTGGCCGAGTTCGGCTTCGTCGACGCCGGCGGGCAGTTCGAGTGCCCACCACCCGCTGCTGCGCAGCGCGACCCAGGGGTCCGCGGGATGCGGGGCCGACGCGGCGACCGCGTACGGGGCCAGCAGTGCGGCGAGTTCGCCCCGAACTTTCGACAGCGGAACGGGATGGCGTTGCGGGTCGGGGCCGCCGACCGCCCACCGCAGCACGACGAACTTGTAGGCGGCGCTGCGGCCACCACGGGTGAAGGTCTTCAGTGTCTCGAGGTCCCACAGCAACCCGCCGCGCGCATGCTTACCTCCGTGGTCGACGACGAACCCCAACCCGCACAGGCAGTCCACGACCGTCGCGAGACCACCGGAGAACTCGGAGTTGTCGACGAACCGTCCCGTCGCATACCCGTGGGCAACACCGACGATCGCCGTGGAGTCGTAGAAGCGGCCCTGGTACACCAGCCGGAAGTTGCGTGTCTCCCCGAAGCCGCGGCGTCGCAGAAACTCCGCCTGCCCCACATCGTCGTACTCGGCGATCGCCTGCAGCACGGACTGCCTGGTCACCGATTCGAGGTTCACGGGTGTCGACATGGACTGCACCGTATCCGCACAGAACCTCACAACTGTGCGTCGGGTCGCTACATGCCGGGGCGCACCGCCGAGTGGCGTGCCAGTTCCCGGGCGAGCACATCGAACCGGGGGTGGCGTGACCATGCGGCGTGGTCGCCGATGACGTAGAGCCGCCGTTTCGCGCGGCTGATCGCGACGTTCGCCAGATTGGGTTTGGATGCCGCCCAGCGTTTCGCACCGTCCTTGCCGGGATCGCCGCCGAGGACGAGGAACACGACGTCGGCCTCTTTGCCCTGCGCTTTGTGCACTGTGCCGGCCGACAGTCCGCTGTACTGCCGTTCGAGGACGGCGAGTCTGCTTGCGACCTGCCGGAAGGGGGTGATGACGATGACCTCGCTCATGTCGTGGCCGTTCTCGCGCAACCAGTCGAGTCTCTCCACGAGCAGGTCGTGTTCGGCACGGACGTAGTGGCCGGACGACGGCCCCGTCACGTCCATCCACCGCGACGACGGCAACGACCCTTTCGGGGTCGAGTCACCGCCGTGCAGCATGGTCCCGTCGTAGGCGATGGTGTTGACGATCGAGAACATCGGCTCGTCACAGCGTCGGTGCACCCGCAGTGGTGCACCGACCCAGATCGGTTCTTCCGCGCCGGGAAGGGTGGTGCCCCACCGGTTCAACCGGTCGGCACCGGACTGCGCCGAACCGCGCGCCGGGAGCCATTGTTCGGATACTCCGAACGTGGCGCGCACCGCTTGCTGTGCCCGGAACGGCAGCGTGACAACGGGTTCGAGCTGCAGCGGGTCACCGACGACGACGGTGCGTCTGGCCCGCCAGATCGCACCGACCGGGTTCTGCGGGGTGGACTGGCCAGCCTCGTCGATGAGCAGCCAGCCGAGGGATTCGCGTCCGAGCCCACGGAAGCAGCGGTCGAAGGACGCGAAGGTGCTCGAAACCAGTGGGACGACGAAGAACAACGCCCGCCACGCATCCGCGACGGCCTCCGCGTCGAGGCCGGTCGGCGCACCGCCCGCGACGACGTCGATCGCGCCGTGCAGGCTCTGCCGCATCTGCTTCGGTACATGTGCGAGGAATGCGCGGTGCAGGGCCAGCGCCGCGAGGAACAGCCGCGAACGTGCCTCGGCCACCTCGGGATCCGACCACGGTGCCGTGAACTCGCGCCCCGCCGCGTCGGTGTGCCAGTCGATGCCGGGCATTGCCGTCCCCCAGCGGTCGCGGTACCACTGCAGTGCGGCGTCGAGGTGGTCGAGCCGGGCCTTGATGTTCCGGTGTTCCCGTTCGAGGGGTTCGAGCCGGACCTGCGCGTCGACGAGGGTGCGCTGCCGCTGCTGGTGCGTGCCCCACGCATTCCTGTATGCGGCCTCCCACCGGTCGAACGCCTCGGCAAGTTGCTGATGCCGTGTCCGCCACCTTTCGCGGTCGGCGCGCGCTGTCCGCCCGATGCGCCACCACGACGGTCGGGTGCGGTTGTGGTCCTCGATTTCCGCGGCGACACCATCTCGTCCCTGCCGCATCCGGTCGACGCCCACGCGCGCGATCTCATCGGAGCGTTCGGCGTCGCGGACCGCGGCGGTGGCGGCAGCGAGCCACGGAGCAAGCGCGGCACTCCGGGCGCGGAGTGTCGCCGCCTCGGTCAGGGCATCGTGAGCCTGTTGCCGCTGCGCGAGCAGGTCCTCGACGCGTGCCCGCGCAGCTATGTACTCGGATCTCTCTTCATTCCAAGAGCGTTTGGGTGCAGTAGATTCCAGTTCCTTGAGGATCGATTGGAGTCCGCGTCGCCGCTCCACCGGAGTGTCCTCGTCTCGCGGCACCTTCCCGTCGAACCACAACGTATCGGTGAACCGGGTTCGGTACGATTTGCGGCCGAGTCGAGCCGCAGTCAACGCCCACGCGCCCTCCCCGTCGGGGAGGAGGGCGGTCGCGATGTCACCGAAGTAGTCGACGTCGAAGGCGGACCTGTCGATCGCATCTGCGGCGGGCATCTCGTGGCTGATGTTTTCCACGGCACCGTTGTTGGACGAGGCGACGACGATCTCGAATCCGTGGAATGCGGGGGTCCACCGCTGGACGATGCGGGGGTAGTCGCCGCTCTTCCACCGGTGCGGGGTGGCGGCGAACGCGTCGGTGGGCCGTTCCAAGCCTGCGAGCCGGTTGGCTCGTTCGACGACGACCGCGGCGACGATGTCGCGCAGCAGCGTCGATTTGCCGGTGCCCGGTGGCCCGTTCACTGCGAAGATTCCTGCGCCGGCGGCGAGTTCACCCATGATTGCATTCACCGCGAACTGTTGCCCGAGAGCGAGCGGATGGGTCGGCTTGCTCGGCCACCGACCGAACGGCGTGGCACCGGGCCGACATCCGTCGAGGGAAGCAGCGGGGTTCAACCGGACGTCGACGCGGCGGGTGAGGTCGAGTTCGGTGTCCGCGGACAGGTACTGCGCGAGGCCTGCGCCGATGTTCCCGACCGCGACCTCCGCCGCGACGAGGTCGAGATCGGCGGCGATGAAACTGTTGAGGAAGTCCGTGCCCTCGACGCCGTCCGATGCACGAACTTCGACGGATCGGATACGGATCTCCGTGCAGTCGACGAGATCGTCGACGCCCAGCAGGTCCGCCGTCCGCACCCGCAACACGCGCAGGGTATCGGTGTCCAGTGGTGCCCGACCACCCATGTCGACGTCGACGGACTGGACGTCGTCGACGATCTCCTCGAACAGTGCCGCGGCGGCGCCGAACCCGTCCAGCCAGGCTGGGTTGCTCGGTCCAGGGCTGCGGGTGCGGCCTGCCGCCCACGCCAACCCGGACACGATCGCCGTGCCGGGAAGATACCGGCCGTGCTCGTCGAGCGCGATCGCGGCGAGGGCGCAGTCCCCCGCCGGTCTCGGATCGAAGTTCTCGGTGCTGGGGTCGAGGATGCCGTCGACAGCCACCCACACGTCGTCGATCCGGTACACCCCGACGTAGACGACATGCTGGCGCTCGTACCCGCGGCGTGACGGCGCGCTCAGCCGGTGTCCCGTCTCCCAGGGCAGCGGCGCCCCCGACCTGACGACCTCGACCGGTGTATGGGCGTCGAACCGGTCCACCTTCGGCACCGTCTGCGGGCTGAACAACTCGATCGCCCGCCAAAACGCCACGATGTCGGCCTTCGCCTTGCAGTCCCCGCCCACCCGTTCCCCCATTTCGTGCCGTGTTGCCGATCACCACGACAGTATTGGGTTGCGCCGACGGGTGTCGTCGCGCCTGGGCGCTGGTCTGGAACCACTCCGACGGTGGGCGCATCCTCACCGCTGACATCCGGCGCGTGTCGTACTCGTGATCTATCTTCTCGAGCAAACGATCTGACGCCACACCAGAGGAGACACGAGATGACGAAGTGCCCAGCAGTCGGCACGGAAGGTGAGCTCGAGTTCGTTGACGGATACGAGGACTGGTACGTGAACTGCCCAGAATGCGGTGCGCGGTGGGTAGGCGGCGGCCCCGTCCTCGTCGACCACGAGGATCGGCGCCTCGGGCGATGACGATCGGTACCGCGGACACGCTGGTCATCGCAGATCACCGATCCGGGCGGGATCGTCATCGTTCCGCCGCGCCTGGTCACACGGCCGGCAGCAGCGACACCACCCGGTCTGCATCGGTGTCGTCGACGTTGACCACCGTGCACCCCTCCTCGGTGAGGTCTGCGTCCCGCTCGGCGTCGTCCCCGTCGACGAGGACGATCCGAACGTCCGGCCACACCGCGTCGACGGGCCAGTAGTTCACGCCCAGGTCGACACCGAGTTCGGGCTTGACGACGCCGCGCAGCGACAGTTCCAGCAGCAGCTCGACGACGGACTGCGAGGTGCAGACCAGCTCCGTAAACGACCTCACGGGTCGACTCGACCTCGAATTCGGCAAAGTCGACAGTGCCCCCTCGCGGGAGAGCTGCTCGTGGTGCCGTTCGTTGCGGAACGAACGCAGGCAGCCGTAACAGGAGGTTTCGATGCCGCAGTCGCATCGGGTGAAGCGGTCGACTGCGTACTGGATGGACGGTGCGGCGAACACAGCGGACTGCCGAGAGTCGGAGAATATCAACAGTTTCCGAACCTCGCCGACCTCCTCGACAGAATCTTCGTCGACGGGCGGCAGGTATTGGTAGAGCGCGGTGGTGATGACTGCGGGCGCCGCGTTGGTGTCGGTACGCAACCGGCGGATCACTTGCCGGGCACGCGCACCGCATTCGGTGCGCTTGCTCATCACGCTGGGTGCGAACGGCGTGCTGACGGACCCACAGTACCGGACCGCCCGGGCAACCCGCCCAGTCGGTGTCGAGCGGCCTCGATGCTCGGATCGCGACACCCGGATTCCTCGACAATGAGAACGTCGCAGTGATTCTCGCAAACAAGGTGACGACTCTCGAACAGTACGCGAAGGTCGCGCGGCCCGGTCGCGGGGTGCGGCTGAGCCGGCCGCAGCGCATCGCCGTGTGGAAACTCGTCGAAGCGTACCGGCGGCAGAGCCGGATGGCCGGCAGCCTGAGCTTCCCCGAAATCTTGGCGTTGGCCGCCGAACACATGCGGCTGCGCGGCGAATCCGGCGGCAGCCACGTGGCGGACCACGTGATCGTCGACGAGGCGCAGGACCTACACGCCACCCACTGGGCGCTGCTGCGGGCCCTCGTCGCAGAAGGGTCGAACGACCTGTTCATCGCCGAGGATTCGCACCAGCGGATCTACGGTCAATCGATCGCGCTGTCCCACTTCGGAATCAAGATCGTCGGGCGGTCGCGACGGCTGACATTGAACTACCGGACCACCGCGCAGAACCTGCACTTTGCGGTCAGCATCCTGTCCGGCGCCGAGTACAAGGACCTCGAGCAGGGTGAGGAATCCACCGCCGACTACCGGTCTGTACGCCTCGGATCGAACCCGCGGATGCTCGAATACACCGATGCAGCAGACGAACTCGACAAGGTCACACAGGAAGTTCGTGCCTGGCTCGACGCGGAGATCGACCCGTCCACCATCGCCGTCCTTACTCGCGGCAAGAACGACCGCACCCAGTTCGTTCGCACCCTCGGTGGCCGCGGCATCGACGCCCGCGCCCTCGACGACAATCTCGCCACCAGCGGGCACGTGCAGGTGCTCACCATGCACCGGTCGAAGGGCATGGAGTTCTCCCGCGTCGTCCTCGCCGGTATCGACGCCACCCACGTCCCCTCCGCCGCCACCCTGCGATATCCGTGCCCGAGGAGGAGCAGGGCGAGGCGGTGCTGCGAGAGCGCTCGCTGCTGTACGTCGCGGCAACCCGGGCGTGGGACGAGCTGGTGGTGACGTGGAGCGGGAGGAAGTCGGAACTGTTGGGCACTGCTCCCGCGTAGCCGGGGCGCGACGCCGCGGTAGACAAGCTACCGCGGCCGACCACCCATCAGGCTTGTCGCCCTCTCGACCACTGCCCCGCCGATCGCGTCTCGGATCGATGGCGCAGCGACAAGTTCGTTCGCGAAACGCGGCCACGCTTCCACCGTGCTTCTCACTGTCTGCGCAGCGATGTCCGCGAGATCGAGCCTGGTCCCGAGTTTGTGCTCGAATCGGTCGAAGTGATGCACCCGGACCGACTCGAAGCGCCGCGACCCGGCGAACTTCAGCCCGAGATCCTCCGCGGACCCGTCGGGACGATACGTCTCGGTCGAGACGATGTCGTACGCCGGCGACAAGGTCGGTACCCGTCGATCGCGGTAGATCAGCGACCAGTTCTTCAGGTGTGCATCACCGTTTCCGATGAGCACGAAGAAGGTCAAGCGGCGCACGAATTCCCTCAGCGCCACCTCGTCGTGGCCGCGATACACCAGGCCCGCAACGGTTTCGTAGTTCCCCTCGTACTTGCTCACGGGATAGACGCCCCGCACCTGTGCGAGGTCTTCGATGTGCACCCGCTGCCCACCTTCGGGCCGGTCGAACCTGCGCACCGCGAACGCCCACTGCTCGGTGCCGGGCCACGCCGATGGGGGTAGCTCGTCGATCTCGTCTCGATGGACCAGAACGACTTCGGGGACCTCGATCCCCACTGCCCCGGCGAACCGCATCATCGTGTACTCGTTCAGGGGCACGTGCCGAAACACCGCGTCGGGTAGCTTCATGATCCAGTCACCACCCGCACCGGAAGCGGGGCAGGTGAACCGATTGCCGGACCGCAGCATCGAGAACTTCAGTCCGACCCCCGCGAGTGAGAACCTCCAACCCATGCGACCTTCTCGCGTACCCTCTGCCACGACATTCGAGATATCCGGTACCGCAAGATCGTCCGCGGATTCCTCCGGCGCAGGAAGGACGCGCACCGCTCCCGGCAAGTCCTGTCCAACCTGCGCAAGCAGCTCCATTTCACGGTCCGGCGACACACGTCGCTCGGTCGCGATCCATGTCCGCAGCACACCTTCCGGCAAGAGGTTTGAGAACCATTGTGGCAGTTGAAGGTTAGCTGCAACACGGCTGTAGATGTTGTGCTCGAAACGCAGACCCAGCACCGGTCGGTGCGCGTCCTCCAAATACGCATCGGAGAATTCGAACCATGTGTAGTTGTCGTGGTGGTGCAGAAATCCGACACGCGTGTCGTACAGCCACACCCCATGACGCGTCACACCGGTATTCATCCGCCGAATCCGGATACCGTGTCGTCTGCGTTCAACTTCTCATCGTCCGGATCCTCAACCTCGAGGTCGTCCATTACGTACCGGTCGAGCGACACCGTGTCCTCGAATCCGTACTCCCAGCGTGTGTCGAGGAACTTTTCGACCACAGCCCGAATCTGTACCGTGCGTGCCCGCACGAACGCACGGTTGTCGCCCGCCGCGATAGCGTCGGCGGCAACCCTGTCGATCGCGTGCGAGGTCAGCATCGCCGTCCACAGGTGTGGGTCCGCTCCCAGCGGAGGACCACCCGCGAGGATCGCGGACACTTCCGACGGTGCCGCATCCAGACCCGGCGCCAACAGCCAACGTCCCGCCGAACCCACCTCGTCCGCGGACAGCACTCCCCGAGAGATCACGGCGGTCAACGCCGGTCGCGGGGTCCGCGCCTCCCCCAACGCGTCCGCCAGGTCAGGTTGGTCCAGCGACTCCAGTGTGCGCAGCGATCTAGGACCGCTCGACCACATCGAGCATGCGATGATCTTCCCGGCCGCGTGATTTGTCCGAAATCGGTGGACATCCGGATACCCCGCGCGACCCGGCAGCCAATGGAGCAATTGCCGCATCGTGGCGTCCAGATCGCTCGGAATCACCTGACTGCACAACGCCCGGACCGTCTCCGTGGTCGACCCGGTCGGACCGACGGCCGCGGCCCGCCAGAACCACCGCCGCAGCAGTTGACGCTCCCGCGCCCCGGACATGTCGTGATGCGCGAAGACCCTGGTGAGAACCACCAGCAGGTAGCGATAGGGAAGAAAGGCGAAATGCGGTACGCCCGCGTCCTGCTGCAGGAACCGCACCGCGTGTTCGAGAGCGACCTCCGCCTCGTGGTAGGCGGTCTCCACGCTTTCACGTGCGAACTCACCCGCGCCGCGACGATCGTAGAACTCGATCCGGATCTCTCTGGTGATGTCGGCCCCGCGCCGTGCGAGTACCGCCCGCAGAATCGTGTCACCGTCGACAACCCCGAAGTCCAATCGGTCGTCGAGTGCGGCCGCGATACCCGCGATCGATCCCGCCGTGGTGTTCTCCTCCTGCGCCCCCGCGGGGTGAAGCGCGGCGAATACCTCCGCGCGGGTGAGTCGCTTTCCATAGTTGTTCAACCGGTCGAAGATGTCCCGCAGGACCTCTTCGTCGTCGGTCACCACCACCGACGCCGGGACCTTTGCCTGCCGGATCGTCTTCGCGATCGCAGATGCGGCCTCGAAGTACTCGGCGGCCTCCGGTCGATCCCGGAACCACAGCAGCAGCTGCTGAAGATCGAAAAGTACGGGCAACGGGACAATCGTGGAGTCCAGGTTGGGCCGTGTGCGGACCACCCGCCCGTCAATCAGGTTGACGCTCAGTGCAAACCGGTCATCGACGGCGCCTGCCGCGGACAACACATTCGCCAGGGCGGTCACCCGCTGCTGTCCGTCGACCACCCACAGTGCCCGGTCGGTGGCGGGGGCATCGATGTCCAACGCACCGACCCTCAGACGTTCGCGCTCCGCATGACGCTCCCACAGCAGCAGGCTGCCGAGCGGATACCCTCGAAGGATGCTGTCGAACAGCCGCCGCACGTCCTCGAAGCCCCACCGCAGCGGGCGCTGAAACTCGGGGATTCGAATCTGTCCGGACCAGACCTTTCCGACCAGGTCCTCAACCTCGAACACCGTGGCCGTCGGCCTCGCACCCAGGCTCACCGTCACGATTTCCCCTTCCGCTACGCTCGGCCGCCAGTATCGACTACCAGCGTATGCGGTGGCGGCCCGAGAACGCTCACGCCGGATGTACACGGCTGATGCGGTCGATTCCGAGGCGGACCTCGCGCCGGAGTCTATCAATGCACAAGTAGGACTGCCGCATGGACGTGCTCCCTACCTTGCCTCGCGGAACCTCTCGTAACTCACTGCCAAAAGCTCCCGATCGGGCCTCTCGGACCGGATGGCCGGCACCACCATCAGCTTCTGCCCGTGTCGTTCCTTCAGCCCGTGTTCGAGCATCGGACCGTCGATCTCCTCGAGCAGATCCCGGCGGATCTCGACGACGAGGTCGGGTGTGACACCGAGGATGTGGACGTCGTATGCGGCGTGGTGGATCTTGCACATCGCGAGCCCGTTCGTCACCGATGCGATGCCGTCCGCGTCGGAGTCCGGGATGATGTGTGCGGCATCGAGCAACTCCCCGTGCGCCAACGCGCAGACCGCGCAACGGGTCTCGTAGGCGCGCATCACCGTGGCCCGGAACACCGGCTGGTGCAGGCGACGTTTGGTTTCCGTGATCACGTACCGACGCAACTGCGACTCGGCTGCGGTGTCCGGCCGGTGCAGATCACGCGCGACCTCTGTCGCGACGACGAACTGATGCCTGTCCGGTTCCTCTGCCACGAGGTACACCGGATAGATGGGCTGGAACGTTCCGACGCCGACGCCGTAGAACCAGATCAACGGGACACCCTGATTCATCGCGTTGCGCAGGCCCCGGTTGTCCATGTGGTCCGGGTCGGTCCCCGACCACTTGTACCGGAGGAAACCGTCGTTCCCGACCTCGTCCTCGTATGGCCGCTGGGCGCCGACGGGACGGTAGGTGGTGCTGATCGACAGCGCCGCCGAGATCTCCTTCGGTTTGCGGATGCCCCGGGTGCGGTCGACGAGTTTGAAAGGCCGTCCGTCGATCGTGAAGTCCTCGAGGTCCGTTCGGGTGATCGAGTCGAGTCCGTCGTTGGTGCGCACGGTCAGCCAGGCCATTGCCTCGCGACGCAGCCGGGCATCGAACGACTCTCCGCCGTCACCGATCGAACCAACCACCACTGCGCACTTCCTCGTCTCGACAGCCGTTCCGTCGCAGAGTAACGAAACACCCGGCCACCCGAATCTGCCGGGCACGGTCGTCGTCGGATTGCCTCACCCGTCGATCGACGCGACCGATGCCGGCGCATAGGGTCGACGCCGACGAAATGTTCACAGCGAAAGGACCGCTGCCCATGTCCGGTACGAACGACGCTTCACGCGGGCAGAAGCGCGCCGCGAAGTCCAAGAAGCGTGAGCAGAAGCGGCACGGGACAGTAATTTCACTCGACCGCGCCCGCCGGACCGCGGTCGACGAGTACGAGCGGATCGTTCCTTCCTTCCACAGCTGGCTGCTCGACTCCGACATGCACGTCGACGAGGAGGTCGCCACCACCATCGTTCTCGCCGTCGCAGAGGCGCTGGCGATGCTCGACCCCCGCGCGAGCGGGTTCTCGGCGACCGCGTGGCGCCCGTCGGACATCGAGTTCCTCTTCACCACACTGCCCGACGATCCGGACGAAGCCGACGATGCCGCGATTCAGATCGCCGGCGCAGTAGCCGCGTATTTCGCATTCCTGGGTGAATCAGACCTGTGGACCGGGTCGGACGAGGATCTCATCTCGTGCGGCGAGACTCTGACCGACTACGTCGAGTTCGACGACGAGATGTCGCCGCTCGAGGTGCCACCGTTCGAGGTGCCGGTCCCCGACATCGATCCGGACGTAGAGCGCGCCGCGTTGGCCGCTCTCCCGATCATTGCCCGAATGTCGGCGCTGCTCGACTGGATCGGCAGGTCCCGGCCGGTCACCCCCACCGGGGCACTCAAACTCGCTGCAATACCCGAGGCGGCCGCGTTGTTCGGGCAGGCGGTGACCACGGGCCGTGCGGCGAGCCAGCCCGGCTTGTTCGGCGACTCCGACGCCTCGGATGCCGAGCCGGTGCGGGTGCAGTCCATGTGGGAGGTGCCGGGCCTGTCCGAGGCGTGGGCCGTCGCAGTCAGGACCGACCTGCTGCGCACCGGATCGACGGTCGCGAAACCCGGTCCTGCCGCGGAACTGTGGCGCAACCCGGATGCCGACCCCGACACCTATCTCGAGACGCTACGGAATGTCGTCGCCGCCACGATCTCCGCGCGGTTCGGCCGCAGCGACACCGGCCTCCGCGGTGACTTCACCCAGATTTTCGACGACGCCGCCATTCAAGTAATGGTGATGGGATTCGGGGATCATCCCGTACCGGCCGACCCGGACGTGCGGCGCGCCGCCCTCGAATCGGCACCAGAGGGACTGTCCGACCTCCTCGAGGTCGCGCTCGGCGAACGTATCGACGCGCTCGTCGCCGACGGACTTCTCGACAACACCGACGTCTACCGGGTGCCGGATGCGCTCAAACCGGCGGTGCATCGGGCGTTGAGCGTTCTCGCCGGGGAACTCGTCATCACCCGGCCCGGCCCCCGCTACACGATGAAGGTGTCGCTGCTGGACACTCAGCCACCGGTGTGGCGGCGGCTCGTCGTCGACAGTGGCATGACCTTGCCCGACCTGCACGACGCGATCCAGACCGCGTACGCGTGGGACGACAGTCACCTGCACCGGTTCGACTCGGGTCGCTCACGGGTGAAGGGACGCAGCTATCTGCCCGCCGATCAGATCGATGACGGCGGGTTCTTCGACAGCAACACGGTCGTCGAGGATGCTGTCGCCATCGCCGAGGCTCTGCCGAAGGTCGGCTCGAAACTGACCTACCTGTACGACTACGGCGACGGCTGGGAACACGAGATCATCGTCGAATCGATCGGTGAGATCGACGAAAGCTCTCCGCGCGCAACATGTATCGCCGGTAGCGGCATGGCCCCGGTCGAGGATTCCGGCGGGCCGTGGGGCTGGTCGCAACTGGTCGCGACCGCCAACGATCCGAAGTCGGAGGGTTACGAGGAGATCCGGGAGTGGCTGGGTGTCGCGGCCGGAGAACAGATCGATCCGACGATGTTCGACGTGAACGAGGCGAACACGCGGCTACGGCGGCTGTTCCGGTAGCCGGTGTCGTCCCGGGGAGTAGTCGCCCGCCGTAGAAGTCGTTCGAGCAGCTCGTCGCCGCGTCGCGTCGGAAAATGTGAGGCGAATCCGCGGGTCAAGGCCCCGTGTGCCGTTTAGGCCGCTCCAGCAGCCCAAACGGCACACGGGCGCGAAGCGCGCGATGGCGCCCACTCCCGGAGGAGTGAGCGCCATCGGGCGTCAGTGAAAACTAGCTCACTTGATGATCTTCGTGACGCGACCGGCGCCGACGGTGCGGCCACCCTCGCGGATCGCGAAGCGCAGGCCCTCGTCCATGGCGATCGGCTGGATCAGAACGACCGACATCTCGGTGTTGTCGCCCGGCATGACCATCTCGGTGCCCTCGGGAAGGGTAACAACGCCCGTCACGTCCGTGGTACGGAAGTAGAACTGCGGACGGTAGTTGTTGAAGAACGGCGTGTGGCGGCCGCCCTCTTCCTTGTTGAGGATGTAGGCCTGGCCCTCGAACTCCGTGTGGGGAGTCGTGGTGCCCGGCTTGACGACGACCTGGCCGCGCTCGACATCTTCACGCTTGATGCCACGAACCAGCAGACCGACGTTGTCGCCGGCCTGGCCCTGGTCGAGCAGCTTGCGGAACATCTCGATGCCGGTGACCGTGGTCTTGGTCGAGGTCGTCTTGATGCCGACGATCTCGACTTCCTCGTTCACGTTGACCACACCGCGCTCGATGCGGCCGGTGACGACGGTGCCACGACCGGTGATCGTGAAGACGTCCTCGACGGGCATGAGGAACGGCTTGTCGGTCTCACGGACCGGGTCCGGGATCGACTCGTCGACCGCGTCCATCAGAGCCTCGATGGACTTGACCCACTTCTCGTCGCCCTCGAGCGCCTTGAGCGCCGAGATCGGGACGACCGGGGCGTCCTCGTCGAATTCCTGGGCGGCCAGCAGCTCGCGGACCTCCATCTCGACGAGCTCGAGGATTTCCTCGTCGTCGACCATGTCGGCCTTGTTCAGGGCGACGAGGATGTAGGGCACGCCGACCTGGCGGGCGAGCAGCACGTGCTCACGCGTCTGCGGCATCGGGCCGTCGGTGGCGGCCACGACCAGGATCGCGCCGTCCATCTGGGCGGCACCGGTGATCATGTTCTTGATGTAGTCCGCGTGACCAGGAGCATCGACGTGCGCGTAGTGGCGCTTCTCCGTCTGGTACTCGACGTGGGAGATGTTGATCGTGATACCACGAGCCTTCTCCTCGGGAGCCTTGTCGATCTGGTCGAACGCGAAGCTCTCGTTGAGGTCCGGGTACTTGTCGGCCAGCACCTTGGTGATCGCAGCCGTGGTGGTCGTCTTGCCATGGTCGACGTGACCGATGGTGCCGATGTTCACGTGCGGCTTGGTCCGCTCGAACTTCGCCTTCGCCACTGGAATGTCCTCCTGGACTGTTGTTGCGTGCAGTATGCAGCAGTGCGGTTGTATTACTTTGTCGTGCAGTCGACCGGGTCGTAACCCAGATTACTCGCCGGTCGCCTTGGCGATGATTTCCTTCGAGACGTTCGACGGAACCTCTGCGTAGGAATCGAACACCATGGAGAAGTTCGCGCGACCCTGGGTCTTCGACCGCAGGTCACCGATGTAACCGAACATCTCCGAGAGCGGAACCAGCGCCTTCACGACACGGGCACCACTGCGTTCCTCCATGGCCTGAATCTGGCCACGGCGGGAGTTGAGGTCGCCGATCACTTCACCCATGTAGTCCTCGGGGGTGGTGACCTCGACAGCCATGATCGGCTCGAGGATGACCGGGGCAGCCTTGCGGGCCGCTTCCTTCAGAGCCTGCGAACCGGCGATCTTGAACGCCATTTCCGACGAGTCGACGTCGTGGTACGCGCCGTCGAGCAGCGACACCTTGACGTTCACCAGCGGGTAGCCGGCGAGCACGCCGTACTGCATCGCGTCCTGCGCACCGGCGTCGACCGACGGGATGTACTCGCGGGGCACGCGGCCACCGGTGACCTTGTTCTGGAACTCGTAGGTCGCGCCGTCCTCACCCGTGAAGGGTTCGAGGGCGATGATGACCTTCGCGAACTGGCCGGAACCACCGGTCTGCTTCTTGTGCGTGAACTCGTGCTTCTCGACGGCCTTGGTGATCGTCTCGCGGTACGCGACCTGCGGCTTACCGACGTTGGCTTCGACCTTGAACTCGCGACGCATACGGTCGACGAGGATGTCGAGGTGGAGCTCGCCCATGCCGCCGATGACGGTCTGGCCGGTCTCCTCGTCGAGCTCGACGGAGAACGTCGGGTCCTCTTCGGCCAGCTTCTGGATCGCAGTGCCCAGCTTCTCCTGGTCGGACTTGGTCTTGGGCTCGATGGAGACCTGGATGACCGGATCCGGGAAGGTCATGGACTCGAGAACGATCGGGTTCGCCTGGTCGCACAGGGTGTCGCCGGTCGTGGTGTCCTTCAGGCCGATCATCGCGTAGATGTGGCCCGCGACGGCCTCGTCGACCGGGTTCTCCTTGTTGGCGTGCATCTGGAACAGCTTGCCGATGCGCTCCTTCTTGCCCTTGGTCGCGTTGAGAACCTGGGCGCCCGGATCGATCCGGCCGGAGTAGACACGCACGAAGGTCAGCTTGCCGAAGAACGGGTGCGCAGCGATCTTGAAGGCCAGCGCCGAGAACGGCTCGTCCTTGCTCGGCTTACGCGTGAGGATGACCTCTTCGTCGTTCAGCTTGTGGCCCTCGACCTCGCCGATGTCCAGCGGATTCGGCAGGTAGTCGATGACCGCGTCGAGCATGGGCTGAACGCCCTTGTTCTTGAACGCGGAGCCACACAGAACCGGGTACAGCTCGGAGGCGACCGTCAGCTTGCGGATGGCGCCCTTGATTTCCTCGACCGTGAGTTCCTCGCCGCCGAAGTACTTCTCCATGAGAGCTTCGTCGGACTCGGCAACCGTCTCGAGCAGCTTCTCGCGGTATTCGGCGGCCTTGTCGGCGAGATCGGCGGGGATCTCCTCGATGGTCGGCTCGGTACCGGTCGGCACGACGCCGCGCCAGGTGATGGCCTTCATCTCGACGAGGTCGACGACACCGTCGAAGTCGTCCTCGGCACCGATCGGGAGCTGCAGGACCAGCGGCTTCGCACCGAGACGGTCGATGATGGTCTGCACGGTGAAGTAGAAGTCCGCGCCCATCTTGTCCATCTTGTTGACGAAGCAGATGCGCGGAACGTCGTACTTGGCGGCCTGGCGCCAGACCTGCTCGGACTGGGGCTCGACGCCCTCCTTGCCGTCGAACACGGCGACCGCGCCGTCGAGGACGCGCAGGGACCGCTCGACCTCGACGGTGAAGTCGACGTGGCCGGGGGTGTCGATGATGTTGATCTGGTTGTTGTTCCAGAAACAGGTGACGGCGGCGGAGGTGATGGTGATACCACGCTCCTTCTCCTGCTCCATCCAGTCGGTGGTCGAGGCACCGTCGTGGGTTTCACCGATCTTGTAGTTCACACCGGTGTAGAAGAGGATGCGCTCGGTGGTGGTGGTCTTGCCGGCATCGATGTGCGCCATGATGCCGATGTTGCGGACCTTGTTCAGGTCGGTCAGCACTTCCTGTGCCACAGGTAACCCCGCTCGTAGCTCGTGTCGGTCCTTGGGTGTGGACCACGTGTTCTTGTGTTGTCGCCGGCCGTTACAGGACCGACACAGTTGTGCGAGCGGCCGGCCGGGAGGACGTTGGTGACCGATCCTCCCGACCGGCGACGACTCACCAGCGGTAGTGCGCGAACGCCTTGTTGGCTTCAGCCATCTTGTGCGTGTCCTCGCGACGCTTCACGGACGCACCGAGACCGTTGCTTGCGTCGAGAAGCTCGTTGGCCAGACGCTCCACCATGGTCTTTTCGCGACGCTGGCGCGCGAAGGTGACCAGCCAGCGGAGGGCCAGCGTGGTGGACCGGACCGGACGGACCTCGACCGGAACCTGATAGGTGGCGCCACCGACGCGACGGCTGCGGACCTCGAGGGCGGGCTTGACGTTGTCGAGCGCGCGCTTGAGGGTGACGACCGGATCGGTGCCGGTCTTGTCGCGTGCCTGCTCGAGTGCCTCGTAGACGATGCGCTCGGCGGTGGACTTCTTGCCGTCGATCAGGATCTTGTTGACCAACTGGGTGACCAGCGGCGAACCGTAGACCGGATCGGCGATCAGCGGGCGCTTGGGAGCGGGACCTTTACGTGGCATCAGCCCTTCTCCTTCTTCGCGCCGTAGCGGCTACGCGCCTGCTTGCGGTTCTTGACACCCTGGGTGTCGAGCGAGCCGCGGATGATCTTGTAACGGACACCCGGAAGGTCCTTCACACGACCGCCGCGCACGAGCACCATCGAGTGCTCCTGGAGGTTGTGGCCCTCACCGGGGATGTAGGCGGTGACCTCGACAGCGCTGGTCAGGCGGACACGCGCGACCTTACGAAGAGCCGAGTTCGGCTTCTTCGGGGTGGTGGTGTACACGCGGGTGCACACGCCACGGCGCTGCGGGCTGCCCTTGAGGGCCGCGGTCTTGACCTTCGCGGTCTTGTCGCGGCGGCCCTTGCGGACCAACTGATTGATGGTTGGCATCTACAAGCTTTCTCGTCGTCTGGAGCTGCTCACACGAGCAACTTCGGCTGTTGTGAAATTAGGGATCCATCGGTTGGGACAAGGAAGCAACTGCCCCGCACCCGCCCCCCGTGTGCACACGAGGTCGGGCGTGTCGCGTACCCCCACACAGGCAGCCGGAGCTCGCACACTGCAGTTGTCTACAGACCGCGCACACGGCACTACCTCGCATAGGCACACAGATCGGCCCGGGCATGCCGGACACGACCCACAACGATACCCGGCGCCGAGCCACCAGGTCAAAGTGAGCTACGGCTCGCCCACCGCCCCTTCCGCCGGTCTCAACTACTCAGGTTCAGGGTCAGCCGAGCCAACGTTGCGGCCGCCTCGCACGGGTCGGGATGTCCCGCTCCCGGCGCGTACTGCACCCACCAGCCGAAGATACCCACGGTCGACGCGTTCGCCGAGACACCACACGACGCCGGATCAGCCGGTCGACGCATCTGGATCGCCCGCCGGCCCTCGACGGTCGTGTTGTCCACCGTGTATCCGAGACGTTCCCCCGTCGCGCGTTCGGTGTCGAGCGTGCCCGTCTCGAACCAGTTGAACGTGACCTTGACCGGACCGGTCGGGCCGTCGCCGTCCCAGCGGCAGATGGCGCCGAAGAATCCCCTCAGCACGTAGTCGGATCCGACGCTCTGCGCGATCTGGTCGTCGGTGACCGCGTCGCATTCGGTGAGCAACTTGGTGAACTCCGTCGATGCACCGCCGCCTCCCGCGCCCACCTGCACGGCTCGACCCTCGACGGTGCGGCCGCACCCGGCGAGCACGCCTCCGGCGACCACGCAGGCCAGCATCGCCACGGCCGCCCGTGTCGTGACGATCCGTGCCCTGACAAACCCCGCCCTGACAAACCCCGCCGTGCTCATTTCGCCGCCCTTTCTGCGGACAGTTCGGCGAGCCCACGCGCCACCACGCACGCATCCGCGGCGGGCGTGAAGTTCGAGTAGGTGACGGACCAGTGGACGAAGTCGCCGCCGAACCCGAGGCCGACCTCACACAGCACGGTCTGCCCCAGCTCGTTCTGCGCCGAGCCCATGAACCCCTCGTGTCCACCGATCTCGACATCCGCGGCAGGCCGACCGATCAGATCCGATCCGGCGCGTTCCCGCCCGATGGGACTGCCGCGGTACCAGGAGAACGTGACGCTCGGTCCCCCCACCACGCTCTCCCATTCGCATCCGACCGAGTTGCGGGTGACCGTCGCAAACGCGCCGAGGCCGAACGCGGCGGCCACTTCGTCGTCGGTGACCGAACTGCACTCCCCGAAGAACGGACCGGGCTCGGTGACCTGCGCGGCGGGCGGCACTTGGGACACCGGCGGCGCATCACCGTCGGCACCGCACCCGGTGGCGGCGAGCCCGACGACGGCGACCGCCGCCAGAAATGTGGCCGGCTTGGCAAGCATGAGCACTGACCCTACCCAGCCGACGGCTCTGCCGCCGGGCGCCGACGCGCCGTCTCGATGACCGCGTCGAGTTGGGCGGCCCAGTTCCGGACGATCTCGGACCGGCGCCGCGAATCGTCGGTGAGCACGTCCGCCAGCCCGAGACCGCGGGCCAGGTCGAGGGTGGCCTGCACCGAGCGGTGCACGACCGGATCGGAGCCGTCCACGCCGAGTTGGTCCACCGCCACACGGTGCGCGACACGCCCGAAGTGTTCCTCGAGCGGCACGATGCGGGCGCGCAGTTCCTGGTCGGCGGCCGCGGCGGTCCACACCTGCAGCGCAGCCCGGAACAAGCTGCCGGTGTACTGGTCGACGAGCCTGGCTACGACGGCCTCGGTGCGGGCCGGACCGTCCGGCAGGTCGATGCTCTCGCTGTGCACCTGGTCGATGCGGCTGTCGAACATGAACTCGAGTGCCGCGGTGATGAGGTCCTCGCGTGTCGGAAAGTGATGCTGGGCAGCACCGCGCGAAACACCGGCACGCTCGGCGACGACCCCGACGGTGGTCGCGCCCCACCCGAGTTCGGAAAGACAGTCGATGCTCGCCTCGAGCAGCCGTCTGCGCGTCGCGCGACTGCGGTCCTGCTTCGGCTCGCGCGTCACTGCCGCCCCTTCCGTGTCCGTCTCAGCTTCGGTGTCCGTCGCAGCTGCGGTGCCCGTCTCAGCTTCGGTGTCCGTCGCAGCCTGTCGTCACCACGGCACTCCTTCGGCGACCTGCGGCAGGCCCATGATGGCACCGCAGGACACGGCACCGGGGATGCGGCGCAGTTTTTCGTACACTCGAATTCGACACGACCGAGAAGGGGAGGTCTCATCGTGGCAACACCGGTCCGGCGCGAAGACTATTTCGACGCCGCCATCGAAATTCTGTCCACGGACGACCACGGTGGCCTGAAACAGGCACCGTTGTGTCGGCATCTGTCCGTCACGACGGGTTCGTTCTACAACTATTTCGAGAGTTGGGGGCAGTTCAAGACCGAATTTCTGCAGCACTGGCTCCACCGACGCACCCTGCAACTCGTCGACGCGGCACGGCTGGTCCGCCAGTCCGATCAGCGCCTCGAACTGCTCATCGAGTTCGCGTGCGGACTGCCGCATCGCGCCGAATCCGCAATCCGGGCATGGGCACACAGCGACACCGAGGTCCGAACCGTGCAGAAGGTGGTCGACGACCAGCGTTTCGAGGTCGTTCGCGAAGCGGTCACCGGACTCCTCGGGACGGACAGCGACGCCGAGAATTTCGCTCGGATGGGTCTGTTCATCCTGTACGGCTACCAGCAGACGCTGCCGCAACCGGCACTCGAGCATCTGCGGTGGGCGCTGAACCGGACGTTCACGGACGCACTGGCCGCGCGCACTGCGGTATGACGAACGGCAGTCTGACGAACGGTTCCCGTCAGTCATGTTCGAGCAGCACCTGCTCGAACTGGTGGCGCCACACGGGGAGGTAGACATCGGTCTCGGCGTCGCGCGGATCGATCGCGTAGCCGAGGGCGACACCGCGCATGCTGGTGTACACGAGGTCGCGGATCTCGGCATAAAGCCGGTGAGCCGTCAGATCGGGCCCGAAGAACCGGTCTGTCTGTTCCTTGATCATGCCGCCGAGTGCCCGCTCCAGCGGGAGCAGTTCGGCGCGCAGATCCTCGTGCGAACGCGCAGCCAGCCACAGTTCCATCGACGCCCAGAAATAGGGTTGACGGAAATGCTGCCACATCAGGTCGACGGCCACCGCGATCCGTTCGGCAGGCTCCGGTGGCCAGTGCCGGTCCCGGTCGACGTCACGCACCCCGCGCGCGGCGAGGTGGTGGACGGCGGCGACGAGCAGCAGATCACGGTTCGGGTAGTGGTGCAGCAGCCGCCCGCGGGACACACCGGCGGCCTGCTGGATGCGCACGGTGGTCGTCAGCGAATAGCCGTGCGCGACGAGCACCTCGACGGCCGCATCGAGGATGGTCGTGCGGGTGGTGCGGCTGCGTTCCTGCTCCGCGCGGCGTCGGCGGTCGTCGGCCGGCCCAGTATTCATGCATGCACTGTTCCTCACCGCAGCCCGCTCGATCAAAAGCACGGCACCGGCCGATTCACATCCGCGCCCACGACGGGGGCCGTCGCTGCAGGAACGCGGTGATGCCCTCGACGGCCTCCTCGGAACCGAACAGGCGCGCGGACTGGGCGGCCAATTCGTCACCGTAACGGTCGAAGTCGGCGAGCATCCGCATCGTGGTGAGGCGCTTCGATTCGGCCAGGCCCTGGGGTGAGCAACCGGACAGGTCGTCGAGGATCTCGCGCACTGTCGCAGCGGGGTCGACGGCCTGCGTCGTCGCCAGCCCGATCGCGACAGCGTCGTCGGGGCCGAAACGCTCCGCGGTGAGAAAGTAGCGGCCTGCCGCACGTGGAGTGAGCCGGGGCAATACCGTCAGCGAGACGATCGAGGCTGCGAGGCCGAGCCGTGCCTCGGTCAGCGCGAATGTCGAGCTCGGTCCGGCGACGACGATGTCGCATGCGCCGACCAAACCCATCCCCCCGGCCCGCACGTGGCCGTCGATCATGGCGACGACCGGTTTCGGCAGTTCCAGGATCGCGCGCAACAGCGCCGCCATCTCACGGGTCCGCTCCGCGGCGACCGCGGCCGGGTTGTCCGATGCCTCCCCGAGGTCCGCACCGGCGCAGAATGTTCCGCCGGTGTGGGTGAGGACGACCGCGCGAACCTCGGGATCGGAAGCGGCACGGTCCAGTGCACTGCGCAACTCGTCGAGCATGCGAGCGGACAACGCATTGCGGTTCGGTGGCGAATCGAGGGTGAGTGTCGCGGCGCCGCGCGCCACCCGGTAGCGAACCGGCGACTCGGAGCGTTCCGGATCGGTCACGTGGCCTCCTCAGTAGGACCGCGGCAGACCCAGCGAATGCTGGGCCACGAAGTTGAGGATCATCTCTCTGCTCACCGGGGCGATGCGCGCGATGCGCGCGGTGCCGAGCAGCGCCGCGAGCCCGTACTCCTCGGTGAGGCCGGCGCCGCCGTGGGTCTGGATCGCCTGGTCGAGCGACCGGATGCTGGCTTCGGCGCCGGCGTACTTCGCCATGTTCGCCGCTTCCGCGGCACCGGCGTGGTCGCCGGCGTCGTACAGGACGGCAGCCTTCTGCATCATCAGCTTGGCGAGTTCGAGTTCGATCTTGCACTGCGCCAAGGGATGTGCGATTCCTTGGTGGGTGCCGATCGGTTCCTTCCACACGGTGCGTTCCCCGGCGTAGCGGACGGCAACGTCGAGGGCGTAGCGCCCGAGTCCGACCGCCATCGCCGCACCGAGAATGCGTTCCGGGTTGAGCCCGGCGAACAATTGCATCAGAGCCGCTTCCGGTTCACCGACCAGTGCACCGCTGGGTAGTCGCACGTCGTCGAGGAACAGCGTGAACTGCCGGTCGGGTTCGACGATGTCCATGTCCATCGGTGTCGTGACGAAGCCGGGTGTGCCGGTGGGCACGATGAACAGGGCGGGCCTCAGTTTCCCGGTTTTCGCGTCCTCGGTGCGGGCCACGACGAGTACCGCGTCGGCCTGGTCGACCCCCGAGATGAAGATCTTGCTGCCGTGCAGGATCCAGTCGTCACCGTCCCGCTTGGCGACGGTGGAGATCCGGTGCGAGTTCGAGCCCGCGTCTGCCTCGGTGATCCCGAATGCCATGATGGTCGAACCGTCCGCGATGCCGGGCAGCCACCGTTGTTTCTGCTCGTCGGTGCCGTATCCGGCGATGATCGTGCCGCAGATCGCGGGTGACACGACCACCAGCAGCAGTCCACAGCCTTTGGCGGCGAGTTCTTCCTGGACGAGTGCCAGCTCGTAGATGCCGGCGCCGCCTCCGCCGTACTCCTCCGGCAGGTTCACCCCCAGAAACCCGAGTTTCGCTGCTTCACTCCATAATTCGGTGAGCGGTTCACGACGACGAGCCTTCGGCAGCACGTAGTCGATGTAGTTGTACCGTTCGGCGAGCGCCGCGACCGCGGACCGAAGCTGCTGCTGTTCGTCGGTTTCGATGACACTCATCCTTGGTCTCCGTCCGGAGTGTTCGGGTCCGTCTCGGCCACGACCGCCAGGAGCGCACCGACGGCGACCTGCGCGCCGACGTCGACGTTGAGTTCGGTGAGCACTCCCGAGGCGGGTGCTGTGATCGTGTGTTCCATCTTCATCGCGTCGAGCCACAGGATCGGCTGCCCGGTGGTGACGGTGTCGCCGACCTCGACGCCGACGCGGATCACCGCGCCCGGCATCGGCGCAAGCAGCGACCCGGCGGCGACCTGGGTGGACGGATCGGTGAAGCGCGGAACCTCACGCAACCGGACCGGTCCGAGTCCCGAATCGATGTACACGGCATCGTCGCGCGCCGGGTCGTCGTAGCGTGCGACCCGGAATTCGCGGCGCAGCCCGCCGAGTTCGAGGACCACCGCGCCGGGACGCAGGTCGATCAGGACGACATCGTGGTGGCCCTCGACGACCAGACCGGTGCGGCCGAACCGGTAGCGAACCTCGTGCTCACCGTGATCGCCGCTGTACGTCTTGATCTGCGGCCCGGACGGCAGGTTCCGCCAGCCGCTCGGCAGGCCCACGTTCACGGAGGCGGTGGCGCGGCGGTGCGCGACGTCGGCGAGGGCAGCGGCCACCGCCGATATCGCCTCCGCCTGCCGGTCCGCCAGCGGCGCCGACAGCACGTCCAGGCCGTGCGTGTCGAAGAACGCGGTGTCGGTGTCCCCGGCGACGAATGCGGGATGCCGCAGCACGTTGACCAGCAGGTCGCGGTTGGTACGCAGACCGTGCACGTCGGTCGCCGAAAGGGTGGCGGCGAGCAGTCGTGTCGCGACCGCGCGAGTCGGTGCGTACGAGATGACCTTCGCCAGCATCGGGTCGTAGTGCACACCGATGTCGGTGCCGTCGGTGACACCCGAGTCCAGCCGCACCCCGGTTTCGCGCAGCACCGCGAATTCGGCGGGTGTGGCGGGCAGTGCGAGCCGGTGCACCGTACCGGATTGCGGCTGCCATCCGCGGGCGGGATCTTCCGCGTAGAGCCGCACCTCGATCGAATGCCCCTGGACGGCCGGTGGTTCGGGATCGAGTCTGCCTCCGGCTGCAATGTGCAGTTGCAGGTCGACGAGGTCGAGTCCGGTGGTGCATTCGGTGACCGGATGCTCGACCTGCAGGCGGGTGTTCATCTCGAGGAAGTAGAAGTCGCCCGTCCGGTCGCCGGTGGCGAGGAACTCGACGGTGCCGGCGCCTTCGTAGCCGATCGACGAGGCCGCGAGTCGCGCCGCCTCGACCAGGCGTTCCCGCATCCCGGGCACGGCCTCGACGAGAGGCGACGGGGCTTCCTCGACGACCTTCTGATGCCGACGCTGGATGGAACATTCGCGTTCCCCGACCGCCCAGACAGTGCCGTGCCGGTCGGCGAGCACCTGCACCTCGATGTGCCGGCCGGACTCGAGATAGCGCTCGCAGAACACGGTGGGGTCACCGAACGCGGACTGTGCTTCACGCCGCGCGGCGGCCAGTTCGTCGTCGAGGTCGGCGAGGTCGCGCACGATCCGCATGCCGCGTCCGCCGCCTCCGGCGGACGCCTTGACGAGAACCGGCAGGTCCGCGGCGGTGACCGCGACCGGATCGAGTTCGGTGAGTATCGGGACCCCTGCCGCTGCCATGATCTTCTTGGCCTCGACCTTCGATCCCATCTGTGCGATCGACGTGGGTGGCGGACCGATCCAGGTCAGCCCCGAATCTTGGACTTGCTGTGCGAATTCCGCGTTCTCCGAAAGAAATCCGTATCCCGGATGCACCGCGTCGGCGCCTGCGATGATCGCGGCGGCGACGATGAGATCGCCCCGCAGATAGGTGTCGGAGGGGGTGTGACCGGGCAACCGCACCGCCACGTCGGCGTCCTGGACATGCGGGCTGTGTGCGTCGGCGTCGGAGTACACCGCGACGGTGGCGATGCCGGTACGGCGACACGTCGCGAAGATGCGGCGGGCGATCTCGCCGCGGTTCGCGACGAGGACGGTCTCGACGGTCATCGCGGCCTCACATCCGGAAGACGCCGAAGCCCTCGGCGCCGTCGATCGGGGCGGTGGCAACTGCCGACAGGCACATTCCCACCACCGTTCGGGTGTCCCTCGGGTCGATGACGCCGTCGTCGTAGAGGCGCCCGGACAGGAACATCGGGAGCGATTCGGCTTCGATCTGCTGTTCGATCGCGGCGCGCATCGCGTCGTCGGCGGCCTCATCGAACGCCTGGCCGCGTGCCTCGGCGG
The DNA here is from genome assembly GCF_049299235.1 of Rhodococcus sp. (in: high G+C Gram-positive bacteria). Classification (GTDB taxonomy): domain Bacteria; phylum Actinomycetota; class Actinomycetes; order Mycobacteriales; family Mycobacteriaceae; genus Rhodococcus. Next base: position 4,816 of record NZ_JBAQXC010000311.1, on the reverse strand, counting down.
CGGCCCTGCCCACGATCGAGACGACCCCGGCGAGTTGGGCGCCGCCCATCACCGCGGATTTCGCGCTCGGCCAGGCGAACAGGAAGCGCGGGTCGTAGGCGCGTCCACACATGCCGTAGTGGCCGGCGCCGTAGGATGCGCCGAGCAGGATCGAGATGTGCGGGACCGTCGAGTTGGACACCGCGTTGATCATCATCGCACCGTGCTTGATCATGCCGCGTTCCTCGTACTCACGTCCCACCATGTATCCGGTGGTGTTGTGCAGGAACAACAGTGGTGTGCTCGCGCGGTTCGCGAGCTGGATGAATTGGGTGGCCTTCTGCGATTCTTCGTTGAACAGCACTCCACGGGCGTTGGCGAGAATGCCGATGGGAAAGCCGTGCACCTGTGCCCACCCGGTCACGAGCGAAGAGCCGTACAGGGGTTTGAATTCGTCGAAGTCGGAGTCGTCGACGATCCGGGCGATGACCTCGCGCGGATCGAACGGCCTGCGCAGATCCTCCGGGACGATGCCGATCAGTTCCTCGGGATCGTGGCGTGGTTCCCGGACGACCGGACTCGGGGCCGGACCCTTCTTCCGCCAGTTCAGCCGCCGGACGATGTCCCGCCCGATACGCAGTGCATCGCGCTCGTCGACGGCGAGATGATCGGCGAGACCCGAAGTGCGCGCGTGCATGTCGGCACCACCGAGGGTCTCGTCGTCGGATTCCTCGCCGGTGGCCATCTTCACCAGCGGTGGACCGGCGAGGAACACCTTGGATCGTTGTTCGATCATGACGACGTGGTCGGACAGGCCGGGGACGTAGGCGCCGCCCGCGGTGGAGTTCCCGAATACCAGCGCGATGGTGGGGATGCCGGCCGCGGACAGGCGTGTGAGGTCGCGGAACAACCGGCCGCCCGGAATGAACACTTCCTTCTGGGTCGGCAGGTCGGCACCGCCCGATTCGACGAGGGAGATCAGCGGAAGCCGGTTCTGCACGGCGATATCGTTGGCACGTAGCGTTTTACGAAGCGTCCACGGGTTGCTGGTGCCGCCCCGGACCGTCGGGTCGCTGGCGACGACGACACATTCGACACCCTCGACGACACCGATCCCGGTGACGACACTCGCGCCCACCGGGAATTCGGTGCCCCACGCGGCGAGCGGGGACAACTCCAGGAACGGCGAGTCCGGGTCGAGAAGAAGTTCGATTCGTTCGCGCGGCAACAGTTTTCCGCGCGCATGGTGCCGCTCGACGTACTTGCCGCCGCCACCGGCGAGCGCCTTCGCGTGTTCGGTGTCGAGTTCGGCGAGTTTGACGGTCATGGCGTCGGCCGCGTCGGTGTAGCCGGACGAGGCCGGGTCGATTCGGGTGGTCAGGATGCTCATCCGGTGTACCCCAATCGTTTCGCGGCGAGTTCGATGAGAATCTCGGAGGTGCCGCCGCCGATACCGAGGATGCGCATGTCACGATACTGACGCTCCACCTCGGATTCGGTCATGTAGCCGAGACCCCCGAACATCTGCACGGCCTGGTTCGCGACCCATTCTCCGGCTTCGACGGCAGTGTTCTTGGCGAAACACACTTCGGCAAGGAGATCACCGTCGCCGTCGAGGACACGTTCGACGACGCGCCGCGAGTACACGCGGGCCACGTCGGTTCGGCGGGCCATCTCGGCGAGGGTGCGCTGCACGGACTGCCGGGCGATGAGGGGCCGGCCGAACGTTTCGCGGTCGCGACACCAGGCGACGGTCAGGTCGAGGCAGCGCTGCGCACCGGAATAGGCCTGCGCGGCCAGACCGATACGCTCCGAGACGAAGGCCGTGGCGATCTGCGCGAACCCGGTGTTCTCGGCACCGATCAGGTTCGCGGCGGGGACGCGCGCATCGACGAAGGACAGTTCCGCCGTGTCGGAGGCACGCCAGCCCATCTTGTCGAGCTTGCGGGAGACAGTGAATCCCGTTGTGCCCTTGTCGATCACCATCAACGAAATCCCGCCGGCACCGCTCGCGCCGGTGCGAACGGCGATCACGACGAAATCGGCGCGGCATCCGGAGGTGATGTACGTCTTGGCGCCGTTGACGATGTAGTGGTCACCGTCGCGGACCGCGCGGGTCGTCAGGTGCCCGACGTCGGAGCCGCCACCGGGTTCGGTGATCGCCAGCGAGCCGATGAGATCACCCGCAAGAGTCGGTGCGACCCAGGTGCGTATCTGTTCGGGATCACCCGCGGCGATCAGATGCGGAAGTGCGATGCCGCACGTGAGCAGCGACGCAAACGCGCCGCCGGACCCACCGGCCTCGTGGAAGGCCTCACAGATCGTCAGGACATCGGCCGCATCGCCACCGGACCCGCCGACCGTTTCGGGGAATCCGGCCCCGAGCAAGCCCAGCGCCGCAGCCTTCTTGTGCAGGTCCCGGGGCAATTCCCCGTCACGCTCCCAGTCCGTGAGAGACGGCAGGATGTCTCGTTGCACGAACCCGGTGACGGTGTCGCGCAACGCGATGCGTTCGGGGGTGGTCCAGATGCTCACGAAGTGGCCTCCAGCAGGGATTCGGGAATGTCGAGGTGCCGGGAACGCAGCCATTCACCGAGCCCTTTGGCCTGCGGATCGAATCGAGCTCCCGAAGCGACGCCGCGACCGAGGATGCCCTCGACGACGAAGTTCACCGCACGCAGGTGTGGCAGCACATGCCGGGTGACGGTCAGTGGCCGCGTCTCCGGTAGCAGGTCCTGCACGGCGGCAACGGTGAGTGTGTGGACGAGCCAGCGCCACTGCTCGTCGGTGCGGACCCACACTCCGATGTTGGCGTCGCCGCCCTTGTCGCCGCTGCGCGCACCGGCGATGGTACCGAGTGGGACACGCCGGATCGGACCATCCGGAAGGGGTTCCGGCAGTTCGGGTTCCGAGAGCGGTTCGAGGGGACGGGTCGGCGTCACCGGGTCGATCGCCACCGGGGTTCCGTCGGGCAGTACCGCGGTGTGCGGGACGAGTGCCGCATCCACCCGGCCCGCGGTGTACACACCATACGGGCTGCCGTTGCCCGGTGGTGCGGTGAGCGAAAATCCCGGATAGCTCGCTAGTGCGAATTCGACTGCGACGGAAGAGAATGCTCGGCCGACAACATGTGGGTCGCGGTCGCGCGCGGTGCATCGCAGCAGGGCGCTCGCCGCTTCTTCGGTGTCGGCGTCCGGATGGTCCGTGCGGGCCAGGGTCCAGTCGAGTTCGGCGGGACGGACCGGCAGGTTCTGGTCCATCTGCCGCCGGGCGAGGGCCGCTTTGGCATCGATGTCGAGACCGGTGAGCACGAACACCGCTTCGTTGCGGAATCCGGCGAGCGTGTTGAGGCAGACCTTGAGGGTCGACGGTGGGGCTTCGCCGCGCACCCCACCGATGTGGACCCGGTCGGGTCCGGTCCGGGTGAGCCGGGCGGTGTCGAGGCGCGCGGTGACGTCCGGGCCGGCGTAGCGACCACCGGTCACCTCGTAGAGCAGTTGCGCGGTGACGGTCCCGACGGTGACCGCTCCCCCGGTACCGGGATGTTTGGTGATGGTCGACGACCCGTCGGCGGCGATCTCCGCGATCGGAAAGCCGGGCCGGTCCAGGTCGTCGATCTCGGTGAAGAAGGCGTAGTTGCCGCCGGTGGCCTGGGTGCCGCACTCGATGACGTGGCCCGCGACGACCGCGCCGGCGAGCGCATCGAGATCGTCTCGGGCCCAGCCGAAGTGCGCGGCTGCGGGCCCGACGATGACGGAGGCGTCGGTGACACGTCCGGTCACGACGATGTCGGCGCCGGCATCGAGACACCGCACGATCCCCCAGGCCCCGAGGTAGGCATTCGCGGTCAGTGGTGCCGGATCGGCTGCGGCACCGAGGTCGCCGGCACCGAAGTCGTCGATGCACCCGATGAGGTCGTCACCTTCGACGTGCGCGATCGTCGCGTCGACGCCGACGCGCCGGGCGAGTTCGCGCAGTGCGGTCGTCAATCCCGCCGGGTTCAGGCCACCGGCGTTGGTGACGATCCGGACACCCTTGTCGACGGCGAGACCGAGACAGTCCTCGGCCTGGCGCAGGAACGTCTTGGCGTAGCCGAGATTCGGGTCCTTCAGCCGGTCGCGCCCGAGGATGAGCATCGTCAGTTCGGCGAGATAGTCGCCGGTGAGGTAGTCGAGTTCGCCGCCGTCGAGCATCTCGCGCATCGCCGAGAACCGATCACCGTAGAAGCCCGAGCAGTTGCCGATCCGCACCGGCGCGTTCATCGGGTTGCTTCGTTGCCGCGGCCGGTACCGGGCGGACCCGCAAACGCCTGAGCCAGGCCGAGCCACTCGTCGGCGTCATGCCCGGTGGCGACGAGCGCCGTGTCCGCTCGGTGCACCCGCTGGGTGACGAGGCGACAGAAGTCGAGTGCCGGTCCGGCGACGGACTGGGCCGCGTCCGCCGGTCCCCATTCCCAGATTGTGCCGTCGGGGGCGTCGAGCCGGATCCGGAACGGCTCGGCCGGGGGGGTGCGATCGTGCACGGTGAAGGCGAAGTCGCGGGTACGGACGCCGAGATGCGCGATATGACGCAGTCGCGCGGTGGGTTTGCGGGTGACGCCGAGTGCCGCGGCGACGTCGCCGCCGTGCGCCCAGGTCTCCATCAGCCGGGCCGTCGCCATCGCCGCCGCGCCCATCGGCGGGCCGTACCAGAGGATCTTGGTGCCGGCCGGGACGGCGGCGAGTGCGGCGGCGCGGCCGCGGCGGTGCTCGCGCCAGTCGGCGAGCAGTTCGGTGGGTGGGCGGGCGGCCTGTTCGGCGGCGCCCGTGTCGACGAATCCGGTCGGATCGGTGAGGGC
>NZ_JBAQXC010000310.1:0-32031 GCF_049299235.1 Rhodococcus sp. (in: high G+C Gram-positive bacteria) | reverse complement strand
GCAGGGCCACGGCCAGGGCCACAGCTTCGTCGTCATCGAGAAGCAGCGGCGGCAGCGTCGTTCCGGCGCGGAGCCGATAGCCGCCTGCGACGCCTGATTCGGCGTCGATGTCGTAGCCCAGCGACCGGAGCCGTGTCATATCCGCGCGCACCGTGCGGGTGCTCACTCCCAACTGATCGGCCAACGCCACACCGGACCAGTGCCAGCGGGCCTGCAGCAGCGAGAGCAAACGGAGGAGGCGTGCAGCGGTGTCTGCCATGACCCCAGGATCCCAGCTGTTGCGGAGCGCAATCTTCCGCAATCCTTGCCACGCTGCACCCATGACAACCGCACCCGCCTCGCAGACCTCCGCTCCACCTCGACCGCTGGCCGGCCACGGCACCCTGGTGACCGGGGGTTCCCGTGGTATCGGCCGCGCGGTCGCCGCCCGGCTCGCCGCCGACGGTGCCGCCGTGGTGTTCACCTACGCCAGCCGGCACACCGCCGCCGACGACCTCGTCGACCAGATCACCGCCGACGGCGGTTGGGCGCGCGCACTCCAGTTGGACCTGGCGGACCCGAGCCGGTTCGACGCCGTGTTCACGGCGGCCGATCAGGCATTTTCCGATGCTGGTGTCGACGGGTTGACGGTGTTGGTGGACAACGCCGGGATCATGACCCACGCGCCCCTCGACCAGCTCGGCGTCGATGAGTGGGACCGGACGATGGCCGTCAACGCCCGCGGCACCTTCCTGACCGTGCAGCACGCCGCTCGGCGGATGCGCGACGGTGGCCGGATCATCACGATCTCCACCATCGGCACCGCCTGGCCCAGCCCCGGCGAAGCCGCCTATGCAGCCAGCAAGGCCGCCGTCGAACAGATCACCCGCGTCGCCTCCCGTGAACTCGGCGCACGGGGTATCACCGCGAACACCGTGTCGGCCGGCCCCACCGACACCGATCTGCTGCGTGCCGGCGCTCCGGAGGAAGCACTCGCCGGTGCCGCCGCGATGACAGCGCTGGGCCGTATCGGGCTACCCGATGATATCGCCGACCTCGTCTCACTGCTGGCGCACCCGGACAGCCGGTGGATCACCGGCCAGAACATCCGCGCGGACGGTGGTCTCACCTGAACTGTATCGGGAACGGATCTACTGACATGTTGGCTTCCCACAACGACCCGGATCCTTGATCTTGAGATGGACCAACGAGGCGGTGACCCATCTCGCAGCACCCAGTTCACGGTGTCTCATAAGTCGGTTCCACAACCGAGTGTCGAAAAATTGATACGGAAACAGCTTTCGGGACTACCGCGACCGTGCGACGGGGGACATCTGCGAGCGTGGCGCCCACGGTCTCCGGTCAGTGTTCGTCGGTGACTCCGTGTGCGGTGTCGAGTTCGTTCCAGGTGGCGTCGACAGCAGTGGCGAGTTCGTTGTCAGTGGGGACGAGTTCGCGGATCGGGTCAGGCAGGGTGTCGTAGGTATAGTTCGCCACCGCCAGTGGGGCTGTGGTGCCGGCGAGTGAGTAGCGCACGACGTTGTCGTTGCGGCCGGCGCACAGCAGGATCCCGATCGTTGCAGCGTGTTGGTCCGGGACACGCAGGTTCTCATCGACCCAAGACACGTAGAAGCCGAGTTTGCCTGCGTATTCGGGTTCGAATCGGCCGATCTTGAGTTCGACGACGACGAACCGTGACTGGAGCCAATTGAAGAACAGCAGGTCGATGTAGAAGTCGTCGCCGTCGACGGAGAAGTGGTACTGGCGGCCGATGAACGCGAACCCGTGCCCGAGCTCGAGAAGGAACGCCTCGAGACGGGACATCAGGGCGGCTTCGAGATCACGTTCGGCAACTCGTTCGGTGAGGTTGAGGAAGTCGAACACGTACGGGTCGCGGACGAGCTGCTGGGCCAGGTCCGACTCCTCTGTGGGCAGGTGGTCGGGGAAGTTCGACGGAGCTGCTCCGATCCTGCGGTGCAGGCCCCCGGCGATTTGGTTGGTGAGGACATTGCGGGACCAGCCGTGCTCGGCGGCCCGGTCGGCGTACCAGTTGCGGTCATCGAGGCCGTCGAGCTTGTCGAGCAGCACCGTGACGTGTCCCCACGGCAATCGTCCAACAGAGTGTTGGACGATTGCCGTCCGCGGCCACACTGTGGCCAATTGCCGCATGTAGAACAGGTTGGAGCGGGAAAGTCCGCGCATGTGCGGGAACTCAGACCGCAGGTCCTCCGCGAGCCGATCGATGACTCGTGTTCCCCATCCCTGCGCCTGCTGCTTGTCTGCGAGGGCGCGTCCCAGGTCCCAGTACAGGACCAGCAGCTCGGTATTGACTGTCCGAGCCGCCTGGGTCCGCGCCTGACGGACGTGGCCTTTCAACTGGTCCAAGAACCGAGGGTAGTCATCGGGCAGTGCGGCGGGATTAGTCATCGCCTCATCCTCTCCCAACTTCCACGACTTGCGTCCGCCGAGGCGACGGTAACGCGTCGCGGACGCCTTCTACGAGGCCGCGATCGGGCGGCGACTCGATGCACGGTGCCGGCGGCGGTAAGGGAGACAGCGTGCGTCTATGCGGGAGCGGTAGAGTTGACCACGTGCTCGATTTCGGCCAGGAGGCCGGCCAACTCGGGGTATTTTCGCGGTGAGAGAGCCCGAAGCGGGCACTTCGGTGAACTGAGGGCACGCTTGGCAGTTGCCACGATCGTGGCGCCGACCATCAACTCGATCACGGTCCGGCGCTTTCCGCCTGACCGGAATTTCGTTGTACTCTGCGCCGACCCCTACGACAGGACCTCGACCAGGGTGGTTGCCGAGTCGCCGGTCATGACTCGTTCGACACTGTCGAGGTGCTTGCGCCAAAATGCTTCGGCGGCACCGGGTTCGCCGGTCCGCAACAGCGCGACAAGTTTGCGGTTGGACCGCAGCGCGACGGCGGCGCCCGGACGCTCCGACATCTCGGCGCGCGTCGAAATGTACAGAGCGTTGTGGGCGTCCATGATGTCGAGCAGCATGCCGGCGAGCACCGCCATCGTCTCGTTGCCGCCGAGTTCCATCACCATCCGGTGCACCTCGGTGTCGTGCCGCGCAAACGCGACCGGGTCGCCGGTCAGATCGTTGCCACGCTCGACGAGGTCGGCGAGGGTATCGACGCGACCGTCCGGGTCTGCGGCGATCAGACCGACCGCGGCGACCTCGAGTTCGGTGCGGGCGCGGTAGACGTCGGCGAGGGGCACGCCCTGGTATTGCAGCAGCAGACCGGTGGCACGTGCGGCGGTCGAGCGATCCGGTGCCTGGACGCGGGCGCCGCCGTGGGCGCCGCGCAGGACGGTGATGATGCCTTCGGACTCGAGGATTCGAAATGCCTCGCGCAGCGTCGGCCGGGACACCCCGAACCGTTCCATCAGGGCCGCTTCGTTGGGTAGTGGCTCGCCGGGGCGGAGTTCACCGATGACGATCTGTCGTCGCAGGCTCGCCGCGATCAGTTCGCCTGCCTTCGGCACGCGAACAACCGTCGAGCGTCCGTCGAGTGGCATTTCACCGTCCTGTAATCCCGTCTTGCAGCCCAGCGCTGTCGGCTAAGAATACAAGAATCTACCGCTTTGAACGCTGATGAGTATATTCATCTGCCCGTATGAGCTGGGATTTATCCTCTGCGGTATGAGCGAAGCAACCACGCCCGAATTCACCGCCACTGCCGACTTGGCCGACGAGATCGGCCCGGACATCCGTAGCTGCGACACCCAGTTCATCCAGTTCGGCGCGCGCACCGAGTTCTGTGGGCCGATCACCACCATCCGTTGCTTCCAGGACAACCTCCTCGTCAAGCAGACCCTGAGCGAGCCCGGCAACGGCGGCGTCCTCGTCGTCGACGGCGACGCGAGCGTCCACACCGCCCTCGTCGGCGACATCATCGCCGGCCGCGGCGTCGACAACGGCTGGGCCGGCGTCATCGTCAACGGCGCGGTCCGCGACTCCGCGATCCTGCGCACCCTCGAGATCGGCATCAAGGCGCTGGGCACCAACCCGCGCAAGAGCACCCAGACCGGTTCCGGGGAAAAGAACGTGCCCGTCGAGATCGGCGGGGTCATCTTCAATCCGGGCGAGATCGTCTACAGCGACCACGACGGCGTCGTCGTCCGCGCCGAATCCTGACCGGTCGCGCGCGTCAGCCTTCTCGGGTGACGCGCGCGCTCGCCCCGGCGATCTCCACGACATCGCCGCCGTGCAGTTGCCTGCCGCGCCGGAACTCCGCCTCGCCGTTGACGGACACCAAACCGTCCGCGATGACTTCCTTCGCCTCCGCTCCCGATTCGATGAGGTTCGCCAGCTTCAGGAACTGGCCGAGCCGGATCGACTCGTCGCGGATGGGAACTTCGTAGGCGTCGGACATGCCGTCCATTCTCACCGAGAAGGTCCGGATCGACTATTTCGCGTCCTCCGCTGCACACTGGACGGGTGAGTGGCCCTGCGCTGATCTGGTTCCGTCGCGACCTGCGGCTGCACGACCTGCCCATCCTGCTCTCCGCGGCGGACGCCGCAACAGATGCGGTCGCGGTGTTCGTACTCGACGACCGACTGCTGCACCCCGGACCGCGCACCACTTTTCTGCTGCGCTGCCTGCGCGCACTCGACGACGACCTGGACGGACGGCTGCTCGTCGTCCGCGGTGTTCCAGCAGCAGCCGTCCCGCAAGTGGTACGGGACCTGGATGCGGGTTCGGTGCACATCAGCGCCGATCACGGGCCGTACGGGTCGCGCCGGGACCGCGCCGTCGAGGACGCGTTGGGGCCGGTACCGCTGGTGCGCACCGGGTCGCCCTACGCGGTGTCCCCCGGTCGCGTACTCAAACGCGACGGCAGCCCGTACCGGGTGTTCACGCCGTTCCGGGCGGCATGGCTCGAGCACGGCTGGCGGGCACCGGCCCGGACCCGCGCATCGACAGTGACGTGGATCGACCCGGATGGCATTCGCGGCCGGGTCGCGATCCCGGCCGACGACGACCCCGCGGTGCCGTGCCCACCGGCCGGGGAGGCTGCGGCACGACGACGCTGGCGGCAGTTCCGCGACGACGCCCTCGAGCGGTACGACCGCGACCGGGACCGCCCCGACGTGGACGGAACCAGCAAGCTATCGCCCTATCTGAAGTTCGGATGCCTGCATCCGCGCACGCTGCTGCACGACCTGCGGGACCGCGCCGACGCCGGCGCCGCGACGCTGCGCAGCGAACTGTGCTGGCGCGACTTCTACGCCGATGTGCTGCACCACCGGCCGGACACCGCGTACCGCAACTACAACGACCGATTCGACAGCATCCGGTACGACACCGGCCCCGACGCCGAGCGCACGTTCGCGGCATGGCAACAGGGGCGCACCGGATTTCCCATCGTGGATGCGGGCATGCGCCAGTTGCTCGCCGAGGGCTGGATGCACAACCGGGTCCGGATGATCGTCGCGTCGTTCCTCACCAAGGATCTCCACCTGCCCTGGTGGTGGGGCGCGCGGCATTTCATGGATCGCCTCGTCGACGGCGATTTGGCGTCAAACCAGCACGGATGGCAGTGGACCGCCGGGTGCGGCACCGACGCCGCGCCCTACTTCCGGGTGTTCAACCCGACGACACAGGGTGAGAAGTTCGATCCGAGGGGTGACTACGTGCGCCGATGGGTACCCGAGTTGCGTGAGATACCCGGCAACGTGCACCGGCCGGTCCGCGGATCGGCGCCGGGTTATCCGGACCCGATCGTCGACCACGTGCACGAACGGCAGGTCGCGCTGGCTCGCTACGGCGAGACCGCAGGCCGCGACGGCCCACCCATCCGGTGACGACGCGGTTCCGAATGACCGGAAACGCCGTATCAACGGAATACAGCATCATCATGCACTCGGGACGGAGCGGTCATGGGCATCGAGTACTCGAGCATCGTCGACGTCCCCCGCGACGACGTCTTCGAATGGCACGCCCGGCCGGGTGCGATCACCCGCCTGCTGCCACCGTGGCAGCCGATGCGCGTCGTCACGGAGGCGGAGTCACTCGCCGACGGCCGCGCCGTGCTCGGCTTACCGGGCGGTCTGCGGTGGATCGCCGACCATCAACCCGAGGACTACGACCCGCCCGCGCGTTTCGTCGACCAACTCGGCCGCGACGGTCTCGCGTCACTCCCCTCCGGTCTCGTCGGGTCGTGGCGGCACGAGCACACCTTCGAGGCTGTCGGCCGCGACCGCACCCGCATCGTGGACCGCGTCGACACTCCGGTCCCGGAAGGGCTGCTACGGCAGACGTTCCGGTTCCGGCACCGTCAGATCGCCGACGATCTCGACCGGCACCGCTGGGCGCACGCGCAGGGTGTACGACCGGTGACGGTCGCGGTCAGTGGCGCGTCCGGAATGATCGGCAGTGCGCTGACCGCGTTCCTGACCACCGGTGGCTACCGGGTGATCCGACTGGTGCGCCGGCCCGCCCGCGACCGTCACGAACGGCAGTGGAATCCGGCGGCGCCGGCCGAGGATCTGCTCGAGGGCGTCGACGCGGTGGTGCATCTGGCCGGCGCCTCGATCGCGGGTCGCTTCACCGACGATCACAAGGCCGCGGTGCGCGACAGCCGCATCGAACCGACCCGGCTCCTCGCCGAATGCGCCGCGAACACCGCGAACGGTCCGGCCTCGTTCGTGTGCGCCTCCGCGATCGGCCTCTACGGCTACTACCGCGGCGACGAAACTCTCGACGAGAATGCGTCCCGCGGATCCGGTTTCCTCGCCGACGTGGTCTCCGACTGGGAGGCGGCGACGAAACCCGCCGAGGCAGCCGGTTTGCGTGTCGTCCACGTTCGGACGGGAATCGTGCAGACCCCGCGCGGCGGCACCCTGCAACTGATGCGACCACTGTTCGCCGCCGGGCTCGGCGGGCGACTCGGCGACGGCAGGCAATGGTTGTCCTGGATCGACCTCGACGACCTGATCGACGTCTACCATCGGGCTCTCACCGACCCGGCCTTGTCCGGTCCCGTGAATGCCGTTGCGCCCGAGCCGGTCCGCAACGACGAGTACACGCGGGTATTGGCCGGGGTGCTGCACCGGCCGGCGCTGCTGCCGGTGCCGTCGTTCGGTCCGAGGCTGCTTCTCGGCGATCAGGGTGCCCGTGAGCTCGCCCTGGCCGATCAGCATGTTGTGCCGCGTCGCCTGGTCGATGCCGGGCACACCTTCCGCCGTCCTCATCTCGAGGACTGTCTGCGCCATCAACTCGGGCACATCGTCGCACCGGCATGACCGCCCCGGTGCACATCCTCATCACCGGGGCCACCGGCTACATCGGTGGCCGGCTCGCTCCCCGGCTCGTCGCCGCCGGACACCGGGTGCGGGTCCTGGCCCGCAGCCCCGAGAAGTTGCGTGACGTCCCGTGGGCAGCGGACGTCGAGGTGATGCAGGGCGACCTCGACGACTCCGATTCGGTGTACGCCGCGTGCAGGGGCATCGACGTCCTTTACTACCTCGTCCACTCCATGAGCGGGCACAGCGACTTCGCCGAGACCGAACAGAGATCGGCCGAGCACGTCGCCGCCGCAGCGCGCCGCGCCGACGTCGGACGGATCGTCTATCTCGGTGGCCTGCATCCGGATTCCGACCGCCTGTCACCACATCTGAGGTCGCGGGAACAGGTCGGCCGGATACTGCTCGATTCCGGGGTGCCGACGCTGATCCTGCAGGCCGGTGTCGTCATCGGTTCGGGCTCGGCGTCGTTCGAGATGATCCGGCACCTGGGCAACCGACTGCCGGTGATGACCACACCGCGATGGGTGAACAACCGGATTCAGCCGATCGCGGTACGCGACGTGCTGCATTATCTCGTCGCGGCGGCCGACGCGCCACTGCCGCGCAGTCGCAGCTTCGACATCGGCGGCCCCGATGTGCTGCGCTACGGCGAGATGCTGCAGGTCTATGCGGAGGTCGCCGGTCTGCTTCGCAGGCGCATCGTGGTGCTGCCGGTTCTCACCCCGCGCCTGGCCGGTTTGTGGATCGGTCTGGTGACCCCTATTCCACCGTCCTTGGGCCGAGCCCTGATCGAATCATTGAGCACCGATGCGGTCGTCACGAATCACGACATCGACGCGGTGATCCCCCCACCGCCGGGCGGCACCACCGGATACCGGGATGCGGTCGCGCTGGCATTGCATCGTGTCGAGCGTGGCGAGGTGGAAACCACCTGGGCGAACGCAGCGCCGGTCGGTGCGCCCGCCGAGCCGTTGCCGTCCGATCCGGATTGGGCAGGGGAGGTGGTGTTCACCGACGAGCGCACGCTCGAGTGTGATTGCCCGGTCTCGGACGTGTGGCCGGTCGTCGAGAGCATCGGCGGCGAGAACGGCTGGTATTCCTTCCCGTTGGCGTGGACGATCCGGGGATGGCTGGATCGTTTCGCCGGTGGGGTGGGTCTGGCGCGGGGGCGGCGCGATGCGACCACCCTGCACACCGGCGATGCGCTGGATTTCTGGCGCGTCGAACGGATCGACCGGCCCGAATTGTTGAGGTTGCGCGCCGAGATGCTCGCCCCGGGCGGGGCGTGGCTCGAGTGGCACCTCGAACCGCTCGGCCCCGACCGGACCCGCCTGCACCAGCGGGCGATCTTCTTCCCGAAAGGTCTTGCCGGACGGCTCTATTGGTATTCTCTGCTGCCGTTCCACGGCATCATCTTCCACGGCATGCTGGAGAACATCGCCGGTGCGGCGCGGCGAACCCGGTGATCCTGCCGATCACCGGGTGCTGCTCACACCGTATCGCTCACACCGTATCGCTCACACCGTATCGCTCACACCGTGCAGAGGGGTTTGATCTCCTGTAGGCCTTCGGTGGTCGGGGAGGTCAGCATCAGGTAGGAGTCGTAGCCGGCGTCCTCGACCACGGTGCGGATCTGCTGCCACGCAGCGTCGTCTACCACGGGCGAGCGCGACAGCACGAACCCGGACACGCGGGTCGGGTCACCGACGAGCGCCCACGAGTAGTCGTCGGCCAGGTAGGTGACGATGTAGTTGCTCGGGCCGTCGAGCGAATCCTGGAAGGGCACACTCGGGAACGACACGTGCAGCGATGCGGTGTCGTTGACCCGTGCGTTGCCGACGATCCCGCGTCGCTCACCGGTGATCGTCGTGCACGAATTTTCCACGCGCACAGTACGTTCGTCGATCAGCGTGTAGTTCGCGGTGGTGTCTCGGACACAGTCGATATTGAACGGTGCCGGGTTGGCGGCGAGCTGATACCAGTCGCCGACATACCTCGTCACATCCAGTTGGGGAACAGGGGTCAACGGTGCCGCATGAGCGGGCGCCGCGACAAGGGCCGAACCCGCCGCGGCGATTACCGCGGCGGCGAGTCCGATCAACGCTCGTTTCACGAGGGTTTCCTTTCGTCGGTCCGGGCGGTGGATCACTGCAGGGGCAGCAGGACACCGGGTGTCTCACCGGTCATTCGCCGCCGGCCACCTGCCGGATGGGTCCGAACGAGTGAATTCCTCCCGGTCCACGAGGCGGACTCTCGGTGACCCATCCGCCGTGCCCACGGCTGCGAATGGCGGACATGAAGATTCCTTCGAGCCGGGGTCGCGCCCACGTGCTGGTGCTGCCCGGTGGCAAACCGGTGAGTTCGGCCGCGGCCCGCTGGTGGCATCTATCGCAGGTGCGGATGTCTCTGCTCACCGAGTCGCTACGCCTACGCATGTCCGGCACGGGCATCACCGTTTCGCAGGTCCGGTACACGGTGCGGGGCTGGAACGGCGACTTTCGCAGCCCGGTGCACGACGGCCGGCGCACCCTCGACGAGATCCGCCGACGGCGGCCCGATGCGCCCATCGGGCTCGTCGGTCATTCGATGGGTGGTCGCGTCGTCGCGCATCTTGCCGCGCAACCGCAGGTCGAGGCGGTCGTGGCGCTGGCTCCGTGGTGGCCGAACGACGATGCCGCCCGGATCCCCCCGGGACAGCGGCTTCTCGTCGTGCACGGCACCGCGGACCGGTGGACCGATCCGGCGACTTCCGAAGCCCAGACCGCGAACGCGCGCCGACGGGGTGTGGACGCAACCTGGTGCCCGTTCCCCGGGGCCGGCCACTTCCTGCTTACTCGGCCGTGGCGCTGGCACGCGCTCACCGCTGACTTCCTGTCCGACGCCCTCACCACCACCCGATCCTCCGGAGACCCGCGTGAACAGTGACAAGCCACGTTCCGTCGCGGTCATCGGTAGCGGTGTCGCCGGGCTCACCGCGGCCCATGTCCTCGCCGATCGCGACCGCGTCACCCTGTTCGAAGCCGATACCCGACCGGGCGGCCACGCCCACACGCACGACGTCGACCTCGGCGGCGGCGTGACACTTCCGGTGGATACCGGGTTCATCGTGCACAACGACCGCACCTATCCGACGCTGCTGCGCCTGTTCGACGAACTGGGCGTCGCGACGCAGGACACCGACATGTCGATGTCCATCCGGTCGGACGTGTCCGGCCTCGAATACGCGGGCGCGAAAGGGATGGCCGGGCTGTTCCCCGACCTGCGGTCGCCGACCCGCCCCCGCTATCTGCGGATGCTCGGCGAGATTGTCCGGTTCCATCGCCTGGCCCGCGCGCTGCTCGCCGAGACCGGCGAACCCGGCGACATCACCCTCGCGGAATTCCTCGCGCGGCACCGGTTCTCCCGCTACTTCGAGGAACATTTCATGACGCCGCTGGTCGCCGCGGTCTGGTCGTGCGATCCGCTGCAGGCGACCCGGTATCCCGCCCGCTATCTGTTCACCTTCCTCGAACACCACGGCATGCTCACCGTGTTCGGGTCGCCGACGTGGCGCACCGTGACGGGCGGCTCGGCCCGCTACGTCGAGAAGGCCACCGCGCGACTCGACGAGGTCCGGCTCGGCACCCCCGTCCGCCACGTCGAACGTATCCCGGCCGGTGTGCGTCTCGTCGCCGGCAGCGGAGAGGTACGAACCTTCGACGCGGCGGTGATCGCGACACATCCGCATCAGGCCCTGGCGATGCTGGCCCGGCCGACCACCCTCGAACAGCAGGTCCTCGGCGCGATGACGTATTCGACCAACCACGCGCAACTGCACACCGACACCTCGCTGCTGCCCCGCGCGGAACGCGCCCGCGCATCGTGGAACTACCTGATCCCCCGCGACCGGAACGGCAGCGACTCGGTGGTGGTCACCTACGACATGAGCAGGCTCATGCGGATCTCCACCGTCACCGATCGGCGCTTCCTCGTCACCCTCGGCGGCGCCCATCTCGTCGATCCCGCCGCGGTGCTCGCGGAGATGACCTACGAGCATCCGCTGTACACACCGGAATCGGTGGCAGCACAGCGACGGCTTCCCGAGCTCGGCGGCAGCACACTGGCTTTCGCCGGTGCCTATCACGGCTGGGGATTCCACGAGGACGGTGCGCGCTCCGGCGTCGAAGCGGCACGACGGCTGGGCGCCGACTGGGACGTGACGTCCGTGCACCCCACCAGCGAGACGGAGGTACTCGCGCGATGACCACGCCGGCGCTCTACCGCACCCGAATCCGGCACACCCGCCGGACCCCGATCCGGCACGGCTTCGAATACCGTAGTTACAGTTGGTTCGTCGACCTCGACGACCTGCCACACCTGCCGTTCTGGCTGCGCCCCTTCGCACGATTCGACGCCCGCGACCATTTCGACGTGCCACACCCGCGGGCGACACTGCGCGACAGGCTCGAGGTGTATCTCGCCGAGTACGACATCGACCTGCGGGGCGGCCGGGTCTCCGCACTGCTCAACGCGCGCGTGCTCGGCTACGTGTTCAATCCGTTGAGTCTGTTCTGGTGCCACGACGACACAGGAGTCCTCGTGTGTGTGGTCGCCGAGGTGCACAACACATGCGGGGGCAGGCACTGCTACCTGCTGCGCCCCGATGTGACCGGGCGCGCCGACGTCGACAAGGCGTTCTACGTCTCCCCGTTCAATCCAGTCGACGGCCACTACCGCCTGTCCGTCCCGGAACCCGGGGACGAACTGAACGTGACAGTCACCCTGTACCGGGACGGCTCGGCACCGTTCACCGCCACCATGCGGGGCCGGGCCCGGCCGGCGACCAACACCACCGTCGCACTGACTCAACTCTCTTATCCTTTTGCACCGCTGTTGGTTTCGGCAAGGATCCGCCGCCAGGGTATCGCCCTGTGGCTACGCAGACTGCCGCTCGCCCCCCGGCCCACGGGCCGCCGTCGCCAGGAGACATCTCAGTGACCACACCGGAACTCGACGACACCGAATTCGGCGACACCGAACGCAAGGACACCGAACGCGGCGACACCGGCTCGGGTATCGACGCGCGACGCTGGCCCGACATCGCCCACGTCCGCACCGACCGGTATGCCCGTGCTGCCGGCGCAGTCGCCGACCGCATCTTCCGCCGTGCCGCGTCCCGGTTGGACGTACGCGTCGAATACCCGGACGGCACCGTGATCGGTGCCCCGACCCGGGGCCGCATCCTGCCGCGCATGATCATCCGCCGGCCCGAGGCGTTCGCCCGTAGGCTCGGCACCGCCGGGCTCGTCGGATTCGGCGAGGCCTACATGGCCGGCGACTGGACCGCTCCCGACCCGGTCTCGGTGCTCATGCCGTTCGCCGCCGGAGTCGGCGAGTTGGTCCCCCGTCCGTTGCAGCGCCTGCGCCGGTTTGTCGTCGCCGGTCAGCCTGCCGCGGAATGTAACTCGGCCGACAATACCCGTTCGAACATTTCGCGCCACTATGATCTGTCCAACGAGCTGTTCGCATCGTTCCTCGACGGGACCCTCACCTATTCGAGCGCGCTGTTCGAGGTGCTCCCGGCTCGCCAGGACGCGCTGACCGGTGCGCACCATCGCAAGATCGACCGCCTACTCGACGCCGCCGGGGTAACCAGGGGCACCCGACTACTCGAAATCGGCACGGGGTGGGGCGAATTGAGCCTTCGCGCGGCGCATCGCGGCGCCCGGGTCCGATCGGTGACGTTGTCGCGAGAACAACAAGAGTTCGCGCGCCGACGTGTCGCCGACGCCGGCTTCGCCGAGTCGGTGCAGATCGACCTGCTCGACTACCGGGCGGTCGACGGCGAGTACGACTCGATCGTGTCGGTCGAGATGATCGAAGCGGTCGGCTACGACTACTGGCCCACCTATTTCCGCGCCCTCGATCGGCTGCTCCGCCCCGGTGGGCGCGTCGGCCTCCAGGCGATCACGATGCCGCACGACCGGATGGTCGCGACCCGCGACACCTACACGTGGATCCACAAGTACGTTTTCCCCGGCGGTCTGCTCCCGTCCACCGAGGTGATCGACACGATCACCCGGGAGCACACGTCGCTGCGCACCGTCGACCGTCTCCGATTCGGTGACCACTACGCCGAAACATTGCGATTGTGGCGCGAACGGTTCCTCGTGAACAGCGGCCGGATCGAGACGCTCGGCTTCGACGCGACCTTCCGCCGGATGTGGGAGTTCTACCTCGCCTACTCGGAGGCCGGATTCCGGTCCGGCTACCTCGACGTCCAGCACATCGTCTTCGCGAAGGAGGCCAGACCATGAATGCCTGGGGTAGTTTCCTCACCGTCTCGCTGGTCAGCCTTGCCGCTCTCGCGGTCCTGCAGGGCGCCACGTTCGCGGTCGGGCACCGGATCGGCCGGTACAACGTCGTCGACGTGGCATGGGGCGCCGGATTCGTGCTGGTTGCCGCGGTCGCCGCGGTGCTCGGCGACGGCGACCCGGCGCGGCGTATCCTGCTGCTGGTACTCGTGGCGGTGTGGGGTGTGCGGCTCACCTGGCACATGCACCGCAAGTCCGCAGGCAAGGGCGAAGATCCGCGGTACACCGATCTGCTGAACCGGTCCGGGGGCACCTCCGTCGGCACCGTGGTGCGGAGGATCTTCGTCGTTCAGGGAGCCGCCCAGTGGTTCGTGTCGCTGCCGATCCAGGTGTCGGCTGTCGCCGGTCCCACCCGGGGCGCCGCCGCGGTCGTGGTGGCCGCCGGTGTCGCGCTGTGGGTGATCGGTGCCCTGTTCGAAGCGGTCGGTGACCGGCAGTTGCGCACCTTCAAGGCGGACCCCGCGAGCCGAGGGAAGATCATGGACCGCGGCTTGTGGGCCTGGACGCGGCACCCGAACTATTTCGGTGACGCGACGGTGTGGTGGGGGCTGTGGCTGATCGCGGCGAGTGCGTGGCCCGGCGCGATCACCGCCGCCTCGCCCGCGATCATGACGTACTTCCTGGTCTACGCCACCGGAGCGCGACTCCTCGAACAGTCCATGTCGCAGCGACCGGGATATCGCGAGTACCAGCAGCGCACCTCGTACTTCCTGCCGCGGCCGCCGCGCCGCGCGCAGAAGCGATCCGATCCCGATGACCGCCCCGGTTCTGCCGGCTGATCCGGCACCCGGCCGTGTGCGGAATGGGTTGAGCCGCCCGATTCGCCCGGCTAAGCTGTCCGGCGATGAGCGGACACGGCCGATGACCGACGTCGGCGGCGGCACCGACACACTCGACTCACTCCTCGCGAAGGTCGCGACCGAGGATCATTCGGCCTTCGCCGAGTTCTACGATCTGACGCGCGCCCGCGCCTACGGCATGGTGTTGCGGGTGCTGCGCGATCCCGGATACAGCGAGGAAACGCTGCAGGAGGTGTACCTGCAGGTATGGCACACCGCGTCCGGTTTCGATCCGGAGCGGGGTTCGGCCCTGTCGTGGCTGATCACCCTGGCCCACCGCCGCGCCGTCGACCGGGTCCGGTCCGAACAGTCCGGCGCCGACCGAGAAGCCCGCTGGGGCGCACTGTCCACGGATGCGGCGTTCGACACGGTGAGCGAGGAAGTGGTGCGGCGCGACGACACGCAGCAGGTCGCGGACTGTCTGGGCACGTTGACCGATCTGCAACGGCAGTCGGTAGAGCTCGCGTACTACAGCGGGCTGACCTACCGGGAGGTGTCGGAGCGGCTGTCCGCCACCTTGCCGACCGTCAAATCGAGAATCAGGGACGGGTTGCTCCGTCTGCGGAATTGTCTTGGGGGTGACCAGCGATGACGAACAGCACCCACGCCGATTTCGGTGGTGAGGACCTTCTCGGTCTCGCCGCGGTCTATGCCCTCGATGCGGTATCGGATGCCGAACGGCGCGAGATCGACGCGCGCGTCGCCGCCGCGACTCCCGTGGTCGCCGCCGCATTCGAGCGGGAGGTCCGCGACATCCGAGAGACGATGGCTCAGGTTTCCCGCGTCGGCGCGGTGGAACCACCCGAACGGGTCCGCGACCGGCTGCTCGACACGATCACCGCGACCGGCACTTCCTCCCCCGAGGCTTCGGCTCCCGCCCCGATATCGCTTGCGCAACACCGCAAGCGACGACGCAACTTCCTACTGGCTGCCGCGGCGGCGGTGATCGTCGCGGTCGGTGCCGTCGGTCTCGGATCGCGGATCGGACAGGACGTTCCGCCACCGACGTCCGCGCAGATCCTCGCGGCCGACGACGTACGGACCACCTCGGGTTCGATCGAGGGTGGCGGCACCGCGACGGTCGTGTACTCGAAGGAGGTCGACGCGGGTGTCCTGGTGATGAACAACGTGGCCCCGCCGACCGAGGGAACCGTCTACCAGATGTGGTTGCTCGGGCCCGACGGTCCGACGTCCGCCGGCACGATGACCCCGGCCGATGTCGCGCCGTCGACGACGGCGGTGCTCGGCGACATCGCCGGCGCCACCGGGCTGGGTTTCAGTATCGAACCGACGGGCGGATCACCGCAGCCGACGAATATTTTCGCGGAACTGCCCCTGACCTGAGCGGAGCGATCCACGCCACAATCAGACAGCCGCGCGCGGCAGGCACCGCGCTGTTGTCTCGGCCGTCGGCGGCTGCGGGGAGCCGCTACGGGCGGGTGCCGACGACGACTGTGGCGTCGTATACCTCCGAAGTCCGCACCGTCGCGGCGAGGCCGGCTGCGCCGAACACCGCGATCGCCGCGTCCGCCTGGGATTCGCCGATTTCCATCAGCAAACGGCCGCTCGGCGCGAGCCAGCCGGGCGCGGCGTCCGCCAGCCTGCGATGCACGTCGAGCCCGTCGCCGCCACCGTCCAAGGCGATTCTCGGTTCGTACGACCGCGCCTCGGACGGCAGGAACGCGACCGCGGCGGTCGGTACATAGGGCGCGTTCGCGACGAGCACATCGACACATCCCGCAATGGACGCGGGAAGCGGTGCGCACAGGTCGCCCGCGTACACCCGACCACCGAACCGTTCGATGTTGCGGCGCGCGCACCGCACCGCGATCGGGTCGACATCACCGGCGTACAAGTCGATGCCGGCAATCGCCCGCCCCAGCACCGCGCCGACCGCACCCGAGCCACAACACAGGTCGACGACCACGTCGCCCGGTGCCAGCCCCTCGGCGGCGCACCGTGCCAGCAGTTCGGTGCGGTGCCGCGGCACGAACACTCCGGGTTCGACAATGATGCGCAGACCGCAGAATTCGGCCCACCCCAGTACCTGTTCGAGCGGCAGCCCGGCGGTGCGGCGGCGAACGAATTCCGCCAGTTCCTCCGAACTGTCGGCCTCGGCCGTGAGCACATCCGCTTCCGCTTCGGCGAACACGCATCCGGCCGCGCGCAATTCCTCGACCAGACCGGTGTGAACCCGATCCCGGAACGACGGTTGGGCGGCCACGACACACCCTAACGCGATTCATCCAACCGATGCCGGAATCCGAGCGCACCCGTCCAGCCTCCGGCCGGCTCCGAATACCCGCCGTTCGCGCCGAACACCGGCAAGATGGTTCGCGCCGCGGCGGACCACCGACGTCAGGAGAAATCACGTGATCACGACGACCCCGACGCCGCCGGGCCGGCGTCTACGCCGGCTGCTGCCCGCACTGCTGGTGCTCGTGTGGCTCGCGATCGCCGGGGGCGGTGGCCCGTTCGCCGGGAAGCTCAGTGAGGTCGCGCAGAACGACAACAGCGCGTTCCTGCCCGCGTCGGCGGAGTCGACTCGCGCGGACCAGTTGTTCGCGGAGTTCACCGATACCAGCGCTGTGCCCGCCATCGTCGTCGCCGAGCGGGAATCCGGGATCACCCCCGACGACCTGGCGTTTCTCTCCGCCGAGTCGGTGGGTCCGCCACCGATCCCGTCCCAGGACGGTCGGGCCGCCCAGTTGATCGTGCCGATCGACAGCGACAGCGATGTCGGTACGGCGGTGGAGGAACTGCGTGAGCGGGTGGCCTCCCCGCCGGACGGGCTGACCGTGCACGTCACCGGCCCGGCCGGGCAGATCGCCGATCTGTCCGCCGCGTTCGCCGGTATCGACGGGTTGTTGCTGCTCGTCGCCGGTGGTGTGGTGCTGCTGATCCTGTTCGCCGTGTACCGCAGCCCGATCCTGCCGTTCGTCGTGATCGTCTCGGCGGTGTTCGCCCTCGCACTGGCGAGCCTGGCGGTGTATCTCCTCGCCGATGCCGGTGTCATCGCCCTCAACGGGCAGAGTCAGGGCATCCTGTTCATTCTCGTGTTCGGCGCCGCAACGGACTACGCCCTGCTGCTGGTCGCGCGGTTCCGCGAGGAACTGCGCGCCACGGCGGACAAGTACGAGGCGATGCGCGTCGCGTGGCGTTCGACGCTGGAACCGATCGCCGCATCCGCTGCGACGGTGATCGCCGGTGTGATGTGTCTGCTGTTGTCGGATCTGAACTCGAACCGAGGGCTCGGGCCGGTTGCGGCGATCGGCATTGCCGCGTCGTTCATCGCGTCGATGACGTTCCTGCCCGCCGCGCTGGTGCTGCTGGGCCGTGCCGCGTTCTGGCCGGCTCGTCCGCAGGCCGATCCCGATGCGGACCGCGACGATCTCGCTGCGGCGCACCGGTTCTGGGGTTCGATCTCGCGGACGGTCGGGGCCCATCCCCGGCCCATCGCGATGGTGTGCGGCATCGTCCTCGTCGGGTTCGCGTTGCTGGCGCCGCAGTTCAAGGCGAGCGGTGTCGCGTCGTCGGATGTGTTTCTGCTCCAGACGGATTCGTCGTCCGGCCAGCAGATTCTCGGCGATCACTTCGATGCCGGTACCGGTTCGCCGACCGTCGTCGTCGCCCGTGAGAACTCGCTCGACGCGGTCACCTCGGCGACCCGGGTCGAGGGTGTCACCACCGTTGCACCGGTGACCGGGCCCGACGGTGCCCCGACCGTGGTCGACGGCCGGATCGCGGTGCAGGCCACCTTGTCCGATCCGGCCGATTCCCTCGAGGCCGAGCGCACCGTCGAACGGATCCGCGACGCGGTGCACGCCGTACCCGGCGCCGACGCCCTCGTCGGCGGTACCACCGCGGTCGATCTCGATACGAAGGACACCGCGACCCGCGACCGCACCGTCATCGTTCCGGTCGTCACGGTGGTGGTGCTGTTGATCCTGGTCCTGCTGCTCCGGGCGATCGTCGCACCGGTGCTGCTGATGCTCACCGTGCTCGTCTCGTATGCGGCGACGCTCGGGGTGGCGTCGCTGCTGTTCGATCACGTGTTCCATTTCCCGGGCGCGGACCCGGTGGTGCCGCTGTTCGGGTTCGTCTTCCTCGTCGCTCTCGGGATCGACTACAACATCTTCCTCATGACGCGGGTTCGTGAGGAGAGTGCCCGGGTCGGCACCAGGGAGGGCACACTGCGCGCGCTGACGGTGACCGGCGGTGTCATCACGTCGGCGGGCATCGTGCTGGCGGCCACATTCTCGGCGCTCGCGGTGATCCCGCTGTTGTTCCTCGGGCAGCTCGCGTTCATCGTGGCGTTCGGTGTTCTCCTCGACGCGCTGATCGTGCGGTCGCTGCTGGTGCCGGCGCTGACCGTCGAGATCGGCGAGCGGATCTGGTGGCCGGGTAGGCTCGCGCGGGCGGAGCGCACAGCCGAAGGTCACGGTCGGGTCACGTAGCGATTGTTTTATGGTATTTAATAAACGTGTACCGGGTCGTGTGGATCCGGTGATCGTCGCACCATGACTGCAGGAGGACGTGTGCTCGATTCCGACGGTGGTCTCGGACGGTCCGAGGCGGCTGCGGTGACCATCCTGTTGATCGAAGACGACCCGGGAGACGCCGTCCTCGTGGAGGAGATGGCGTCCGACGCCGTCGTCGAGTTCGTCATCACCTGGGCTCGTTCGCTCGACGAAGCCCATACCTGCCTCGGCGAAGCACTGCCCGACTGCATCGTCCTCGATCTGAACCTTCCGGATGCGCACGGACTGGACGCGCTCGGAGCCGTGCAGCGGTACGCCGCCGGCGTGCCGGTGATCGTGATGACGGGCCTGGCCGAGGAGCAGGCCGGGCTCACTGCCGTGGCCGAAGGCGCCCAGGACTATCTCGTCAAAGGTGTCGTCGACGGGGAACTGCTCACCCGGTCGGTGCGCTACGCGATCGAACGTAAACGCGCCGAACACGCGGCCGCCGCGCTGCGAGCGAGCGAGCAGCGTTCCCGTGAGAATGCCCGGCTCGAGCGTGGCCTGCTTCCGGTGCCGCTGCTGCGCGGCGAGAGTGTGGATGTGGTGACCCGGTACCGGACCGGCCGGACGGGCGGCCTGCTGGGCGGCGACTTCTACGATGTCGTCGAAGGCGGCGACGGTACCGTCCACGTGTTGATCGGCGATGTCTGCGGGCACGGCGCCGACGAGGCCGCACTCGGCGTCGGATTGCGAATCGCTTGGCGCACACTGGTTCTCAGCGGCGTCGACGCGGAGACTGCGATGAGTACGCTCGAGCAGGTGCTCATCGCCGAACGACCCCGATCGCACGTGTTCGCCACCGTGACCAGTGTGGTCCTCGCCGCGGACCACCGCTCGATCGAGGTCGTGCGGGCCGGCCATCCGGGAATTCTGCTGCGCACGCCGAGCGAGGTGCAGTGGCTCGAGGTGCCGGGCGGCCCCGCCCTCGGCCTGCGTAGGCAGAGCGGAACCTGGCAGAAGACCACCCTCGAGGTCGACGAGCGGACCGCGCTCGTGCTGTTCACCGACGGATTGTTCGAGGCGCGGATCGACGAGTCGGACCGATTGGGCGAGGAGGGACTGCTGGCCTATGCGCGCTCCCTCGGCAGTGCGTGCAACGGAGAAAAATTCGTCGACTCCCTGATCGTCCATGTGGAGGCGCTCGCCGCACCGCACGACGGTCTCAGCGACGACGTCGCGGTCCTTCATGTGCAGTGGTCCCGGAGATGACGGCGCAGACTCCGGCGGCCCGCGGCCGCAGCAAATTGACCGTGCAGGGCTGGTTCAATCTGGTCCTGGCGATCATGACGCTGCTCGTCGTCATCGGCGCCGCGGCCGGTGCCACAGCGCTCTCGGCGAATTCCCGGGTGACGGACAGTCTCACGGAGGGCCTGATGCCCGCCCGCTCGGCCGCCTACCAACTGCAGGCCGCGCTGGTCAACCAGGAGACCGGGGTGCGCGGATACGCACTCACCCGGGACGCTTCGTTCCTCGACCCGTATCGCGACGGCGTGCAGACCGAGGAGCAGTCGGCCAGCCGGATCCAGGATCTGCTCGACGACCACCCCGATCTGCTCGCCGACCTCGACGCCGTCGAGCGGGCGGCACAGCGCTGGCGGTCCGGCTTCGCCGATCCCCTCCTCGAGGGCAGAGCTCCCGATCAGGCGTTCTACGACGGCGGCAAGATTCTGTTCGACGACGTCCGCGCCGGATTCGACCAGCAGAATCTGCGCCTGACCGAGGCGGTGAGTAACGCACTGACGCAGATCGATCACATGCGTACGATTCGCAACACCGTGTTCGCGATCCTCGCGCTCGTGCTGGTGATCGCCGCCGCCTTCTTCGCCGTGCTGGTGCGCATTGCGGTCACCGAGCCGATCGCCCGGCTGTCCGCGTCCTCGCGTCGCGTAGCGCAGGGCGAATTCGAACATCGGGTCGACGCCGGCCGCGGACCAGCCGACATCCGTTCCCTCGCCACCGACATCGAGGATATGCGTCGGCGCATCGTCGCAGAACTGGACGTGGTCCGCGACCGGCAGCGGCAACTCGAGGCGCAGACCCGCGACCTCGATGCGACGGCGGAGGAGTTGCGACGATCCAATGCCGATCTCGAACAGTTCGCATACGTCGCGTCCCACGATCTGCAGGAGCCACTGCGCAAGGTCGCGTCGTTCTGTCAGTTGCTCGAGAAACGCTACGGCGACGAACTCGACGATCGGGGACGCCAATACATCGACTTCGCGGTCGACGGCGCACGCCGCATGCAGGCACTGATCAACGACCTACTGGCCTTTTCTCGGGTCGGGCGGGTCGGCAGCAAATTCGAGCGGATCCCGCTGGACCGTCCGCTGGACAAGGCACTGGCAAACCTCGGCTCCGTGATCGAGGAATCCGGCGCCCGGATCGAGCGGCCCGACGGGCTCCCCGAGATCGACGGGGACGCAACACTGCTGTCGATGCTCTGGCAGAACCTCATCGGCAACGCCCTCAAGTTCACCCGGCCCGACACCGAGCCACTGGTCACCATCACCGTCGACCGGACCGACGACCAGTGGCGGATATGCGTACAGGACAACGGAATCGGAGTTCCCGAAGAATTCTCGGAGAAGATCTTCGTCATTTTCCAGCGACTGCACGCACGTGAGGCTTACTCGGGCACCGGAATCGGACTTGCCTTGTGCAAGAAGATCGTCGAATACCACGGTGGAGACATCGGCCTCGATCCGGATTCCGGCGTCGGCGCCCGCTTCTGCTTCACCCTGCCCGCCGTCCGGCCCACAGTAGACGCCCAGCTCACAGAAGGAACGACACCGTGAACCCTGCAGCCCATGCCATCGACGTCCTGCTCGTCGAGGACGATGCGGGAGACGTCCTGATGACCCAGGAAGCCTTCGAATTCAACAAGGTCGGCAATACCCTGCACGTGGTGCGCGACGGCGAGCAGGCACTGGAGTTCTTGTACCGGAAGGGCGAATTCGCCGACGCGATCCGCCCCGACCTGATCCTGCTGGACCTCAACCTGCCCAAGTACGACGGACGGCAGGTGCTCGAGAAGATCAAGTCCGACCCGGACCTCGCGGACATTCCGGTCGTCATCCTCACGACGTCTGCCGCCGAAGAGGACATTCTCAGAAGTTATAAACTCCACGCGAATGCCTACGTCACGAAGCCGGTCGATCTGGACCAGTTCATCGCGGCGGTACGGCAGATCGACACCTTCTTCGTCCAGGTGGTGCGCCTACCGGGACGTTGAGTCGACTCGCTTCGAGCGGCGCTATCCGTTCAGCTTCCGGAAACTGCGCTCCCCGGCACGGTCGACCGCCGCTTTGACGAGAGCGAACACCGCGCCCTGCACCGCGGCGGCGAACAGCACCTCACGGTTCGATACGGACAGATCCTTGGGGTCGGGCGGTGTTTCACCCGCCCCGAGACGCGTCCACAACTGGCGGAACGCCATTCCGGCCAGCACCCCGCCGAGCACACCGGTCGCCGTGGACAGCGTCTTGTACATGATTTTTCGAACTGGCCTGGCCATCGTTGTTCATCTCCTGTCGAGTCCGGCCCGGGGGCGGCTCCGCCGAGCCCGATGCCGATGAAGTAGCGGGGTCTTACTGTTCGTCGGTCAGCCGAGACCTCAAGTCCGCCAACGTGCGGGCCAGCAAGCGGGACACGTGCACCTGGGAGACACCGATCTCGCGGGCGATGTCCGACTGGCTTCTCTCTTCGAAGAACCGCATCATCAGGATGCGCCGCTCGCGCTCGGGTACCCGTTCGAGCAGCGGTCGGAGCAGGAGGTAACGCTCGGATTTCGCGAGCTCGCTGTCCTCCTCGCCGAGCGTGTCCGCGAGCGTTGCACCCGAACCGTCGCCGGATATGTCGAGCGGAGTGTCCAGGGAGGCAGGCTGATGCGCACTGCGGGCGGCGAGGGTCTCGATCACCTCGCCGGTCTCGGCGCCGATCTCGGCCGCGATCTCCGCCGCCGTCGGCGACCTGCCCAACCGCTGCGCCAGATCGTCGGTGACCTTGTTGATGGATACGGTCAGATCCTTGAGTCGACGCGGCACATGCGTAGACCAGGCGTGGTCTCGGAAGTAGCGCCGGATCTCACCCATGATGGTGGGGACCGCGTACGCGACGAACCCTCGACCCTTCTCCGGGTCGTACCGGTCGATCGCGTGCAGCAATCCCACATAGGCGACCTGGTTCAGATCGTCCATGTCCTCCCCGCGCCCCGCGAAGCGCCGGGCGATGTTCTGCGCCAACGGCATCGCCGTGGTGACGATCTGCGAGTGGAGGGCGGTGGCCCGGTCGGAACCGGCGGGGCAGCGGCGGTGCACAGCGAGCAGCACCGACAGTTGTTCCTCGTCGATCCTGCCGGTGTTCGCCGGACTGGTCCTGCCGGACCGTGAATCGAGTTCGGAAAGGGTCATGCCGGCATCCCGATGCTCAGTTCGACCCTCGCCTCCGTTGTCTGCCCGTCCGGAGCAAGCACTTCGCTCGCAGCGATGGTGTCCGCAAGTACCTCCAGGATTCGCCATTCGAGACTGTCGGGCGCGGGCCCCCACGGTCCGGTCGTCGTCGCGGTAACCTCGACGCGAAGCACGCCGCCGCCGGTGTGGAACCGGCAGGTGATCTCGGTCGCGGGCACGGCCACCTCGATGAGGAGCGTGCAGATCTGGTCGACCGCCAACTTCAGATCCGAGACCTGATCGAGTGTGCATCCGCCGTGCATCGCCACCACTTCGGTGAGCATGCGGATGACCGGGAGCTCCCCCATCAGCGCCGGCACCGACAGCGTTGTTGGAGTCACAGTCGTGGGAGTCGCGCGCGCGGTCGCCGGGTAGCCACCCGGATCGGACGCTGCCGGACTCGAAGGAATTGTCGTCGACATCAAGATTCCTCCTGCTGTTGCACGTCCGGTAGAGACGCGTGGTCCGTTCCATATTTCCACTGCATGTAGATGCGGGTTCCTTCGTCATCCGTTTCGATCCGCACATCGTCGCTGCAGGCGCGCATCAATCGCACTCCACGTCCACGGCGCGCACGGCTGTTGTCCACTTCGGGCTTCCACGATCCTCGATCGACCACAGATACCGACAGCACGCCGTCGTCCACATGGTCGACTACCCGGAGATCCACGGTCCCGTCCGCCTCCGACGGATAGGCATGCTCGGCGGCGTTGGCCAAAGCCTCGTACGTCGCCAGCAGCACATCGCCGGTGGTGTCCGCCGGCAGCCCGATCTCGCCGGCGAACTGCGCCAGCCGATGCCGTATGGAAGTCAGTGCGGTCAGATCGGCACGCATTCCGTCGAGGAAGAGACTTCGATCGCGGCCGCTGGTAGGCCGCACCGGCAGCATCGATGCAATCACTCTTCCCTGCTCGTTCATACGGTCGATAGGGCAGCTTCGACAGTCGGGAAGATCTCGAGCGCGTCGGCCAACCCCACCAGCTTCATCGGTCGTGCAGTGGCAGGCCCGTCCGCGACAACCAGGAAACGAGTCTTGCCTGCGAGTTCGTCCGCGGTGCGCATGAGCACCGCAAGTCCCGCCGAGGAAAGAAACTGGACGCCGAGGAGATCGACCACCAGCACGGCGTCGCCGCACATCGCCGCGACCTCGGTCAGCTTCTGTTCGAACTCCGGAGCGGTCACCACGTCGATCTCACCGCCGGTGTGCAGTACCGCGACGCCTTCGGCGAAGTGGACGTCCATCGTCACCGGAGAAGGTTGAGACATCTGTTCAGGATCCGTTACATCCACGTGGTCGTTCCTCCTGTTCGCTGCGTGTGCGGTTGCCCGCTCGCCCCCGCGGCGTCACCGCGCGCGTACGAGATCCCGTACCACGCGTATACACCCTTGACCGATCTTCTGACTACCGATCTTCGGGCTGCCGTCCACGGCGCGCTACCCTGCCTGGCCTGCATTGTTCGTCGATCTCCGTCCCTTGGGGTGCTCCCCGGATACCCAGGAATGCTCCCGGATACCCATCGCCCGTGTCGTTCATTCCTCCGCGGGCCCACAGTGACGCAGGTCTCATCAGTGACGCAGGTTTCACAGTGATGCAGGTTTCACAGTGATGCAGGTTTCACCGTCACGGGCAGGCAGGTGTGACCAGATCGTAGATGCGTTCGGCCTGCTCGGGAGACGGCTGCGCTTCCCCGTTGGCAGCCAACATCACGATCCTCTCGGTGACCTGTTCTTCACTGACCCCGCTGGCGAGGTCGTTGCACGAGGCGATGACGATGTCCTCGATGCTCGCGTCGTCCCTGTCTTCGGACAGATCCGAATAGCCCGTGCGGAACGCGACGACGAATGCTGCCAGCTTGGTCTGATCGAACCGCCCCAACTGGTCCGAGGACGTGACCGAGGTCGTGGTCGTGGTCGTCTCCTCGCTCGTCGTGGGCTGCGACTCGACGGTCTCGGTGGTGGTGACGGTGACCGATTCGGATCCTGAGTCGTCGTCGCTGCACGCGGCCAGCGATAGGACTGCCCCGGACGCAACCAGTGCGGCGGCAATGATCTTCTTCATCGAGCTTCCTCCTCGGATAGGTACGGGGTACATACCCATAGGTCGGGCATCTCAACCACCGGCCGACGGCAATTCTCGGGCGGACATTCGTGCGGTGCCTTACCCTCGTTCACCCACTTCAAACCCGGTTTCGACGGGTTGACATCCGCGCAACGAATGCCATAGAAGTATTCACCAGTTCGAACGTGCGAATTAATTCCCCCTCGAGCCGGAGGTTTGGCAATGACCCAGAACATCAGGCGCAGCAATCGTATCGGCAATTACCCGAATCCTCGTCTACGGCCGGTCGACAGCGAATGGGAATGGCAGTTGAATGCCGCCTGCCGCGGAAAAGATTCGGAATTGTTCTACGCGTCGCCCGGAGAACCTCGGAACGGCCGGCGCAAACGTGAGATCGCGGCGAAGACCGTGTGCATGAGTTGCCCGGTGCGGGTGGCCTGCCTGAAGCATGCTCTCGCCATCCGGGAACCGTACGGTGTGTGGGGTGGGCTGTCCGAAACCGAGCGCCGTGCACTGCGGCAGGTCTCTGCCTAGCCGGACGGTCACGAACACAACCGATTTCCCGGTGTGCGACTCCCTGGTGTGAACCCGCGGCGGGCGGGGTATTCGATTCGGCAAGAGAGCAGGAACGCCTGGTACGGCGCGTCACCGCGTTGTACACGTGGCGACGGCTCCGCCGACATCACCTCCGCCGACATTACCTCTGCCGACATCACCGACCGGCACCGACCGGCACCGAAAGGGGAATCGAGTTGGACACCCATACAGGCAACTCGTCGAAAACGGTCCGTCCGCAACCTTCTGTGGCCACCGCAGGCCATCCGTTCGGTTTTCTCGGGACGCTGGCCCTCGTCGGCGTCGGTGCCACCGGAATTCCGTCTGCCCTGCTGACCCAATCTGCGCCTCTCGGTATCCTCGTCGCCCTCGCCACTGCCGCGTGCATCTTCATGGCGTCGATGATGATCACTGCCTGAACCCGCACCCGGCCGGACAACCCTGCGCAGCAAGGTATATCACCGTCCACTCGGGGTATATCGACAATCGGTTCCGAGAAATTCATCGGCGGGACACAGCTAGCGAAACAAGGAGAATCACACCATGTTGCCCATGAGTATCATCGCCTGGATCATCATCGGCGGCTTGGCCGGCTGGATCGGTTCGAAACTGATGGGGACCGACGCACAGCAGGGCATCCTGCTCAACATTGTCGTCGGTGTCATCGGCGGCTTGATCGGCGGCTGGGTCTTCGGTCTCTTCGGCGTCGACGTCGAGAGCGCCGGCTGGTTCTTCAGCTTCCTGACCTGCCTGGCGGGTGCCTGCATCCTGCTGTTCCTCGTCAAACTCGTCACCGGCCGCAGCAGAACCTGACCGGGTGTTTCGCGGTGACAACGAAGGTGGGCACCGCTGCGGCGCCCACCTTCACCGCGTCCGATTCGTCATTTTCCCGGTCTGCTCCTGGGCGCACGGCTAACGTCGTGGTCATGCCTGCGGATGTCACGGCCCCACCGGCCGTATCCTCCCGCCTCCCTGCCACCGGCGCAGGGGGGCGATTCTCTTCTGTTCCGCATGTGGCCGGAACGACTCTCGGTGTCTTCGCCGTGCTGGTGGCGTTGTGGTCGATCTCGCCGACGTTGCGGTATTGGATCCATGTACCCCGCGAATACATCGACACCTACTATTTCGACTCACCGGACACCAGCCTCTCGTACGCGCTGGTTCTCGGTCTGCTCGCGGCGGCACTGGCCGGACGTAAACGCATCGCCTGGTGGATCCTGACCGTCTATCTGATCGCCTTCGCGATGGTCAACGCGCTCGTCGCGGTCACCGACCGTGACCCCGCCGCGGCTGTCGCACTCGTCGTGCATGTCGCCGTCGTCGCGATCCTCATCGCCGCATACCCGCAGTTCTACACGCGGGTCCGGCGCGGAGCGGTATGGAAAGCACTCGGGGTGCTCGTCGCCGGACTCGCATTCGCAACCCTGATCGGCTGGGGTCTGGTCGAACTGTTTCCCGGCTCGCTACCGGGCGACGAACGACTGCTGTGGTCGTTCAACCGGGTGACCGCACTGACCGCTCTCGACAACGACCAATTCAGTGGTCGCCCACACGGTTTCGTCAACACCCTGCTCGGACTGCTCGGCGCTCTCGCGGTGCTCGCCGCGGTCGTCGTGCTGTTCCGCTCGCAGCGTTCGGCGAACGCGCTCACCGGCAGCGACGAATCCGCGATCCGCGGTCTGCTCGACCGCGACGGCGACGACTCGCTCGGCTACTTCGCGACCCGCCGCGACAAAGCGGTCGTGTTCGCCCCGAGTGGGAAGGCAGCGGTCACCTACCGGGTGGAGGTCGGCGTATGCCTGGCCAGCGGCGATCCCATCGGCAACCCGGAGGCGTGGCCGCACGCGATCGACGAATGGCTCGCTCTGGCCCGCGGTTACGGCTGGGCGCCCGCGGTGATGGGAGCCGGCGAAGCCGGTGCCACGGCATACCGTCGGGCCGGGCTGTCGGTACTCGAACTCGGCGACGAAGCGATCCTGCGCACGGCCGAGTTCACGCTCGCAGGCCGGGAGATGCGCCCGGTCCGTCAAGCGGTGAACCGGGCCCGGAAACAGGGTGTGACGGTACAGATCCGGCGACACCGCGACCTGACCGGCGACGAGATGGCCGAGGCGATCAGGCTGTCGGACGAGTGGCGCGACACCGAAACCGAACGTGGCTTCTCCATGGCGCTCGGCCGGCTCGGCGATTCGCTCGACGGGAACTGCCTGCTCGTCGAAGCGCGGGCGAACGGCGAGGTCGTCGGGCTGTTGTCGCTGGTGCCCTGGGGCACCGACGGTGCCTCGCTGGATCTGATGCGACGCAACCCGACTGCACCGAACGGTGTGGTGGAGACGATGGTTTCGGAGCTCGCCACCCACGGCGCCGAGTTCGGCGTCTCCCGGATCTCGTTGAACTTCGCGGTGTTCCGGTCGGTGTTCGAGGAGGGTTCGCGCATCGGGGCCGGCCCGATCCTGCGCCTGTGGCGGTCGATCCTGCTGTTCTTCTCGCGCTGGTGGCAACTCGAGGCGCTGTACCGTTCCAACCTCAAATATCACCCCCACTGGGCTCCCCGATACTTGTGTTTCCGTGAGAACCGTGAACTTCCTCGCGTGGGTATCGCGTCCGCAATCGCCGAAGGCTTCCTGACCGCACCCAGCATCGGCCGACGAAAAGCCGCCCATCACACCGGAACCCACGATCATGCCCCCGACTCGCTCGTCGATTCCGGAATGTTGCACGAGGACGGCAGCGCCCCCACCGACACGGACATCGCGGTCGACACCACCGGGAGCATTCCCGTCGGGCTCCGCCGACCCGAACAGGTGCGGGTACGGATGGCGAAGCTGACACAGCTCGCCGATGCGGGTGTCGATCCGTATCCGGTGGCGGTGCGCCCCACCCACACCGTGATCGCTGCGCACGACGCACCGGCCGGAACCGCGGTCCGTATCGCCGGTCGGCTGCTGCGCATCCGCGATTTCGGTGGTGTGCTGTTCGCGGTGCTGCGGGACTGGTCCGGGGACGTTCAACTTCTCGTCGATCGAAGCGCCGTGAACGGCCGGCGTTTCGCATTCGATCTCGGCGACCTCGTCGAAGTGACCGGAACGATGGGACACAGCCGCAGCGGCGACATCGCACTGCTGGTCGACGACTGGCGTCTCGACGGCAAGTGCCTGCACCCGCTGCCCGACAAGTGGCGGGGTCTCGTCGATCCCGAGGCGCGGGTGCGGCAACGTTACGTCGACCTCGCGATCAACCCCGAGGCGCGCCGGCTGCTCGTCGCACGCAGCGCCGTCGTCCGGTCCCTCCGTGATCAACTCGGAGCGCGCGGCTACCTCGAGGTCGAGACTCCGATCCTCCAGTCGGTGCACGGCGGGGCCAACGCCGCCCCGTTCGTCACTCACATCAACGCCTACGATCTGGACCTGTATCTGAGGATCGCTCCGGAGTTGTATCTCAAACGGCTGTGCGTCGCGGGCATGGAGAAGGTCTTCGAAATCGGCCGGGTGTTCCGGAACGAGGGCGCCGATTTCAAGCACAACCCCGAGTTCACAATCCTGGAGGCGTACGAAGCGCACAGCGACTACGAGCAGATGCTGGTGATGGCCCGCGAACTCGTTCAGCATGCCGCGGTCGCCGCGCACGGTCGCGAGATCCTGATCCGGCCCGGCCCGGACGGGAAGCCGGTGGAAGTCGACATCTCCGGCGAGTGGCCGGTCACAACCTTCCACGGCGCGATCTCCACGGCGCTCGGTGTCGAGGTCGACGCGAGTACACCGGTGGACGAACTGCGCCGACTGTGTGACGACCGAGAGATCCCCTACAACCCGGCGTGGGATGCCGGCGCGACCGCTCAGGAAATGTACGAACATCTCGTCGAGTCACGCACCGAGTTCCCGACGTTCTACACCGACTTTCCGACGTCGGCGTCGCCGCTGACCCGGCCGCACCCGACGAAGCCGGGGGTCGCCGCCAAATGGGATCTCGTCGCGTGGGGGATCGAACTGGGGACCGCCTACAGCGAATTGACCGACCCGATCGATCAGCGGGCACGGTTGACCGAACAGTCACTGCTCGCGGCGGTCGGCGACGAGGAAGCGATGGAACTGGACGAGGACTTCCTGCAGGCCCTCGAACACGCGATGCCCCCCACCGGCGGGCTGGGGATGGGTGTGGACCGCATCGTCATGCTCATCACCGGCGGCAGCATCCGCGAGTCGCTGGCGTTCCCGCTCGCCAAACCACGCGGACCCAAACCACGCGAATACTGACGCGGGCCGTGATCGGTTCGGTGTTTCACGTGGAACACCGCAACCCACCGAACGAGCGCCCGGCGCTCATGGCACCGAGTCGGTGCGACAGTTGATTCTGTCCGTCGGGCAGATCGTCGATCTCGCCGAATGAGACTGTGATGTCGACCACTGAATTCCGCTGCACCTCGCCCGCGAGCTTGCCCCCGAATCGTTCGCGCGGATCCGCGCGGGCCTGCTGCCCGACTTCCTCGACGAGGATGCAGTCCGTGCCCGCGCCCGCTCCGGAATCGACCGGATCGTCGCCGACTGCGCACACGAGGACACCGTCGCCGACTGCGCACACGGCAGCGTCGTCAACATAGTGTTACAGGACATTTTGGACCTGGACCGACCGCTCGCGTTCCCTTCGAGTACACGTCGGCAACCCGTGTCCTCGTCTCGCGCAACGGTACCCGGCGCACAGCGAAGATCAGCGAGACCGGGCACGGGCGCGATCTACTGCACACTCGACCGAAAGTGACGAGCATCATATGCCCACGAAAGTGGGTTTTACGAGGTCATCGAACGGGACATACCGTTCGTATGTACAACAGTCATTGTCGTCCTGTATAACGGGCACCTGTATGCCGAAGGGTGCGCTCATCCCGCCTACCCCGAGTCGCATCACCGGGAAGGACGACGCAACCACAATGGGGCAACGAAAGAGCCAGTCCCTCGATCTGATGAACTGGCGCCTGTCGTACAAACTCGCCGTCGTACTCGTGATTCCACTACTCGCGGCAATCGCACTCGGCGCCTTGCGCGTGTCGGCACAGGTCGACGAAACACGCCGATTCAGTTCGCTGTCGGAGCAGATGGAAGTCATCCCGGCGCTGCTGGACTTCTCCAACGTCGTCGTCAGCCAGTCGACCGCGGCCAGCCTCGGGCTCGACACTTCCCCCATCACCCCCGAGATGATCGACTCGGCGATCGCCAGGGCCCGCAATCTCGCCAGCGAGGGTGACCTCGATCCCGCAGTCAACGAGAACCTGGGCGCACTTCTCGACGACGGCCTGACGCTCTACAACTCGATCCAGGGCGGCACCATGTCCCGTGCCGAACTGAAGACGCGCACGGTCGACTTCCTGACACGATGCGCGGCGACTTACCGTGCGCTGCTCGACCTCACCGAGAACACCGAGGTTCTGAACGACGGCACGAACACGCTCAACGCATGGAATGCGCAGCGGCCCATGCTCGACCAGATGACCGCACTCGGCGTCTTCGCGACGAATCCGGACGCCGGCCAGATGCTTGCTCTCGACGCGCTGGATCTCGAGCAGTCCACGCTCGGCCTGCTGCGCGGCAGCTCCGTCGACACCGGTCAGATCGACGGCATGATGGCCAGTATCGACAAGCGGCGCAACCTGATCACGAACTTCGTCCCGACCCCGGCAGCCGGCGAAGAGGTGCGCTCCACGATGGTCGCCTCGGCCCAGCCGTATCTGGACCTCATCGCGGTGACAACCGACCGCATGACCGCGACGCTGGACCGGCTGACGTCGGAGGCCCGGTCCGCGGCCATCCGCGACAGCATCATCGTCGTCACGATGCTCGCGGTCACCCTCGTCATCGTGCTCCTCGTCGGTCGCACCCTCACCGTGCCGATGCGCCGTCTGCGCGATGGTGTGCTCGGTGCCGCGAACCACGAACTGCCCGCAGCCATCGCCGCCGTCAAGGACGGCGCCGACGTCACCACCGTCGAACTCGCACCGATCGACGTGCACACCACCGAAGA
>NZ_JBAQXC010000309.1:0-9621 GCF_049299235.1 Rhodococcus sp. (in: high G+C Gram-positive bacteria) | reverse complement strand
CCGGGATTACGAGACCCGACCCGATCATCATGAGGCGATGGTCCACGTCGCGATGATCGCCACGATGTCACGTCGGCTTGCCCGTTCTGCTTGACCCTCGACCCGGAGTTTTCAGATGCACTCTTACAGAGTCCGGCTCACCGCACCGGTCGACGATCTCGCGGTAATTCTCCTCGCTCCCGCAATGCCACAATCCGTGTGCGCTGAGGCTACGCCCGCTCGAGGAAAACACGCGGTACGCCAAGCATCGGATTCGCGTGGAGGTTGTGGTGCCGCTGCGATGTGCGCCACGCAGTCGGTGTCGGGGCACCCCCCACAGTTCCAGTACGTCAGCAATGGATCCTGCTCTATACGGACCTCTGGCATCTGCTTTGTGGGTGCTCCGGAGGTGCTCTGGGGGTTGCCACGGAGCCGCATCGGGTCTCGCGACGCCGCGGTGCGGACTGAGGTCCACGTGCGACCCATTTTAGGCACCCGACCTGGCATTTGACCCGGTTCGAGGCCGCGAAAAGGTACACATTGGGAAGTATCTCTCGCGACGGCTCTCGCGACGGCTCTCGCGACGGCTCTCGCGACGGCCCTGGCGACGGCTCTCGCGACAGCTCTCGCGAAGGCCCTAGCCACGAACCTCGCCGCACCCCCTGAGACGGACCGTGCTCTGGCAATCTCCACAAAGTCCACTTGGATCTGCGCTGGCACGATAGTGGCGTTCAGATTGGCCGCATTCTCTGCTCCTGAATTCGGCGCAACGGCAAAATTCGAGGGCGATAGGAACGGACACAACCTGATCGTGAGGACGGACTTTTTCTGCTCCGTCCACCCGCATCCGGATGGTCATAGATGCACCGCCATCGACTTCACCGCACCTTCTGTGGTCGACTCATTCGGTGATCACAGTGGGTACGTGATCGTCGGCGCGGTACGGATCGGCTGTAGTGGCGAGTTCACACTTGTGCGACTCGATTCGTTAACCGTTCGAGTCGCCGCCGCCGGCGCGGATCAAGCGTCGCTCGGTGTGACCGTAGGTCGCCGTGGCGAGGCTGCGGTGTCGCAGCTGTCTGTGCCCACACCGATTTATCCCGCTCCTTCCGCTAATTGGTTGACACGATGCGGGTCGATCTTGTTGAGGTCTCGGTCAACGACTTCTGGATGATGGCGTTCTCTGATTGTGCAACCGAGACCATCCTCGATCGCCATTTTTACGCAGTCCGACCGACCAATTTTCTGGCTCCGACGCTGATCGCCAGTGACATGCGGAGATCGTCCTACTCACGTATTTCACGCGCTATTTCGTATCGCGGTCGGGATGGCAACGTCCCTCGATCCTGTCGTCTCGATCTGGCGGCGTAGCAGAATTGTGTGAGTAGTCGGCGGACAACGAAATTGCGAACCCGACTTCCTTACCCAGTCAGTGTGTGGGCGGGCTTGCAGGTCCAACGGCAAATTGGCTGCAGACAATTGCAGAAATCTGCGTCCGTGCGTCCCGGCGTACGGTTCGGCCAGATGCTCACCGATCGTCACGAAAATTACATCCCAGCGCTCCGCAGGATCTGTCGACTGCAAACGTAGAACCGAGTACGACAGTGGTTCATCGCGAGCTCAATTCAGTGCCAGGTGACGTCGAGCTTGTCGATGACATCGAAGTGGAATCCGAACTGGTCCCCGTAAACATCGAACCCCTTGTTCTCCGGATAGTCTAGGGTGGCATGACGCTCGAGGATCGCCACCACCCGAGCCTGATCATCGTTGGCCAACGCCGCAGCCAACGCCTGCGACTCTTCAGCACTGAACGGGACGTCGGAGTTCCCGAAGTCCAAGGTGCGAGTGCGATAGTCGTACCCAACTTCGTCA
Organism: Rhodococcus sp. (in: high G+C Gram-positive bacteria); assembly: GCF_049299235.1. Classification (GTDB taxonomy): domain Bacteria; phylum Actinomycetota; class Actinomycetes; order Mycobacteriales; family Mycobacteriaceae; genus Rhodococcus. Next base: position 7,770 of record NZ_JBAQXC010000309.1, on the reverse strand, counting down.
CCGTTGCGCACGTGCACCCGCCCGGTAACACGGATCGTGGCGACCTTCGGTGTCCCGTCGGGCTTGAGAACACCGGCCTTGCGCATGATGTCCGTCGCCTTCGCGGCTTTGAGCTTGGACTTCGCGTCGTTGCGCAACTCGTTGGTCCTACCCGACAGGTACTTGCGCACCGACGACGGACTGCGACCGATCTTCTGCGCCACGGCGTTCACACCACCGAGACGGGCGATCGCGGCGCGGCGCTGCGCCAACTCCGCGGTCCGCGCATCGGGAATGCGATTCTGCTGCGCCCACCGGCGCAACGTCCGGCCCGACGGCGAGGTACGGCCGGCGTCGATCGCGGCCTGCCACAACCCGTCGTCACCGATCTCGCTCCGCAACTGCTTGACCGACACCTTCGACGTCAGACCGGCCAGACCACTACTGGTTTCCTGCGACTTGGCGATACCGTCGGCCGCCGCAGCCGAAACCGTCACCTTCATGCCGTCGAGACCGGTCGTCCTCTGCGGCACGGACCTCGACCGAGGCTTCGGCAAATGCAGCGCCATCTACTCCCCCTCGTCGGTGTCGGTACCGTAGGCCGCGGCGATCGCCAACCGCATCTCGTGGGTGGTCTCGGCGGACGCGAACGCCAGAATCATCTCGTCCGTCAGCCCCACCTGCTTTTCCACGCTCATCTTGCCCAGAGCCGTACTGTCGTCGGCGATGTCCTGCCCCTCCCCCAGCAGATACACCCACGAGTCGGTCATGGTGCGGATCGGCCAACGCCCGGTCTCACGGGCGATGCGCATCGCGACCCGGCGCCCCCGCCACCGACAATGCGCCATGATCGCCGCCCGCCACAACGGCTGGTGATGATGCTGCATCCGGGTGGCGGTCCACATGTCCGGGTTGACCATCCGCCCGACGTAGCCCTTGTAGCAGGCCCCGAGGAAGCGTTTCATCGCCACGTCCCCGGTCTCGACCGCGACGGTGCGGGCTTCGCGCAGGACCTTCGCCCACTTGTCGAGAGCCCGGCCCTGTTCTTCGTAGACCCACGCGTCGGTGACGTCGAGGTCGTCGATGTCCAGGCCCATCCCGCCGTCGGCCACCGGCGCGCACAACCCTTCCAGACTCACCGTCGTGATCCAGGTCCGTACCGGCTGGTCGTGCAGCATCGCCGGGTGCGGCAACGGCAGCTTGCCGGGCAGCGCGTACTGGTCTGCCGCGGGCAGGGTGACACGCCAGATCCCGAAGGGGAGTTTGTCGGTTGATGCTGCGTCGGCGGCATCGGCGCCGACCAGGTTGCGCACTCGGCCGTACCCGAACGAGAGCATCCCGGCCGACGCCAAATAGGCGGCGCGCTGGTCGATCGTGACCAGCCGGGACACCCCGTCGAGATCATCGTCGTCGGGCATCCGGGACCAACCGGCGGCCGGCTCCAGGTCACCGCGGGGCCCGCCGTCGATCGGCGGAACCGGACCCGCGGCGGTCACGACGATGCCCTTGCCGGTCTGAGTGCGTTCGCGGCGGATCTTGTCCAAGATCGCGGCCCCAGTGCGGGCCGGGGTGGGGCCGGGCAGGGTGCCGAGATGTCGGGCGGACCAGGCCAGACGGCGGCCGAGCTCGCGGGCGGCGGGCAGGTCGTCGTCGGGTAGGTAGGTGCCGGCGGTCGGTGATCCGAGGATGCCCATGTCACCGACGCGGTTACCCCAACCGAAGTCTTTGTTCCAGTACGTCCACACGTACGGTTCGAGGATCAGGTCCACCATCTGGGTGGCCTTGCCGACCTGGCGTGTGAGGTGCACGACGAAACCCGGATCGCCGCGCAGCTCCCACCCCGCGGCGATGAGCGGCGGCAGGGTCGCGGCGACGGCCTGCGTGAGGTCCGCGGCCGCGCGCTGGCGCAGCTGTTCGAGGTCGTCGACGTCGTCTTCGCTGCCGGGGTCGATCTCCCAGCCGAGGCGGGCGCAGGAGTCGATGCCGACGAACCACACCTGGGCGGTGAGTCCGTGCGGGGTCAGTGCCGCCCAGTGGATCAGTTTGTCGAGTTTGTCGATGGTGTCGACCGGGCCGGTCAGTCGTGCGCCGGAGGGGCTGTAGGTGGCTTCTGCGGTGACGATGAGGGCGTGACCGTCGGCGTCGGTGCTTGGGGGGAGGGATTCCCAGGGTTTCGGGCCGGTGTTTCCGGTCCCTGTCGTTATTCCGGTGTCGTCGCTGGTTTCGCTTGTGTCTGTGTCTGTTTTGGTGGGTGAAAGGATCCCGGCCGGGTCTACCACGGCGCGAGGTTCAGCGGGGTCAGGGTCTTTTGGATCAGTATCGATCCGGTCCGATTCGGCGGGTGCTGGCGCACCGGGTGTGGCGGGCACGTCGGTGTGTTCGATGTCATGCGCGGGTTCGGGTTCGATATCGAAGAGTGTGAACTGTTCGTTGTTTCTGCTCATCGGGGCTCCGCAAGGATTCGCATGAGAGTGTGGCCGCGTCCAGTCCGCGCAGCGCGATCGACAGCGCTGGTTCGGAGGTTGCTGCGGTGGATCATCCCGCGACAGACCGGTGCGAATCCGGTTGGCCGCGGGATGATCCGGTCCATATACGAAGGTCGGTCAGTGCGGACCGAGAGCGTCAATGAGGGCGTGTAGTTCGGCATTGGTGTAGTGCCTGCGCGCCGCGGCTGCCAGGACCCCCGGATCGACCGCCAACTTCTTCAGGGCCTGCACCACTTTGTCTGCGGGTTCGGCCGTTGGTAATCCGTCGGGGTCTTTCCGATCGGACGCGTTCGGCTGGGTATCGGTCGACCCCGACCCGGGTTGATCCGTGTCCGGGTTCTGTGCGGCCTCCCACGCGGCGACCTGTTCCTCGAGCGGCACCCTCGCGAGCGAGCGGGCATGCCGAATCGCGAGATCCCCCGCCCGCAGCGCAGTCTGCAGCTCCGGCGCGAGTTTGAGTAGGGCGCGGCGCTGCGATACCCAGCCTTTGGAGCGACCGAGTTTCGTCGCCGCGGCATCGGCGCTACCGAACTCGGTCACCATCAGCTCGACGGCCTTGGCCTCTTCGAGAACATCGAAGTCGCGTCGGTCAATGTTCTCGCTGGTCGCCGCCCAAAGGATTTCTCCCCGGTTGACAGCGATGCTGTCCCGGATGACGACATCGAGACCGGGGCGGCCGTACTTCACCGCTGCCGCGAGGCGCCGGTTGCCGTTGACCACGATGTACTTCGCGGAACCGACCTCGGCCTCGTCCTCGGGCCACAGCTTCAGCCACGCGGCCCGGCTGACCGCGGTGCCGGGCTGGAGCTGCCGTTCGGTGATGGTCGACAGTTCCGACAGGTCACCGACCTCATCGCGGGGGTTACGTGGGTTGGCGACGAGCTCGGCGACCGGCACATCGGCCAAGAACTGCCCGTCGACCGGCTCGGTGCTGACCGGCTGCGTGGTGGCGGCTTTGGGGGCGACGGTGCGCTTGCGGTCGACCGGCGAGTTGTCCCCGACCGCACCGACCAGCGACGCGAAGTTCGCCCGACCACCCTTCGGGGCCATCAGCGGCCGCCGTCCGCGAGTTCGAGGCTGAGTTTGTAGAAGTCCTCGCGGGCCTGCAACGAGACCCGGTTGGCTTCGTACTCGGTGACTACCCGGCCTTCCGCGGCGGCGCGGGTGTGCACCTTGTAGTGCCGGATTACGGTCCGGGCGAGAGGCCAACCGTTGGCCTGGACAAACTCTCGAGTCTGATCCAGGTCGACCTTGCCGTCCCGCGGATCCCAATTGTTCACCACGACAATGAATTTCTTATCGAGAGGTTCGAGGACCTGCTTGATGGTGCGGGCGGTCGGGTCGAAGCACAAAGGTTCGGGTTCGATCGGCACGATTACCAGGTCCGCGACTTCGAGGACGGCTCGCAGGGCGTCGCCGGAGGTGCCGGCGCCGAGTGCGTCGGTGCCGTCGTCGTTGCCGGACAGGTCGATCCAGCCGGGGGTGTCGACGTAGACGTGTTTGATGCCGGGGAGTTTGTCGAGGTTGCGCAGCACCTCGAGGTTGTCGTGGACCTGGTCGATCAGGAACGGGAGTTCTTCGACGCGGGAGGCCCACCATACCGCGGAGCCCTGAGGGTCGACGGAGATCGCTGCGACAGGCGACTGCACGTCGTCATCGTCACCGGAGGTAAGGACATCCGCTTTTACTGCGGCGAGATTCATTGTCAGGGTGGATTTTCCGACTCCACCCTTTTGGTTGAGCATGACGTGCACAGTCATTGGGTTACCTCCGTATGCTTCACCCCTCGCGGGGCTACTTCGGACTTGCACCACCACGTTCCGATCGAGGCGGCGATTGCGCTTCCACTGTAATAGGTTTGAGACCAATTTTCGTGGACTACGACACTCTGCACAATAGATCCGCCCGGGTCTATTGTGCAACTCGCCAGTATGATCCCGAGCATGGTCCGATACCTGACGTTGCACGAGTTCGCTGACCGTGTTGGGATTGCATACAACACGGCGAAGGGCTATCTACGCAAAGGTGTTCTGCCAGAAGCAGATGCAGAGATCGGACCGAAGCTGGGCTGGCTTCCGGAGACCGTGGACGAGTGGGTGGCGAGTCGCCCCGGGCGCGGACGATGGGGCCGCGACGATACTCCCCCGCACTGATATTCAATCTCCTTGGCGCCAAAAATTTCTCGAACCTGTCGGCGTGTCGTGGCGAAATCTGCGGCAAAGTGTGCCGCACGACCGCTTCGGCCTACCCCCAACGAATCTCGACCCTGGGTTTACCTTCGGTTATTTCGTCACAGTGACGTATATCTGTCAGTGTGGATCAGACGCATATCGTGTCCGCCGCTCACAAAGCACGTATTTGTGCTACCAAAATGAGTAGGTGGCCTGGCCGTCCCGACGTACTTCCAAAGGTGAGCACGTCGTCCCCATCGATGGTCTCCTGACACCACGATTCGACCGCAGGAAGGCATTCCATCGGTATACCCCGGTACACTGTGACTCCCCATGGGAAGGCGACGATGACTGCTTGAGTCGACCACCCCTACGTCGTCCGTCTCGCAAGTGCGCCTGCTTGTTTCGCAGCGTCCACCGAGACATGCTCCTGACCCCGGATACTTCCCAGTTCGCGCCAGATCCTCACAGGTTACGATCCCGCTCGGGGCCCATCTTGCTCAGGATCTGAGCTATACCCTGAACGATGGAACCGATCAGGGCCGAGTGCGCATCCGGGAACACGCGCGAGGATGCCGAACAGCGCACGAAACCGTTCCCGACGGGATCGGTTCTTGCCGTCAAGCGCTCTATCCCGTCGAGCGACGTCGTCCTAGAACACGTCACTGCATAGTCCATACCTTTCCTCTACAGTCCAGTGCTGGGTATGCGCGCGACATGCACCGTCCGAGATCAACTGCCGGACGGCAGTTTCCCTACCCAAGTGGCGTGGCAGTGCGAGGAGAGTAGCCGGTTCATCGCGGTAGACTGGTCCTCATCCATGCCCCTGCTGGCCTTATCCACCGGCAGCGAAGCGACTGCAGTACCGGGCCCGATGCGCCAACCCGGCACCATTCTCGATATCCCGTCGGCAAACTCCAGACCAAATTTCCGGCTCCGACTCGGGGAGCGCTTCGTCCTCAGCTTTGCGCCCCCGCATCCACAGAAGCCGGGGGGTGCTCATGTAGCCGGTGCGAAAAGCCGTCATAAGCGGGGGGTGAAAGGACTCAACGCGGCTGGCACATCCGAATCGGGAACACCACCGGTTCGTGAGGTCGACAGGTAGAGGTCGACATCCTCAGCGTGGTTTACCGCGGTAAACCAAAGGAGCGCTTCTGCATTGCGGCAAGGACAGCTGTACATGGGGTTACCCTCGACCGAGTCTGCAGGTTTGCTGCGGATCACCGCTCCAGTTCACGCCTCAGGCCCATCGTCTGTGGTCGCGGTGCGCGAGAGCACCGAATCAGAGGATGCCCCTCCCCCGGTTTACCGTGGTAAACACCTGACCCGCCTGTCGGATCGAGTTGGCACCGGACTTCCACCTCAGCCCCCGTGCCCGCCTCCTGGAGGCCCCGCGATACACACTCGCACACTTCGGAAATCTATGTGGAGGCACAACCAATCACGAACGGGAGGTAACGGACTTGACGGGGTTGGCGCGTCCCAACCCGCACCCACCACCGCGTCGTCAGTTGACAAATCAAGGTCGGCATCCTCGACGTGGCTACCGCCGTAGACCAACCGCATACTCTCGACTTGAACTTTCCCTCGTCGGGTTCCGCCGAATGCTGCGGTGAGCGGATTCGGCTCGCGACGTCGCGAGTCCTACTCTGCCCCGGAGTCGAGTTGGATCGCTAGATCCGAGAACATCCATCCTCAGCTTCGGCTGCCGCTCCTCCGATTTACCGCAGTAGCCATCAGGCAGACTTGCTCACTCAGGCCCGACGTGGAGCTCTTCAGGGATCCCATCTCGACGCATGCATCTCCACGAGCCACCAATGCGTTTACCGCGGTAAACCATCGCCAATGGTCCCCCATTGAGGCAGGCAACGACCGTGCCTTCAAGATCGCAACGGTATCCGGTCGTCGCATCTGCCTACCACGAGGATGTAGCCAGAAACCGTGACAGTCCTGTTCCCACGGCACCTTCAGCCGGAGCCGCACGAAGACGCTCGTCGCCGCGATGGTTTACCGCGGTAAACCGGCCGTCATCCGCGGTAGGCATCGTCCTCACGAAGGGTCGCCGCTCGGGAAGTCGGTGCCGATGAGGCGGCGATGAGAGGCCCTCATTCTGCTTACCGCGGCAAACACACTCCCGACTACGTTTCTCTACGTTCCTACTCGTGACACTTCGATAGCAGAACTTCTACGAGGTCCTCGCCCATCGTACGGATGCACTCGACGATTTCCGGGCGGCGACAGCGTTTACTGCGGTAAACTGACGGCTCGCGCGACGCCGACCGTCATCCGGCTCCAAACTTAGGCAACTCCGGGCGTAGTCGATCCACCGCGAGCATGGTGCGGTTTACTGCGGTAAACCGAGCGAAAGAGAAGCGCGGTTCCGCGCCGATACCGGACCTGAGCAACTAACCCCGTCGGCATCCATCTCCGTGGTTTACCGCGGTAGACCACGGACATCCGGTGTGTGCAGCATGGCCGCGAACCCATGAAGATTCTGGTCGGGTGCGGGATCAGCCGGTCGGCAGAGGCATTGGACTCGGCCCTGATTCGATCCTTCGACACCACCAACAGAATGCGAATGCACACGATTCAATGACGCGCTGTGGGTGTAGGCAGGACGACGACCCATAGGTTTCGGAGCGACGGAGCGGTCATCGGAATCGTTTACCGCGGTAAACAATAGACCGTTGCACGCAAGTAGATCGACTCTCCGCCACGTTCCAGAAGGGCATCGGATAGTGGCCTGCGCGTGGTTTACCGTGGTAAACCACCATGTCGGAACGGAACCGCTCCTGTGCTGTTGACGCACTCGGGCACGACAACAGTAGAGGCTGCTGGACGAATCCTTGACTAGGTGGTCATGCGTCGCGGAAATCCAACTCCGGCAGCACCTTGGTCAGAAGGTCCTCTTTCGATCCGAGGTGTACATGACCGGAAGCTTTTCGGGGTCGTGCGGCACTGATCCGCCAGCAAATTTACCGCGGTAAACCAAGAACACCAGGGGGCGTTGCCCAGCGGAACGCTAACGCGCATCCGTAGGTGCACTACTAGTTGCGATGTCGGGGCCGACGTGCGACACGCGAAGACCTCCTGTCACCACCGGTTCGCGGCCGAGTCACGTACCGGCGTGATTT